>CAZCBO010000120.1:0-8703 GCA_964496825.1 uncultured Acidimicrobiaceae bacterium
TCGTCGACTTCGCCGTCCAGGTGAAGGGCGAGTCGATGATGGAGGGCTTCGAGAACTGGATGGCCAAGGCCAACGGGAACTGTGCCGTCGACTACGGCTTCCACATGATCGCCGGCGACATCAACACCGACACCCTCGCCGAGATGGACAAGTTGATGGAGACCGGGGTCACGAGCTTCAAGCTGTTCATGGCCTACCCGGGCGTGCTCTACTCCGACGACGGGGAGATCGTCAGGGCCATGCAGAAGGCTTCCGAGATCGGCGCCATGATCATGATGCACGCCGAGAACGGCATCGCCATCGACGTGCTGCGCGAGCAGGCGATCCAGCGCGGCGAGACCGACCCGAAGTACCACAGCATCACCAGGCCCGCGATCACCGAGGGCGAGGCCACCCACCGGGCGATCGCCCTGGCGGAGATGACCGGGGCCCAGCTCTACGTCGTGCACATGTCGGCCAAGGAGGCGCTCGCAGAGATCGCGATGGCGAGGGACCGCGGGCTGCCCGTCTATGCCGAGACCTGCCCGCAGTACCTGTTCCTGACCCTCGAGGACCATCTGTCGGCGCCGGGTTTCGAGGGCGCCAAGTACGTGTGCTCGACGCCGATCCGCGCCAGGGCCGAGGGCCATCAGGAAGCGCTGTGGAACGGGCTGATCACCGACGACCTCCAGGTCGTGTCCACCGATCACTGTCCCTTCTGCATGGACGACCATCCGGTGCTCGGGACCCAGAAGCAGCTCGGCCTCGGCGATTTCACCAAGATCCCCAACGGCTTGCCCGGCGTCGAGGACCGTTTCCAACTGATCTACCACGGCGGCGTGGTCGGTGGCCGGTTCAGCGTCAACCGATGGATCGAGGTGTGCTGCACGACGCCGGCCAAGCTCTTCGGCCTGTACCCGAAGAAGGGGACGATCGCCGTTGGCTCCGATGCCGACATCGTGATATTCGATCCCGACGCCCGTTGGACCAAAGGCGTCGAGCAGCACCACATGGACGTCGACTACTCCTGCTACGAGGGCATGGAGGTCCAGGGCAAGGTCGACACCGTGCTGTTGCGGGGCAACGTGATCATCGACAACGACGCGTACCTCGGAGCGAAGAGCGACGGGCAGTATCTGGCCCGGGCCGGAGTGGTGCCACGGCTGTAGAGGAGGCAGCGATGAATCGGATCGGGCACTTCATCAACGGCGAGCGGGTCTCGGGCACCTCGGGGCGCACCGGGCCCGTGTTCAACCCGGCCACCGGGGAGCAGACCGGCGAGGTCTCCTTTGCCTCGGTCGAGGAGGTGGATGCCGCGGTGGCGGCTGCCGAGCACGCCTTTCCCGACTGGAGCCACTCCTCGCTGGCGACCAGGACGAGGATCTTGTTCGCTTTTCGCGATCTTGTGGATCGCCATCGCGGCGACATCGCCGCCCTGCTCACGGCCGAGCACGGCAAGGTGCTCTCGGATGCGATGGGTGAAGTGACCCGCGGGCTCGAGAACATCGAGTACGCCACCGCCGTCCCGCAACATCTCATGGGCGGCTTCAGCCAACAGGCCTCGACCAACGTCGACGTCTACAGCGTCCGCCAGCCGCTGGGCGTGGTCGCCGGCATCACGCCCTTCAACTTCCCGGCCATGGTGCCGCTGTGGATGTATCCCAACGCCATCGCCTGCGGCAACAGCTTCGTGCTCAAGCCTTCGGAGAAGGACCCGTCGGTGACGGTCCTCATCGGTGAGTTCCTCTACGAGGCGGGGTTGCCGGAAGGGGTCTTCAACATCGTCCAGGGCGACAAGGTGGCAGTCGACCGGCTTCTCGAGCACCCCGACGTGCGGGCGGTGAGCTTCGTCGGGTCGACGCCGATAGCCAGGTACGTGCACGCCACCGCATCGGAGAACGGCAAACGCGTCCAGGCGCTGGGTGGCGCCAAGAACCACATGGTGGTCCTCCCCGATGCCGACATCGAACTCGCCGCCGATGCCGCGGTTTCGGCCGGGTACGGGTCGGCGGGGGAGCGCTGCATGGCGATCTCGATGGTGGTTGCCGTGGGGTCGGCGGCCGATCCGTTGGTGGAAGCGATCCGGGAACGCATCCCGTCGGTCAAGGTCGGTGCAGGAATCGATCCCGAATCGGAGATGGGCCCGCTCATCACTCGTGAGCACCGGGATCGCGTCGCCTCCTACGTCGAAGGCGCCGGGGATGAGGGGGCCACCGTCGTCGTCGACGGACGGGACGAGGTGTTCACCGGCGACGGCTTCTTCCTCGCCCCGTCGCTGCTCGATCACGTCAAGCCGGGGATGAGGGCCTACGACGACGAGATCTTCGGACCGGTGCTCGGCGTGACCAGGGTCGACACGTTCGACGATGCGCTCAAGCTGATCGCCGACAGCCAGTGGGGGAACGGCACGGCGATCTTCACCCGCGACGGCGGTGCAGCCCGCCGGTTCCAGATCGAGGCCGACGCCGGGATGGTGGGCATCAACGTGCCGATCCCGGTCCCGGTGGCCTACTACTCGTTCGGCGGCTGGGGCGAGTCGCTGTTCGGGGAATCCCATGCCTACGGCCCCGAGGGCATCGACTTCTACACCAGGGCGAAGGTGGTCACCAGCCGATGGCCCGACCCGGAAACAAGCCGGGTCGATCTCGGTTTCCCGCAGAACAAGTAGCGACCGTCAGGTCCCCGGGATCGCCCTGATGTCGGGCAGCTCGCGATGCTGCTCGGCGTAATCGATGCCGTAGCCGACGACGAAGCCTCTGGGGATCCACAGCCCCATGTAGTCGGGAGGTTCTGCCCCTTCGCGTACGAGCAGGGCACAGGTCTCGATCAGGGCCGGGTCTCCGGCGCGGATGCGATCCCCGACGAAGTCGAGGGTGAGGCCGGTGTCGAGGATGTCTTCGACGATGATCACGGTGCGATCCGTCACGTCGTGTTCGATGTCCTTGGTGATCTCAACGGCTCCCGATGTGACCGTGCCCTTCCCGTAGGAACGGGCCCGGATGAAGTCGATCTCGACGGGGATCGTCATCTCGCGAATGAGATCTGCGAGGAAGACGAACGACCCGACGAGGATTCCCACCATGAGCGGCGTCTCCTGCTGGTGGTTTGCCGAGATCTCGCCAGCGACCCTGACGACCGCCTCGGCGATCTGATCCTCTGAGAACCTTGGCTCGAAGTCCACGGTCGCGAATCCTAAGCGCACCGCGGAGGATCTTTGATACGATGCCTGGCGGGGCAGAGAAAGGGGAGGGATGGACTCCTTCGAACTGGTGGAATTCGTCGAACCCGCCTTCGGAGAAGGCGCCCACTTCGGTGGGACCGAGTCGACCGTGCTCGGCACCTACGAGACCGAGGCGCAGGCCGTCGCCGAAGGTCGCGCCCGCTGGAAGGCGTTTCGAGCTTCGGGTAGCCGGGACGTGGCGTGGTGGATCGTTCGCGTTCCCGGTGAGGAACTGGCACGCTGGATCGCCGACGGCGCGAGCGACCTCGAACGGGTCCTCGACCTGACCACCAATCAGCTGATCGAGGTTCGCTGAGCGCAGAGCTCCGTCTGCTCGGCACCGTCGCCCGAATAGCGGCCCGCGCCGATTTACCATCCCCACCATGAGCGACGGAGCCACGATCACGATCACCGACAGCGCTCTCGGCAAGATCCTCGAGTTGCGCGACCGGGAAGAGCTGGACGACCTGTACCTGGCCCTGCGGATCAGCGGGGTCGGGCCCTCCGGCTTCCTGTACGAGACCGCCTTTCTGCGCGGGAGCGACGTCTCCGATTTGGACCATGTCGAGCATCACGGTGATCTCCCTGTGGCGATCCCAGTCGCTTCTTTGGACAATCTCCGCGGCTCGGTTCTCGACCTGGCCGGAAACGGAGGTGGTGGTGGCCTCGTCATTCGGAACCCGAACACGCCGGCCAGCCCCGGGCTCGACCTCGAGGACGTGGAGCTCACCGGTACCCCGGAGGAGAAGGTCCGCCAGCTCCTCGATCAACAGATCAATCCGGCCATCGCTATGCACGGCGGCATCGCTCACCTGGTGTCCGTGGAGGGCTCGACAGCAAACCTGGAGCTCGGTGGTGGCTGTCAAGGATGTGGGCTCGCTGCGGTGACGCTGCGGCAGGGCATCGAGCGGGCGATCCTCGGCGCCGTGCCCGAGATCACCGAAGTGGTCGACGTCACCAACCACGAGTTGGGAGAGAATCCCTACTTCTAGGGTGTGTCAACACTTCTCGGGTGCGTCAACGCGAGCTGCCTCGGCGGAATCAGGGGCCAGCTACGAGCTACAAGCCACGACGCAGGAGGACTGGTGGGGGATCGCGTTCGTAGCCGGTAGCTCGTAGCTGGAAAACTCGTCTATGCCTCGGTCTTGCCTGTGACCTTCTGACCCGTCGTCGTTCGCAGCTCGCTCGCTGCCGCCAGCGCGTTCCTTCCGGCGTCGGCGCCGATGTGCGGGAGCTGGGCGGATCGGCGGGAGTACCAGGATGCGCGCGCTCCGTCATCGGGAGCCGGGGCCTGCTGCTGCGGATCCACGACCTCGACGGTGAGGTCCTCGACCCGCACGGCTGCAGCAGGCTCCGGCTCCGGAGGCGGCGGGGGAGGCGGAGCGGAGTGCTGTCGTCTCGGGGGGAGCAGTGGCTCCACCAGGGCCTTGCCGCCGTTGTCGGCCACGACCGGCGGGTCGGCGGGGGTCTCACCCTCGAGGGTGAACGGTTGGGATGTGTGGGCCTCGGGTGGCGGCGCGCTCGCCTGACGCAGCACCTCCGGTGATGCCAGCATGCCGGTCAGGGACCGGATGCCCGCTTCGAGGCCGGCCAAGGTGGCCTGCAGCTCGACGATGCGAGCCTCGAGCCTGAGCTCCTCCGCGTGAGAATCCTCGGTGGCGACGGATTCGGCGGTGTGATCGCTCGAGTGGGTCTGTTCGACTTCGCTGCGGGCCTCGGCGATGACGAGGCCGGCCTCCTCCCGGGCTTCGGTGATCAGCCGGAACGCCTCCTTGCGGGCGGCCGCAACGATTTGACCCGCTTCCTCGTGGGCTGCGGTGCCGTGACGGCTGCTGGCCAGCTCCAGGGCCATCTCGAGCGCAGCGATCTTGGCGGCCGCATCTTCGACAACGGACTGATGAGCTCGCTCCATGGCGGCGAGATCGGATTCGACGAGTGTGGGATCGTAACCCTGGCGGACGGTGGGGTAGCGCTCTGTCATCGGTCCTCGGTTCCCTTCCGACGACTTCCTACCCTCAGCGCCCACACTGAGTGTATCAGGGGCCACGCTAGGTGGTCAACTAGTTATTTCGTGCTCCGGGTGAGTAGTCACTCGGCCCGCAGCGCCGGCGATTTCCAGCGCCTCGATGTCCGCCAGGGCCTCTTCCAGGTCGTCGAGGAACCGCTGCCGTTGCTCGGGCGGCGTTGAAGGGTCGAGGACGCCGCTGTTCTGGGCGAGGGCGATTCCGGCGTCGAAGAGCGCAAACGAGAGCGACTCGGGTGTGGATATCTCACCCTTGGCCTGGTACTGGCGACCCAGCGCCAGGGCCCGGCTGTGGATATCGGATCGACCGAGCTCCTCACCGGTCTCGGCACGGACGAGCACATCGGCCACGAGCCGGTACGCCTCGATGAAGGGTCGGAGCACCGCGGGGGTGGTGAACGGAGCAAGGGCGCTGAGGACCACGGCGAGCCGGTCCGATTCCAGACAGGCCACACCCTCGGGGCAAGCCAGAACGAGCTCATCGAGCACGGCCTCGCGGAACTCTTCCCGGGAGTCGAAGAAGAAGTCGAACCGCAGCAGCGCCCGCCAGGAGTAGGCACGAGTCAGGAACTCGTCGATGCCCGAGGCTCCGTCCCTGACCATGCCGGCGATCGACACCTCGACGATGGCGGCGTTGACGAAGAAGTGGATGATCGTGTTGCGGTAGTAGGCCGCGGACAGGTGCTGATCCTCCTCGATGACGTAGACGTCCTCGCCGGGGCCCTCGATCCGCGACACGACGTCGGACTCGACCAACGACTCGAGCGCGGTGTGGGCCTCGGTCTCGTTGTCGAGGGACAGGGGAGCGGCGGTGGGAAGGTCGCGCTGTTTGACGTAGGCGAGGAACGGCTCGAGCACGGCGATCGTCTCGTTGACGGTCAGTCCGGTCCCTCCCTGGCTCAACAGGGCGAGCGTCACCAGGCTCACCGGGGTGATCGGGGTGGCGTCGTTGATGCGCTTGCTGATTTCGAAGGCGATCTTCGGGACGATGAGGCGTCCTTCCTCGGAGCCGAGGTCGACGCCCCGTTCCACGGTCTCGGCGAGGGAGAGCGTCTTGCCGAAACGGATGTAGATCTTGCCGTAGCGGCGGCGGAGGTTGCCCAGGGTCTTCACCATCCACGTGGCGCTCTCGGCTTCCTTGGCACCGCCTTGCTGCTCGGCGGCGTGGGCGGCCACGTCGGAGATCTGGTCGTATGCGATCGCCACCGGGATCAGCACCACGTCGTCGACGAGGTCCCGCAGGTACGTGTCGACGACATAGGCAAGGAGCCCGAACCGGGGCGGGCGCAGCTTGCCGGTGCGTGATCGGCCGCCCTCGATGTACCACTCGAGATTGAAGCGCTTCTCCAGCAGATAGTCGATGTACTGACGGAGCACGAACTTATAGGGCTCGTTGTCCTTGAACTCGCGCCGAATGAAGAAGATCCCCGAGCGGCGCAGCACCGGTCCCACCGGGAGGAAGTCCATGTTCTTGCCACCGGCGGTGTGGTTTGGTGGGAAGTCGTTCTCGAACAGGGCGTACTGGAGCACGAGGTGGTCGGCGTTCGACTTGTGCGATGGCAGGAACACCAGCGAGTGCTCCTGCCCCACCTTGTACAGATCCTGGAGTTCCTCGCTCGAGTAGTCGATGTCCTGGTAGCCGAGGCTGATGATCCATCGCATCAGCCCGGTGGCGGCGTCGATGAAGAACGGGGAGTGGGTGGCGGCGATCTCCTTCAAGTACCGCGCCGTGCGCTTCCGCATCGTATCGACCGGAACACCCTCGGCTTCGGCGAGGTTGCCCACGCCCTGTTGAAAGCCCCTCGAATGGAAGAGGATCTCGGCGAGGAACTTCGGCACCTTGTACCGGGTCCCTCGGAGCGCCCGCTCGGCTCGTTCGAGGGCGAGCCATGCCTTCAGCGATACGAACTCGGCCAGCGGCGTGCCCTCGGCGGGTCCACGCCCTCCGGGGTCGTGCCACAGCTCCTCGAGGGTTGACTTGTGCGCCGGCTCCCCCTGGACGACGCGGATCCGTTCCGGCTCGAAGGTCCGCACCCATCGCTGTCTGATGAGGTTGGGGTCCCGCGGATCACCAAAGGCGATGTAGTCGTTCAGTCGGACGCGGCGTTGCCCGTCCCGCTCCTCGGGGAGCCAGGCGACGCGGAGCGGAACGAGCAGCGGGTCGTCGTCCTCGCCGAGGCGTTGGCCGAGTCGATGGTCGATCGTCTTGCGCGTCCCGCGTCTGCTGGTCGGAATGTTGAAGGCGTCGATACGAGCCTCGGTGGGAGCGTGGCGTTCGATCCACCCTTCGAGCAGCTCCCGTTCGACCCCGGAATGGGCGTCGAGCAGGAAGACGACCGGACCCTCCTCGTCGAGCGGCCGCGTGGGCCCATCGGCGATCGGGGGGTCCCAGGGGGCCTTCATGGCTCCAGGCTAGCTGTCGCCGCCTTCCTCACTCGGGGAGCTGGTCGTGCTGTCCTTGGCCTTGTCCAGCATGTCGGCGGCTGCTCCGCCCATGCTGCTCAGCGTTTCTTTGGCC
The DNA here is from genome assembly GCA_964496825.1 of uncultured Acidimicrobiaceae bacterium. Classification (GTDB taxonomy): domain Bacteria; phylum Actinomycetota; class Acidimicrobiia; order Spongiisociales; family UBA5794; genus JACZST01. The sequence goes on from CAZCBO010000120.1 coordinate 7,741, forward strand.
CAGTCGCTTGCCGAGGCGGTGAACTCGCGAATCTGGTCGCTGGCGTCATCGGGCAGGTTGTCCGCCAGCCACTGAACGGCGGCGGCCGCGGCCTCCTTGGCCTGCTCGACCGTGAGGTTGGTCTTCTCGGCGATGGTGTCCCTGAGCTCGTTGGCGTCCATGGATCCCCTTTCGTGCGCGGTGAACCGAGTGTAGGCGACACACATTCACCAGTCCTCCGACGGGGGACGGGGACGGCTATGAGGCGGCTGGGACGATCAGGGCGCGCAGCAACGCGGCGCCGCCACCAAGCGGTGGCGTACTCAGCAGCGGGTGGCTGTCCGGGTACGGACCCTCATCGTTGAGCAGCTCGGACACGAGCACACCTCTTGCCAGATCGTGGGTGCACGATGCCTCGCAAGACCGGTATGCGTCATGCATTCTCGGGGTTTCCTGGCCCGACATACCCTCTTTATCGGCAGCGGCGGGGCCGCTGATAAGGGATCGGGACTAGTCCTCGAGCCCTATTTTCCCGGTCAGTCCCAGCCGAGGTCGTGGAGGCGCTCGTCGTCGATACCCAGGTGGTGGGCGATCTCGTGGAGGACGGTGCGGCGAACCTCAGCGCGGAGCTCCTCGTCGTTGAGCCCGAGGTCGAGATGCGGCCGGTAGAACACGACGATGCGGTCGGGCGCTTGCCCGAAGTAGTCCATGCCGCGATCGGCGAGCGAGACCCCCTCGTAGATGCCGAGAAGCCCTTCCCCGGCGGGGTCCTGCTCAGGTGTCGGCTCGTCCTCGACGACCACGACGAGGTTGTCGACTTGCTGGTTCACCCACTCGGGAAGCTCGGCGAGGGCGTCGTCGACGGCATGGGCGAACTGGGCTCGATTCACGGGGCGAGCCTAGGGGGCGGTCTCACTACACTCCGGCGCCGGGGCGCTTAGCTCAGCGGGAGAGCGCTGCCTTCACACGGCAGAGGTCACTGGT
>CAZCBO010000121.1:0-8691 GCA_964496825.1 uncultured Acidimicrobiaceae bacterium
GCGCTTCCCACAGCCGGGACGACCCCTCGACGTCGGTAAAGAGGAAGGCCAGGTCCATCGCCCGAGACGGTACAGGAAACCCCGGGGGTCGTGGCAGAGTCGTACCGACCGATGAAGCGCTACGCCGTCCTGTTCCCCGGCCAGGGCAGTCAGTTCGTCGGCATGGGCGCCGACGTGTTCGCCGCCCACCCCGATCTCCTCGGCGCCGCCGCCGACGAGGCGCTGGGCTGGTCACTCGAAGCCGTCGTCGCCGAGGGCCCCGACGAGGAGCTCACCCGAACCGATCGCGCCCAGCCGGCGCTCTACGCCGTGTCCTACGCCCTGTGGGATGCACTGCGCGAGGCGCTGCCCCGTCCGCCGGCTGCGACCGCGGGCCACTCCCTCGGTGAGTACACCGCTCTTGCTGCCTCGGGAGCCCTCGACTACTTCGAGGGGCTGGGTCTGGTCGCCGCGCGAGGGGAAGCGATGGCCGAGGCGGCGGCTCTCGAACCGTCGGCGATGGCGGCCCTGATGGGCGTCGATGCCCCCGGCGCCGAGCAGCTCGCCGCCGGGAGACGCGACGAGGGAGGAAAGCTCTGGGTCGCCAACATCAACGCTCCGGGACAGATCGTGCTCGCCGGTAGCACCGAAGACATCGACTGGCTGGTGGCGAATGCCGATCGGTACGGGGCGCGGCGGGCGATCCCGCTCAACGTCGCCGGGGCCTTTCACTCGCCGTATATGGAGCCGGCCGCCGAGCGGCTCGGCGAGGCGCTGCGACGGGCGACGTTCACCGATGGCGGGTTCCCCGTGTACGCCAACGTCTCGGCCCGGCCGATCGTCGACCCGCCCGGGCAGCTCGCCGAGCAGCTGACGACACCGGTGCGGTTCAGCGAGTCGATCGTCCAGATGGAGGCCGATGGGGTGGACGCCTTCATCCACGTCGGCCCCGGCAACGTGACGGCCGGGCTGGCCAGGCGATCGGCTCCGGGCGCCGCCACCTACACCGTGTCAGAATTGAACGACATCCCTGGAGCGGCCGCGTTCGTAGAATGATGGTCAGGCGAGGAGGATCCGTTATGCGGAGAGCGGCGATCACCGGATGGGGACGCTGCACACCCGAACCGGTACTGACCAACGACGACCTGGCATCCGTGATCGACACGAGCGACGAGTGGATCACAACCCGTTCGGGCATCAAGGAGCGGCGGATCTCGCACGTCGACAACTCCGAAATGGCGACGGTGGCCGCCCGCCGAGCCTTGGCCGCCGCGGGCCTCGAGCCCTCCGACCTCGACTACATCCTGGTCGCCACCTGCACCCCGGATCGCCAGATTCCCGCCATGGCGGCAACGGTCCAGGCCAACCTCGGGGCCCAGGGGGTGGCGGCGATCGACGCCAACGCCGGCTGCACCGGGTTCATCTACGGGCTCAACCTGGCCAACGGGCTCATCGCCACCGGGTCGGCCGAGCGGATCCTGCTCATCGGCACCGAGCGCATCGCCCCGTTCCTCGATCTCGAGGAGCGCTCGACGGCGGTGCTGTTCGGGGACGGCTCAGGAGCCGCCATCCTCGAGCCCGCAGCAGGTGACGAGGGGCTCCGATCGATCAACGTCGGCGCCGACGGCTCGATCGCCGATGCCCTCACCTGCGAGGGCTACGGGTCGTCGTTCATCGCCGAGCCGCCGGTTCCGATCCGGATCGTCATGGACGGGGGCGAGGTCTTCCGGAATGCCGTCAAGGGCATGGCCGCCGCCGCAGAGAAGGCCATCGTCGACGCGGGCTGGAACGCAGACGACATCGATCTCGTGTTCCCCCACCAGGCCAACATCAGGATCATCGACGCCACGGCGCGTCGCCTCGGCATCGACGAGGCCAAGGTCTATACGAACATCGCTTCGTACGGGAACACCTCGGCCGCATCGATACCGATCGCCCTCTCCGAGGCCCTCGACGAGGGCAGGGTCGAGCCGGGAGCACGGCTCGTGCTGGTGGCCTTCGGTGCCGGGCTCACCTGGGGTGCAGCCGGGCTGGTGTGGGGAGACCGCATCGAACCGATCGCCGTGTCCGAAGCCACCTTGCCCGTGACCGACAAGACCGGGCTCGAGATCGTTCTCGAGCAGCAGCGGGTCAAGCGCGCGTGAGCAGGGTCGCACTGGTGACGGGGGGATCGCGCGGCATCGGCCGGGCCATCGCCGAACGGCTCGCCGCCGACGGCCACCGGGTAGCGGTCAACTTCACCGCCAACAAGGAAGCGGCGGAGGCGACGGTCGAGGCGATCACCGATGCCGGCGGGACCGCCATCGCCGTGCAGGCCGACGTCAGCGATCCCGAGGCGGTGGCGCAGCTGTTCGAGGAGATCGCCGAGCGGCTCGGCTCCGTCGAGATACTGGTCAACAACGCCGGGATCACGAGGGACGACCTCATCCTGCGCATGGGTCTCGATGAATGGGACGACGTGATCGCCACCAACCTTCGTTCGGTCTACTTGACGACGAAGGCTGCCCTGCGATCGATGCTGCGAGCCAAGTGGGGCCGGATCATCTCGCTGAGCTCGGTTTCCGGGATCGCAGGCAACCCGGGCCAGGCGAACTACGCGGCTTCGAAAGCCGCCATCATCGGGTTCACGAAGTCGGTGGCTCGTGAGGTCGGAAGCCGCGGCATAACCGTCAACGCCGTCGCCCCTGGCTTCATCGAGACGGACATGACCGCCGCCCTCGGCGAGGAGATCACCGCGGCTGCGACCGACCGTATCGCCCTGGGGCGCCTTGGCCGGCCGGAGGAAGTGGCGGCGGCGGTCGGCTATCTTGCCTCCGACGAAGCCGCCTATGTCACGGGTCACACGCTCATCGTCGACGGTGGGATCGCCCTGTAAACCCAGAAGGAGAAACACATGGACCGTGCCGAGATCGAGTCGAAGCTCACCGACCTGCTCGTCGACGAGCTCGGGATCGAGCGTGATGCCATCAAGCCCGATGCGAGGTTCGAGGAGGACCTCGACGTCGACTCACTGGGCGTCGTCGAGCTGCTGATGGCGCTCGAAGACAACTTCGGCGTGAAGATCCCCGACGAGGAGGCCGAGCAGATCACGACCGTCGGCGAAGCCGTCGATCTCGTCGCGGTCAAGCTCTCCGGCTGAGGAGACACCGTGGAGCGCCGCGTCGTCGTCACCGGTCTGGGAACGATCAACCCCGTCGGTAGGACGGTCGACGAGTCGTGGAAGAACCTGGTGAGCGGGAGGTCGGGGATCTCGACCGTGGAGCGGATCGACGTCAGCGACCTGCCGTCGAAGATCGCCGGTGAGATCAAGGACTTCGAGGTCACCGACTACATCGAGAAGAAGGTCGCCCGCCGGATGGACCGCTACTCGCAGCTCTTCTGGGTGGCGGCCAAGGAGGCGATGGGCAACGCCGGGCTGGACTTCGACGAGGACGATCCGGAGGCTCGCCGCGCCGGAGTCGTCGTCGGCACCGGGATCGGCGGTGTCGAAACCTTCGAACAGGAGCTCGACACGCTGTTCCACACCGGGCCGCACCGGCTGAGCCCGTTCGGAATCCCGAAGATCATCGCCAACATGGCCGGCGGCCAGGCATCGATCGACTTCAACCTGTTCGGGCCGAACACGACGGCGGTCACCGCCTGCGCGGCGTCGGCCAACGCCATCGGTGATGCCGGGGAGATCATCAAGCGGGGAGCCGCCGACATCATGCTTGCCGGGGGCGCAGACGCCTCGATCACCCGCTTCGCCATGGCCGGGTTCGCCCAGGCCAGGGCACTGAGCACCAACAACGACGATCCGGAGGGAGCCAGCAGGCCGTTCGACCTCGACCGCGACGGGTTCGTAATGGGGGAGGGCGGCGCGGCGTTGATCCTCGAGGAACGTGAGCATGCCCTGGCACGGGGAGCGACCGTGTACGCCGAGCTGATCGGATACGGTATGTCGGCCGATGCCTACCACGTCACCCTGCCCCGACCCGGCGGGGATGGCGCCGCCAGAGCCATGCAGGCCGCGCTCGACCACGCCGGCCTCGATCCCTCCGGCATCTCGGTGATCAACGCCCACGGCACGTCGACCCAGGCCAACGACGCCACCGAGACTGCGGCGATCAAGACCGTGTTCGGCGAGCACGCCTATGCGATCCAGGCCTCGTCGACGAAGTCGATGACCGGGCATCTGCTCGGTGGGGCAGGGGCGATCGAAGCCGTCGCCAGCATTCTGACCCTCCGTGAAGGGATCATCCCGCCGACGATCAACTACACGACTCCCGACCCGGAATGCGACCTCGACTATGTTCCCAACGAGGCCAGGGAGACCACGGCGCAGACGGTGATGAGCAACTCGTTCGGCTTCGGCGGCCACAACGTGGCATTGATCTTCAGGGCCCCGTAGCCCGGCCCTCGCGGTACTCGTCGAAGCTTCGCGTCGCCAGCGCAACGATGATCCCGACGCCGATGAACGCGCCGAGGCCGGTCAGCACCCCAGCGAGGACCTCGTAGCCGACACACGTGCCCGGCAGGCAGATCACCGCAGCGATATTGCTCCCGATGAAGGCACCGATGACGGCCCCCGCGGCCACGGAGGCGGCGACGACGGTCCGCACCTGGAAACGGTCGGCGACGAGCCCGAACCCGATGCCGATCACGCCGCCGACGACGGCCCCGGTCGCTCCCGCCAGCAACCAGCCCGGCAGCAGGCCAGAGGCCACGCAGATCCCCACCGAGATGAGGCGCGCCGTCACGGGTTACGCCTCCGGTAACGAGGTGGGGGGAGGGCGGCACCGATGGGGCGCTGGGCCCGTGACGCCTCGGTCGACCAGGCGAGGAGTCCGACGGCCAGGCCGAGGCCGATCAACACGATCGAGCCGATCAGGTCGACCTGGGTGGCGGCGGCGACGGCGGCGATCGGGAAGGCGACCCGCAGGATCCAGAGTCCCCAACGCCAGGCCTGTGCGTAGCCCCACGCCCCGATCGGTCCCAACACCGCGGCGAACACCACCGGAGGGGTGAGTCCGGAATATGAGGCCAGCCCGGCCAGCGGCGCAGCGCCGAGCGCCACCAGGGGCAGGGCCACCGCCTTGGTCTCAGGACCGAGCGCAGGCCGTCGGCGGAGCCACACCTCGAGCCACGGTCCGGCGAGCCCCCCCACAGCGGCGAGCAACAGGCCGGCGGCGACGAGGGTGGCCGGAGCATCGAAGCCGGTGATGGCGAGGAGCAGCAGGGTGGCGACTGCGGTGGCGAGGCCGAGCCATCGTGCCCACGGGGCTCGGACGAGGAGAATCCCGGCGATCGCAATCAGCGCGTACGCCAGCAGGCCGAGGGTGACCAGCACGGCGGCGCCCAGCGCGAACGGGTCGGGGTCGAACAGGACGAGAGCGACCCCACCGAGCGCGCCGAGGGCAAGCAGGCCCGAGATCACATACGGGGCAGCGGGTCTCTCGGTCACCGGCGAATGCTACGTCCGCACTCAGACCGGCGGGAACCGATCGCCCTGGGGTGGTGACCACACCTCGAGCTCCTGCCAGTCATCGTCAACGGTGGGATCGAGGGTGATCACCGCGCCGTGTCCCGGCTTGTCGCGCTGGAGATCGGTGAGCGGCTTCCCGGTCAAGGACAGCCTGCCGGCCTGGATCGGGTCTTGGTGAGAAACGAGGATCAACGAACCCGGGGCAGCCCGGCGGTGGCGCCTGGCCGCCCCGGCGACCCTGGCGGCGAGGCGATCGAGGCTCTCGCTCGCAAAAGGGAGCCGCTCGGGATGTTTGAGGTAGGCGGTCAGCTCCCCTGGGAAGATGGTGTCGATCTCTTCCCAGGTGTGCCCGGCCCAGCGCCGCCCGAGAAGCCATTCGGTCAGGTCCTCGTCGACGGCGAACTGCGTGTCGAGCGCGGCGGCGATGATTCCGGAGGTCTCGACGGCGCGCTGCAACGGGGAACTGATGATGCTGGCTCCCTCGGGCAGCCGTCCCGCCGCGGCGGCTGCCTGGGCTCGGCCCCGGTCCGACAGTCCGTATCCTTTGAGGTCGGCGTACACGATGTGTGCCGGGTTGAAGACCTCGCCGTGACGGACGAGATAGACATTGTCTGCCATCGGACCGGGAGGGTAGGGGGCGATGTTCACTGGTCGGCTCGCTAGCCGCTCGCCGACGACTACCCGACCGTTCCCCTCTCTGCCGACTCGCGTCTCGCGACTCTGGACTCAGCGGGGGCGATGTTTGCTGGTCGGCTCGCTAGCCGCTCGCCGACGACTACCCGACCGTTCCCCTCTTTGACCGAGAAGCGACTCGGGCGACTCGCGACTCATTTTCTTCGGGTTGACCAGGCCGGGGTCTCGGTATACTGCGAGCGCGGCCCCGTCCGCTTTGGTGGGAGAGCCAATGCCACTGAATGAACGAGAAGAGCGCATCCTCGAGGAGATCGAGCGGAACCTCTATGCCGAGGATCCGAAGCTCGCCCAGACCGTCGCCAAGACGAGCCTGGGCGCACGCACGAAGCGCCGCACCCGTCTCGCCGTCGTGGGGTTCGTCCTCGGGCTGATCATCATGCTCGGGACGTTCACCCGGCTGTGGTACCTCGCCGGTCTGGGCTTCATTCTGATGGTCGTCTCTGGTGCAACGATCGTCATGGGCTACCGCTCCGGCTCCGACGGAAGGTCGGGGTCGGCGTCGCTCCTCGGATGGGTCGACGACATTCGGCAGCGCCTGCGTCGCGAACGCTAAGGTTGCCGCCTGCCCGGGCGGGAGGTAAGCCAGCCCATTCGGCAGGAAACAGGGCGGGCCTCCGGGCCCTGACGGACTTGACATCGGGAGACCTTCGTGGACGGATTCACCGCTCAGCAGGCAACCAGGCTCACCGGTTGCACACCGCATCAACTGCGCTACTGGGACAAGGTGGCCCTCGTCCAACCCTCACTTCAACAGACCGGCGGGCGTCCGGGGAGACGGCGCCTCTATTCGTTTCGTGACCTCGTCGCCCTCCGCGTCGTCAGGAGCCTCCTCGACAACGGCATGTCGATTCAACGCGTCCGCCGCGCCTGGGACTATCTGCGCCGCACCGCCGACATGGACGCACATCTCGCCGAGGTGAGGCTGGTGACCGATGGCCAGTCGATCTTCGCCGTGGCCACCGACGAAGACGAGCTGCTCGACGCCCTCCGCCAGGGCCAGCTCGCCTTCTTCGTGGCGATCAACGAAATCACCCAGAACGTCGAGGAAGACGTGACGAAGTTCGAGCTGGACCGGGATCGATTTCTCGAGATGCTGCGCCGCGTCGAGGACGACGTTACGGACGAAGCCAAGGAAGCCAGCGGCTGAGCTTCCACGGTCCGATGATCGAGGCGAGCCGGTAGGTCGCGCGCCAGCGCTGATTCGACGTCAGACCATCGTTGAGGCGATCGGCCGTAACGGTCATCGAGCGCGATGCCGTTTCGACCTCGTCGGGAGTCATCACCGCGGTGGGTCCGTAGATCGACTTTGCATACACGCCGGCCAGCGGCTCCAATGCCGCGTCCACGTCCTCCGCCACCTCTCTCGGCGTCGAAGCCGGTGCGACCGGGCGATCGAGGTCCGCCAGCCGGGCGACGATCTCCTCCCAGGCGGCCGAGACATCGCCGTGGGCGAGCCGCCGCATGCGGCGCCGGCGACCGGCCCACTTCACCGCGGGGATCGTCCCGAGGCCGAGTCCGATCGCAAGCAACGCAACCAGCACGATGGTGGCGATCCAGCTGATGGTGCCGGCGACCCCGCCGCCGGACGCCGCCGCCGGCACACCGGTCAGATCCGGTTCAGGCTGGGCGGTGATATCGAGGGGATCGACGGCTGTGGTTCCGGTGTCCTGCTCGGGAACCTGGCGGAGGTAGGCGGCAACGTCGAAACCGAGCTCGTCCTGGATCCGTCGATACGCCGAGTTGGGGTTGAGCCCGTCGGCCCGCGGGGTGGGGTCGAAGCGCATCCAGCCCTGGGAGGGGATCCACAGCTCGACCCACGAATGCCCGTCGATGTCGGTCACGAGTAGCTCGTCGCCGGTCGGCTCGCCTGGGAGGAACCCGAGGACCACCCGGGTCGGAATCCCGATGCTGCGGGCCATGACGCCCATCGCGGTAGCGAACTGCTCGCAGTAGCCCTTCCGGTAGTTCGGGTTGGGTTCGACCAGGAAGGCCACCAGCGCATCGGGGCTGTGACCCTGCTCGATCCCCCCCTCGAGCGAATAGGTGAACCCGCCGGTCTCGCGGAACCAGTACTCGAGGGCGAGGCCTTTCTCGAAGTCGGTCGAGAGATTCGCCGTGACGTCGCGCGCCAAGGTCTCGATACGGGGATCGATACCGTCGGGGAGCTGCAGGTACTCGGCGGCATCCGGGAGGCTGCGATGGACGGTCGCCGGGTCGGAGGCGAGGTCGCTCCCTTCCCGCTCGGCGGCAACCAGGAAGAGCGGAGACAAACGTCCATCGGCATCGGTGGCGATTGCTCCCGAGTCCATCGTCGGCACATCGGCAACCACCTCGTACTGCATCCCCGGGTAGGTCCGACTGCCGCCGTACAGCACCGAGGCGTCGGCGGTGCGAACGCGGAACGAGCCGGCGTCGTCACCGGCGACGCCGCGCACGGCATAGGGAACCGGAAGCCACTCGTTGGTGAGGTCACGGATGGTGACCGACGCGGTCACCGGCGCCGTCGGACCGGCGTAGGCGTCGTCCTCGAACGTGCCCTCGGCGGCGGCGACCTC
>CAZCBO010000122.1:0-2984 GCA_964496825.1 uncultured Acidimicrobiaceae bacterium
CTGTCCATGGAGGGTGCGGTCGGCTAGAGAGTCGCGAGTCGCGAAGGTCCGACGGTCGGTACGCTCTTCGCCCATGAGGATCGTCGTCGCCGACTGCACGGTCGACTACGAGGGACGGCTCAACGCCCATCTGCCGAGGGCGCGCCGGCTCATCGTGGTCAAGGCCGACGGCACGGTGTTGGTGCACGCCGACGCCAGCGGAAAGCCCCTCAATTGGATGACGACGCCCAATCACCTCATCGAGGAGGAGGGCCGCTGGCTGATCACCAACGGCAAGGGGGAGAGGCTCACCCTCGACCTGCACGAGATCCACTTCGAGACCGAGATCGAGCTCGGGGAGGACCCCGGCCTCCAGAAGGACGCCGTCGAGCTCGAGCTGCAGCGGCTGCTCGCCGAGCACCCGGAGTCGCTCGAGCGGGGATTGACGCTGATCCGCCGCGAATACCCGACCCCGGTCGGTCCGGTCGACCTCTTGTGTCGGGACGTCGAGGGCGGCACGGTCGCCGTCGAGGTGAAGCGGCGCGGCGAGATCGACGGCGTCGAGCAGCTCACGCGGTACCTCGATTTCCTCAACCGCGACGCCGCCCTGGCCCCGGTGCGCGGTCTGCTCGCCGCCCAGATCGTCAAGCCCCAGGCGCGAACGCTGGCCGAGGACCGGGGCATCGCGTGGCGTGAGGTCGATTACGAGGCGCTGGCGGGCGCGGACAGCGATGTGCTGCGGCTCTTCTGACCGTTCTTGCGTAATCACAGACCGTATACGGGCTCACGCTACGCAAGAACGGTTAGAGCAGCGACCTGAGGTCCAGCACCGCCCCCGGGTCGCGCAATTTGGTCAGCGCCCGGTTCTCGATCTGGCGCACCCGCTCCCTGGTGATGCCCAGCGCGGCGCCGACGTCGGACAGCGTCTTCGGGCTCTCTCCACCGAGCCCGTATCGCATCATCAGCACCCTTCCCTCACGTTCGTCGAGCAGATCCAGGGCCCTGGCCACCTCCTCGCACCGGGCGGTCTCTGCGGCGACGGTGAACGGGTCGGGCGTGCGCTCGTCCTCGACGAAGTCGCCGAGCTGGGCATCGCCGTCGATGCTCACCGGCCGATCGAGCGACACGGTCTCGCTTGGCGCCTCGCGGGCGACGATCACCTGCTCGATGTCGAGACCGCTGGCATCGGCGATCTCCGACACCGTGGGCTTCCGGTGAAACCGCTCCTGAAGCGCCAGATCGGTCTCCTGGACCGTTCGCACCACGTCGATCATGTGGACGGGAAGCCGGATCGTCCTGCCCTGGTTGCCCAGACCTCTGGTGATCGACTGGCGGATCCACCAGGTGGCATACGTGGAGAACTTGAACCCCTTGCGCCAGTCGAACTTCTCCACCGCCCTGATCAGCCCGAGGTTGCCCTCCTGGATGAGGTCGAGCAGATCGAGACCCCGGCCGGTGTAGCGCTTGGCGATGGACACGACCAGGCGCAGGTTCGATCTGATGAACGTGGCCTTGGCCTCGTCGCCTTCGTTGATGAGCCGATAGAGCTCGGCACGTTCGGCAGGGGTGACCCGGTCGCCGTCATCGAGCCGCTGCTGGGCCCGGCGCCCCGCCTCCATGGCGCGGGCGAGGCGAACTTCCTCATCGGCATCGAGGAGTTGATGTCCCGACACCTCGCCCAGATAGCGACCGACTGCATCGCCGGCCGCTCGAACAGCGCGATCCGTCATCGCCTCATGACCCTGTGGTGTGACCGGGGGAACCTATCACGGAGGTTCGCATCCGGCAATGGGTGGGTACGCTTCGCTCGTTCCAATGCAACACGCCTCTCCTCGCCGTGCCACCACCGTCCTCGCCGCGGCGATCGCCGTTCTGGGGACGGCCTGCACCGGGGCCACACCCCTCGAGGTCTCCGGAGTGCGGCCACCGGAAACGGGTCCTCCGGTCATCGACGTCGTGGTGCTTGCCGGTGACGACCTCTCGCCGATCGAATCGATCGTCACCGTCGACGGAGTCGTCCTCGCGTCGGGTGAGACCCTGATGGACAAGTCGTTCCTCTGGCCGGGTGAGCCGGCCGCAATCAGCGTGGAGAGCCCGGGGTTCGAGGCCTGGTCGGGAGCCCTCGAGGATGCCCCTTCCGGAAACCGCATCGAGGTGCGGCTCGAGCCCGTCGTGCTCAGCGGGAGGGTGACCACCGACATCGGGCTGCCCCTGCCCGGTACCCGGGTCAGCCTCCGTGGTGCCAACGACGTCACCAACGACGACGGCTTGTTCGAGATCACTCGCGCCGAGCCGGGAGAGGTCCTGTTGGAGCGGCCGGCGTGGAACGACCTGGCGTTGCAGTGGGATGGTGCGACCGATGAGATCGAGATCGCCATGGAGCCGCTCGACATCTTCGCCATCCGCGTCGGCGGCAGCGCTCCCGGCGATGCGGTCCGCTGGGATCAGCTGCTGCGAATCGCCCGCAGCACGGCGATCAACGCATTCGTCATCGACATCAAGGACGAGTTCGGGACGGTGTTCCACGAGACCGAGGTCGCCGATGCTCGGGCCGTCGGAGCCGTGGCCCCGGCTTACGAGCTCACCGACATCGTGCAGGACATGGACGATGCCGGGCTCTACAAGATCGCCAGGGTCGTCGCCTTCCAGGACACGCCGATGGCGCTGGCCAACCCCGATCACGCCGTGCTCGACTCGGCGACCGGTGACCTGTGGCGCACCAACGTGGACGAGGCCTGGATGGACCCATCCGACCCCGTGTCGTACGAGTATCCGATCGCACTGGCCGAGGAGGCATGCCGGGCCGGCTTCGACGAGGCACAGTTCGATTTCGCCTCCTTCCCGATCGGAGGTGACAAGGACACCGCGGTGTTCGACGCCGAGAGCAACGAAGAGAACCGGGTGGACTCGATCATCCAGTTCCTCGAGCGGGCCTACTCGGTGTTGAACCCACTGGGCTGTGCCGTCGGCGCCTCGGTGCTGGGGATCGCCCGCGAGGTGGCGGA
>CAZCBO010000122.1:2994-8678 GCA_964496825.1 uncultured Acidimicrobiaceae bacterium
GGAGTCGAGCATCGATGAGGGCGTGGGCCAGCGGCCGGGGCGCATGTCGCGGACGATCGACGTGCTCAGCCCGACGCTGTACTCCACCAACTACGGGCCGGGCTGGAAGGGCTTTGCCGACCCGGACGAGTACGCAGTCCAGATCGTCGATGAGGCGCTGGCCAGCGGCGTGTCCCGCCTCGAGGGCTTCGCCTACCTCCGGCCCTGGCTGCAGACCTGGACCCTGGCCGCAGAGGACATCCTGAGCCTCCAGCAGGCGGCCACCGGGCGAAACATGGGATGGATGCTCTGGTCGAACAGCGCCAGCTACTCCGCCGAGATCCTCCCGAGAGGGTGAGCGCCGTGACGCAGGAAGACGAGCTGGCCGCGTTGTCGGCCGCGCTCATCCAATGCCGCCGGTGCCCGCGTCTCGTCGAATGGCGTGAGCACGTCGCCGCCGAGAAACGAGCGGCGTTCGCCGACCAGGACTACTGGGGCAGGCCCGTTCCGGGCTTTGGCGATCCACACGCCCGTCTCGTCGTCGTCGGGCTCGCTCCCGCCGCCCACGGCGCAAACCGAACCGGGCGGATGTTCACCGGGGATCGGAGCGGCGAGTGGCTGTACCGGGCCCTCCACCGGGCCGGCTTCGCCAGCCAAGCGGTGTCGCAGCGGCGGGACGACGGGCTGGTGCTGCACGACGCCTGGGTGACGGCACCGGTCCGCTGCGCACCGCCCGCCAACAAGCCGACGATCGAAGAGCGGGACCACTGTGTCGAGTGGTTCGATGCCGAACTGGCGCTCCTCGATCCCCGCGTCTTCGTCTCCCTCGGCGATTACGCCTACCGGTCGATCTGGCGTCATCTGGCCGAACGATCTCCGATGCCCCGGCCCCGACCCCGGTTCGGACACGGGATCGAGGTGGTGATTCCCGACGGGCGGGTGATTCTGGGGTCCTACCACCCGAGTCAGCAGAACACGTTCACCGGACGTCTCACCGAAGCGATGCTCGATGCGGTCTTCGTGCGAGCCGCCGAGCTCGTTGGATAGGCCTCACTCGGCGGCCGGGTCTCCGTCGCTCGACCTCAGGCGCCAGGCGGTCACCAGGTACGGATACGGGTTCAGCTTGGTTCCGTTGTGCTTGAGCTCGAAGTGGGTGTGGGTGGTCGTGCGCTCGGCGTTGCCCGAGTCGCCCACCCAGCCGATCAGCTGACCGGTCTGCACCTCCGTACCGACCTCCATGCCGGGGGCGAAGGCGGCTTCGGGCCCGCCCTTGCCGTCGTCGGTGCCGGGCGTGTCGTTGTTGAGGTGCATATAGGTGCTCACCCAGCCTTCGGCATGCTCGATCTTGACGGTGTAGCCGGAGAGCAGCTGCTTGCCGACGAAGACGACGACGCCGGGAGCCACGGCGAGGATCGGCGTCCCGCGTGGGCTGAGGATGTCGGTGCCCTTGTGGCGCCTGCCACCCGACCTTCGGGCTCCCCAGGTGTCCCTGAACCGGACGTCAGAGCCGGCGTGGGGAAACGTCTCGAGGATGAAGTCGCCCTCCGCCGTGGTCTCGGCCCTTGCCCTGGCGGGGAGCAGGGTGACGACGACGACGGCGACGAGCGCGATCAGCAGGAAGTTGCGTATCAAGGGATTCACCTGGCCTCGTGCGAGGAGCACTTGCGGCCCGGCACCGTAGGCGAAGCGTCCGGCTAGCGCCACTGTCCCGGAGGGTGATTCGCCAGGAACTGGGAGGCCGGGTAGGAGCGTCGGCGTCCCTACCCTCCGGCCGTGTCCGCCTTCGATCAGGAAGCATCAGCCGCCGTCGGTCGCACCGATGCCCCCTGGCGCGCCGTCGGCAGGCAAGCCGCCTACCGAGCATTCGTCGAGACCGAGATGCCCGACGAGTCGGCAGAGATCTGGCGCTACATCGACCTCGGATTCGACCTCGACGACTATGCGCCGGCCCTCGAGGCGGGGGAGGCGCTGGGCGACGATCCACTCGGCGCCGTCTACGACCCGGCCGCCGTCGTTCCGCTCGTGGACGGGTTCTTCGTGGGTGAGGACATCGAGTCGGGAGGAACAACGGTGGCCTCGCTCGCTCGATCATCGGCGGCCAAGCCCGAGTTGATCGAGTCCGTCCTCGCCGACTCCGGACTCGATGAGGTAGAGGATCGCTTCGCTCTTGCCGCGACGGCGTTCGGAGGCGATGGGGCGTTGGTCCATGTCGCCGCGGGTTCGGTCGCTCCCGGCGTCATCTACATCGACGCCCAGGCGACGCAGCCCGGCACGGCGACGTTCCCCCGTACGGTGATCATGGTCGACGACGGGGCCGAGGCATCCGTCGTCATCCACCAGCGCTCACGCCACGAGGACGACCTGATCGTCGTCCCGCAGGTCGCCGCCGCGATCGGCACGAATGCCAGGCTGGCGATCACGATCGTCCAGAACTGGGGGTACGCCACCCGTGCCATCGGCAACGGCAACGCCGTCGTCGGTGGGGATGCGACCCTCCGGTTCGCCGAAGTCGGGGTCGGTGGAAGGCTCGCCAGGCTCCATCTCGACGTTCGGATGCAAGGACGCGGGTCGTCCGCCGACGTCGTCGGCGCGTATTTCGGAGAGGAGCAACAGACGCTCGACTATCGCTACTTCATGCGCCACATCGGGACCAACACCCGGTCCGACATGTTCCTCAAGGGTGCAGTCGAGGACGAGGCGCGCTCGGTATTCACGGGGATGATCCGGATCGAGGAGACCGGTCAGAAGACCGAGGCGTTCCAGACCAACCGCAATCTGATCCTCACCGACGGTGCCTCTGCCCAGTCGGTGCCGAATCTCGAGATCCTCGCCAACGACGTGAAGTGTGGGCACGGCTCGACGGTCGGTCCGCTCGATGCCCATCAGCGCTACTACCTGATGAGCCGTGGCCTGGGGCGAAAGCGTGCCGACCGCCTCCAGGTGCACGGCTTCTTCGAAGAGGCGCTGGTGCGGCTGCCCCAGGCCGAGCTCGCCGAGCCGGTCGGGGAGTGGATCATCGACAAGTTCGTCACCGCCCAGGAAGCAGGAAGGGTCTGATGGAGGTCAAGATCGCCGACCTCGAAGACCTGCCGGACGGCCGCGGGGTGCGGGTCCACATCGGCCCGCTCGAGCTGGCCGTGTTCCGCATCGGCGAAGAGGTCTTCGCCCTCGGTGACGAGTGCAGCCATGCCAAGGCCTCGCTGTCCGAGGGGGAGGTGTTCGACGGTGAGGTCGAGTGTCCGCGCCATGGTTCTCCCTTCGATCTCAAGACCGGCGAGCCGCAGACGCTGCCGGCGACGGCGCCGGTTCCCGTGTTCCCCGTCGAAGTGCGTGACGGTGCGGTGTACGTCATCCTCGAGGAGGCGTCGTGAGCGCCAACGCCCTGCAGATCGAGGGGCTCACCGCCCGGCTCGGGCAGCTCGAGATCCTCAAGGGCATCGACTTGACGGTCCCGTTCGGCGAGATCCACGCCCTGATGGGCCCGAACGGCTCAGGCAAATCGACGCTCGCTCACGTGCTGACCGGTCACGAGGACTACGAGGCGGGCGGCTCCGCCCTCGTCGACGGCACCGAGGTCATCGGCCTCCCGATCGACCAGCGGGCAGCGCTCGGACTGTTCCAGGCGTTCCAGTATCCGGTGGCGCTGCCTGGAATTTCGCTGGAGGAGCTGACCGAGGCCATGGAGGACGCTTCCGACGATCCGGAGGTCGAGCAACGAGCCCGCGCCGCCGCCGCGGCGACGGGGATGGAGCCGTTCATGGAGCGCTACGTCAACGTCGGCCTGTCCGGAGGCGAGAAGAAGCGCTCCGAGATGTACCAACTCGCCGTTGCGGCTCCGAAGGTGGCCGTGCTCGACGAGATCGACTCCGGCCTCGACGTCGATGCGGTGCGCGACGTCGCCGAGATGGTGGAGTCGCTGCGATCGCCCGAGCGCGGCGTCCTCGTCATCACCCACTACTCCAGGATCCTCCGTCACATGAACGCCGACCGGGTCCACGTGATGGTGGACGGACGCATCGTCGACTCGGGCGGGCGGGAGGTCGCAGAACGGCTCGAGGCCGAGGGTTACCGGCAGAGCGGCGAGTGAGCGCGTCCTGGAACTAGTTACCAGGGAAACCGCGAAAACCGCCATTCATGGCCCCGCCGATTCGTCCGATATCTGGCTCGTACGCTTCCCCGCTGGGCCGATGCCGCAACACAACGCCACAGAACTCCGCAGACCGCTTCGACAGCGGCTCAGGACCCGGCGTCCTCGCCCTCGCTCCCACCACCGCGCCGTGCATCACCGACACGGGTACGTCTTCGGGTTCCCGAACTGCACGGCCACCGAACTCGACGTCGACAACAGCGGATTCGACACCGACTGAGCGGGCCATAATCGGCCCATGCCGGTCCCCGTCGACGCCGAACACGGCATCACCCCGTTCGCCGATCTCATCCGCGCCTCGGACCGGATCCTCATCTTCACCGGGGCCGGGATCTCGACCGAGAGCGGAATCCCCGACTTTCGCGGTCCCCAGGGCATATGGAAGACGAAGACGCCCGTGTACTACCAGGCCTTCATGACCGATCACGACGCCAGGGTCGAGTACTGGCAACAGAAGGCAGAGGGCACGGCGACGATGGAGGCGGCCCTCCCCAACCGGGTCCATCGCGCCGTGGTCGCATTGGAGCGAGCGGGGAAGGTCGAGGCGGTCGTCACCCAGAACATCGACGGGCTCCACGAAGCTGCCGGCACGAAGCGGAGCAACCTCGTCGAGATCCACGGCACGACCCGCGAGATCGAGTGTCAGAACTGCCGCGAGCGCAGCGATCCCGGCCCGCACCTCGAGGCGTTCGCCGAGACCGGTGAGCCACCGCTCTGCCACTGTGGGGGCTTTCTCAAGACGGCCACGATCTCCTTTGGACAACAGCTCAACCCGATCGACGTCGCCAGGGCCTTCGATGCGGCTCGCAACGCCGACCTCGCAATCTCGCTCGGCTCGAGCCTGACCGTGACCCCTGCCGCCGACGTCCCCCTCGAAGCGGCCATGGCGGGGGCGAAGTACGTCATCGTCAACCGGGGAGAGACCGAGCACGATGCCCTCCCGATCGTCACCCTGCGCATCGAGGGCGACGTGGGCGAGGTGTTTCCCGTTGCCGTGGAGGCGGGGCTCGTCGAGTAGACCTTCGGCTCTACTGCTCTGTCCACCGCTGCTCTACCCTTCGAGGGCTGCCTACGCGGAGAGTGACATGCGCATCGAACGTGACTCCATGGGCGAGGTCGCGGTCCCGGACGACGCCTACTACGGCGCCTCGACGCAGCGGGCCGTGGAGAACTTCCCGATCTCGGACGAGCGGTTCGGACGCCGCTTCATCTGGGCGATGGGGCTGATCAAGACGGCCGCGGCGGAGATGAACGCCTCCCTGGGGACCGTCGACGCCGACAAGGCCGAGGCGATCGTCACCGCCGGTGAGGAGATGATGGCGGGCAAGTTCGACGACCAGTACGTCGTCGACATCTTCCAGACCGGCTCGGGCACCTCGACCAACATGAACGCCAACGAGGTGCTGGCCAACCGGGCCACGGAGATCCTCGGCGGGGAGATCGGCTCGAAGCTCGTCCACCCCAACGACCACGTCAACGCCAGCCAGTCCTCCAACGATGTGATCCCAACCGCGATGCACATGGCGGCGGTTGCCGCCATCGAAGAGGATCTGCTGCC
>CAZCBO010000123.1:0-8642 GCA_964496825.1 uncultured Acidimicrobiaceae bacterium
AGAACCCTCGCCCCCGAGCCCCGTCTCGTGCTGCTCGACGAGCCGCTCGGCGCCCTCGACCGGGCCCTGCGCGACCGGCTGGTCGAGGAAATGCGGCACATCTTCGAGGAGGTCGAGGCCACCGCCCTCTATGTCACCCACGACCGCGACGAGGCCTTCACCATCGCCGACACGCTCGCCGTCATCGACGATGGCCGGATCGTCGCCCAGGGAACGCCAGAAACGCTGTGGTACCGACCCGCGACGGCGAGGGTGGCCGAGCTCATCGGCCTGGAGAACCGCATCTCGACCGCGGACCTCGCGGCGTTGGGCATCGTCGACGAGTATCGGCCGGCGACCGGCGGCATCGTGGTCCCGGTCGACGCGGTCTCGCTGAGCCGCGACGGCAGCCCGAACGCCACCGTGGCGGATGTCAGGTTCCGGGACGGCGCCTATCGGGTCGGCTTGACGCTCGACGGTGGTGCCCGCCTCGTCGCATCTTCACCGATCCGGCTGACGGAGGGAGAGCGGGTCCAGGCGACCGTCGACCCGACGGGGCTGAGCCGTCTCGGGAGCTAGCCGGTGCTCAGTCGAGGAGCTCGGCGGTGAACAGGACCTGGGCGAACTCGGACTGGAGGTTCACGATCGTGTATCGGGCCAACTCCCGTGCCCGGTACACCTGGTGGTTCGGGGCGACGATGTCGAAGGTCGCGGTCGCATCACCGACGAAGAGCACCTCGTAGCCGAGATCGGCGGCCATCCTGGCCGTGGTCTCGCAGCAGATGTTGGTCTGGATCCCGCAGATCGCCACGCCCTTGATCTGGTTCTCCTGAAGCCAGCCGTGGAGGTCGGGCTTGCCGAGGAATGCAGAGTGCACCGACTTGACGACGAACAGGTCGGGCTTCCCGGTGATGACGTCCTTGAACTCGTTGCCCTCCCGGCCCGGGGCCAGGGGCGACAACTCGTCGTGAGAGTCGTGACGCACGAAGACCACCGGCCATCCCTGGGAGCGCCACGCCTCGATCAGCTTGGCGACATTGGCTTCGCACTCGGGGTTGTTGCGCGCGCCGTAGTGGACGGTGTCCTCGAACCCCTTCTGCATGTCGATGACGATGAGAGCGGTACTCCCGTTCCAATCCGTCACGTCGGTTTCCTCTCGTGTGGCAGCCGGGCGGCTGCACCGTTAGGAGAACAGCATCGGGCCGAGCTTGGCGAACTCGTCACGAGACGAGTACGGCACGATGTAGTCCTCTTCAACACGGATGTCATCGACGTGTTCGGCGACATCTTCAATAGAAATTGGTCCTTCCTTCTCGGGATGCTTGAAATAACCGGGGCACAATCCCGTGAAGATCCGGCTCACCGAGCCCGCTCCGATCGACCAGACATCACCGCTGACCTGACATTCCTCCGACACCAGGTAGGCAACGGCCGGGGCCACCGACCGTGGATCGGCCCTGTCTGCCATCTCGCCGAGGATCTCGCTGGTCATCCGGGTCTGGGCGATCGGGCAGATGGCGTTGACCGTGATCCCGTACTTGGCACCCTCGAGTTTGAGGACGTTCATGAGGCCGAACACACCGGCCTTGGCGGCCCCGTAGTTGCTCTGCCCGAAATTGCCGAACATCCCCGAAGCCGACGAGGTCACGATGATGCGGCCGTACTGCTGCTCCTTCATGTGGTTGAACGCCGGTTGGGTCACGTAGAAGGAGCCTTTCAGGTGGACGTCGAGGACCGCGTCGAGGTCGTCCCAATCCATCTTCCCCAGCGTGCGGTCGCGCAGGATGCCGGCGTTGTTGATGAGGATGTCGACCCGCCCGAACGTGTCGATCGCCTTCTGCACGATCGCCGCACCACCCGAGGGCTCCGCCACCGAGCTGTACTCCGCAACGGCGGTGCCACCTGCGGCCTCGATCTCGGCAACCACGGTGTCGGCGGTCTCGACGTCCTTGCCCTCACCGTGCACCGTTCCCCCGAGGTCGTTGACCACGACCGCGGCGCCGCGCGAGGCGAGCAGCGTTGCGTACGACTTGCCGAGGCCCCCACCGGCCCCCGTGACGATGGCGACGCGGTCCTGGAAATCGATCATTGACGCTCCTTCCCTCGGCGACGACAGACGTTAGCCAGCGGCTTACCCCACGGCGGGGGCCAGCCGTCCGGCGAAGCCCCCATGTGGTCTCACCACCACCTCGCCGAGGTCGAGCCAGTCGGCCATCTGCCTGAGTTCGGCGGCGAGTGGCCCAGCCACTGCGGCGGGATCCCGCCCCGGCTCGAGATGGGATGACTGCACGAGCAGGGCGCCGTTCTGCCGGTCCGCCTTCAGGTCGACCCGACCGACCAGCTCGCCGTCGAGCAGGAACGGCAGCACGTAGTAGCCGTACTCCCGCTTCGGCCCGGGCACGTAGATCTCGATGCGGTAGTGGAAGTCGAACAGCCGCTCGACCCGGTCACGGTTGAAGATCAGCGAGTCGAACGGGCTGAGCAGCGCGGTGCCGGGGGCACGCCTCGGTAGCACCGCCTCGGGGTAGAGCAAGGCAGGTTGGTTCCACTCGTCGACGCGCACCGCTTCGAGCGCACCCTCGGCGACGAGCGCCTCGACGATCGGTCGCGCCGCCGGAACCTTGAGCCGGTGGTAATCGGCCAGGTCGGCAATCGTCGCCACGCCGAGGTGACGCGCCGCATCGAGCAGGAGCGAACGGTGGGCCTCGATCGTGTCCGGGACCGGACCGTTCAGCACCTCGGCGGGCAGCACCCGCTCGGGAAGGTCGTAGAGGCGGCCGAAGGTGGGTGTCCGGTAGGCGGTGAGCCGGCCCGAAGCGAACAGCCACTCCAGGGCATGTTTGCCGGGATGCCAATCCCACCACGGCCCCTTCTTGCGCTCCGCCTCGTCGAACTCACCTGCTGCCACGGGGCCGTTCCTGGTCACCTCGTCCAAGACCTCGTCGATGTACCCGGGGCGCTCATCGATGATCCGCCGCACCGAGCGCCACGGCTCGGCAGCGATGGCCTCCATCTTCCAGCGCCACTGCGGATAGAGCGTGCTCGGCATCAGCGACGCGGCATGGCCCCAGTACTCGAACAGCTCGCCCGAGGTGGTCGTCCACCGATCGAGCGCTTCGCGATCGTACGGACCGAGCCGGGAGAAGAGCGGCAGATAGTGGGCTCGCACCAACACGTTGACGGTGTCGAGCTGGAGGAGCCCGACCGTTCCCAGCACCCTGCGGAAGTGCCGCACGTCCACGCGCCCCTCGGGTCGTGGCCGGGCAAACCCTTGTGCCCCAAGGGCGATCCGCCGCGCCTGATCCTTGGTCAACGTCCGCATGGCTGCCTCCGTCGCTACGCTACCGCGGATGCTCCGCACCCTCGGCGCCGGGCTTCGAGCCGTGATCGCCGCGCCCCTCTTCGTCTTCTACACGATCTGGCAGTCGGCACGGGCCAGGTTGATCCTCGCCATCGATTCCAAGCGCGGCCAGGACCGGACCGATCAGGTCGCCAGGAACTGGACGAAGCGGTTCCTCAGGATCCCCCCGATCACGCTGACCGTCGAGGGCCTCGACAACATCGAGCCCGGTGAGCAGTACATCATCGTGTCGAACCACCTGTCCAACTTCGACATCCCGGTCACCGTTCAGGCCCTGTCTCCGCTCCGGACCCGGTTCATCTCCAAACAGGAGATCGCCAAGGTGCCGCTCTTCGGCAAAGCCGCCGAGGGCGTCGGGGTGGTGATGATCGATCGCGCCGCGATCCGCTCCAACCACGAGGAGCTGAACGCGGCGATCAAACAGAGCTTGGACAACGGCAACTCGATCCTGGTCTTCGCCGAGGGCACCAGGAGTCGGACCGGCGAGATGCAGGACTTCCGCCGCGGAGCGGCACGCATTGCGCTGGCCACCGGCGTCGACATCCTCCCCATCGTCATCAACGGCACCTACCAGATCAACCCACCCGGTTCGCCGCTGGTGTATCCGGGGGAGGCCACCGTGCGCGTCCTGCCGCCGATCTCGATCGAGGACTACTCGGCCCAGGACGTCCCCCGCCTGACCGACGAGCTGCGCAAGCTCATCGGCGAGCACTTCGACGAGCTGCGGGCTGCAGCCGATCATCAGTCGTAGATCCCGATCAGCCAGGTCTCGCCCTCCCGAACCTCGCAGAGGAACGCCCCGGCGGAAGTCACGATCTGATAGCGGTCGGCCGTTTCCTCTCCCAGCCACCAGCGGCCGAGGCGGCGCCACGGCCCCGCCCAGGACAGGACGGGCTCCCACCGGCTGCCCAGCCGCACCCGGCTCGGCATCCCGGTGTCCCATTCCACCGTGAACCGCTGTGGCTCCGGGGGAACGAGGGCGGGTGAGGGCGACGGGAGCCTGGCGGGCCAGGGAGCCGCCGGATCCCGTGCCGGCGCCGGTGCCTCCTCCCCCCAGCGGTGCCAGGAGACGCGCTCGGCCGGATCCCGCCCGCCCTGGGGCTCGGCCCGGAGGAGCCCGTCGATGCCGACGATGGCCTGAGTTGCGGCCAGGGCCCGCTGGGTAGCCAGGTCTCTGCCGGGATCCTCGCCCAGGGAGAGCTGACGCCCTTCGCCCGACAGATCGGCCGGCTCGATGCGCAGTGCCACCAGGCCGCCGCGGACCCCGGCGCCCGGCCCTTCCACCCACGCACGCAGCTGCCAGCGAACGCGGTCGGCGATGGCCCGGTCGTCGAGCGGGTCGGCGCTCCGCCAGGTTCGCGACCGGATGGTGCCGTCGGCGGCCTCCGCCTCGACCGTGACCCGGTAGGGGGCCGTCCCCGCCGCGGCCAGGCCTTCGACGAGGCGGGCGGCCATCGCCCTGGCGATGAAGCTCACCTGCTCGATGTCGTCGAGAGGTGGGTCGAACCGTTCCTCGAGGCCGAGGTCGGTCGGGATCGTCCTCGCCTGCACGTCGCGGTCCGCTCCGGCGGCGAGCCGGTGGGCGGCAAGCCCGATGGCGCCGAACCGGGAGGTGATGGCCCCCCGCGGCAGGCGGGCCAGCTCGCCGAGGGTGGTGATCCCGAGCCAGCGGAAGGTGGCGACCAGCTCCTCGGAGCCGATCGTCCCGATGTCGAGAGAGGCGAGGAAGGCGGCGTCGTCCTCGACGATGCGGACCGGAGGGTCGCCCTCGGCCCGCGCCGCGGCCTGCTTGGCAGCGAAGGGACCGGAGGCGAGCCCGATGCGGAACCCGTCGCCGGTCAGGTCGTCGAGCTCCTTCACCACCCGCTCGACCAGGGGGGCCTCCCCGCCGTAGTAGGCGATGGCACCCGACACCGGAACGAAGAGGAGTCCCGGCTCGGTCACCTCGACCCGGGGAACGAGCGCTTCGACGGCGGCGACGACCGGCTCGAAGGCGACCATCTCCGCCCCCACATCGCGCTCGATGGTCTCCACGTTGGGACAGATCGCCTCCGCTTCGCCGCGCCGCATCTGCAACCGGATGCCGGCGGCGTGGGCCGCGGTGTTGATCGCGACGACCCGGCCTTCATCGTCGATCGCCTGTCGCGGCTCAGCCGATGGCGACCCCGGGCGGCGCAATGCCAAGCCCGGAAACCACACGCACAGTGTCCGATCCATCGTCCTCCATCTCGAGGGTGCGGGTGATGCCCCGCATCGTCTTTCCCGACGCGGTCACCAGGGAGCGGCGCACGGTGATGCGGCCGTGACCCCGATCGGCGCCGTCCCAGGTCACCGACCGCCCCTCGAGGGAGAGGTTGACCACCCCGGCAGGAATTGGCCCTTTGATCGGCCGCAGGTAGAGCACGGTGCGCCGGGTCCGCGCCAGGGCGCCGAGCTTGCGGATCGTCGCGTCCTTCACCCCGCCCGGTACCTCGGCGAAAACGGCGTCGACCCCCTCGAGCAGGGCGGCCAGGGCCCGACTCCACCGGAGGATGTCGCCACAGCGCACGATGTGCAGTCGGCCGGGATCGATCCCCGCCTCCCAGGCGGCGGTCGGGTTGAACCAGCCCCGGACGTCGAGATAGGCGACGGGGCCGGGGTGCTCGGCGAGCATGGCGAGCCCCAGCCGGGTGAGCCCATACCCGGCGGGTCCGGCCAGCGATGCGATCTGTCCGGGAAGGAGTTGCAAGCTGCAAGCTGCAAGCTCCAGTCCTTGCCTGGCTTGTCGCTTGTCGCTTGTCGCTTGTAGCTCCGCAATCACGCCGGGTCCTCCGGGAATCCTGACCGGCGTCGCTGCTTGCTGCGCTTAGCCGGGAGAGCAGGATAACCGAACATATGTTCGATGTCGAATGGTTCGAGGACCTAATCGCCGAGGAGCCGCCCGAGATCGCCGTCGCCGAGCCGGGCCAGCGCTCCCCCGGTGGCACCCCCAGGCACCGCCGGAAGCAGGAACCGCCGTTCGACCTCGAGGACCGCGTACTTGTCATCCACGGCCGACATGTTGACAGCTCGGCCGATTGCACGGCAGGCTTGCGCCCATGGATACCTGGAATGCGATCAGGGCACGACGGAAGCTCATGGCCTACGCCGACCGCCCGATCGAGGAGGAGAAGCTCGCGCAGATCCTCGAGGCTGGCCGCCGCTCACCATCGTCGCGGAACGAGCAGCGGTGGGATTTCGTCCTGGTGCGGGATCGAGCCCAGCTCGAGCGGCTCTCCCACGTCTGGGTAGGGGCAGCGCATATCGCCGGGGCCCCGGCTGCAATCGCCATCGTCGCACCGTTCAGCGAGAACCCCCGCACGAGTGAGTCGATCAACTTCGACCTCGGGCAGGCGACGATGGCGATGCAGATCGCCGCCGCCGACCTCGGCATTGGATCCCGGCATGCCTCGGTCGAGGAATACGACCTCGGTGCGGAGATCCTCGGCCTGCCGGACGACCGCCGGCTGACCTGGCTGATGGGCCTCGGCTACCCGGGAGACCGCCCCCTCGAGCCGATCGAGCGGCCGAACCGCCGTCCGTATGAGGAGGTCGTGCACCTCGATCGCTGGTAGTGCACTACTGCAGCGCCCACCAGAAGGTGGCAACGACCGTGCCGAGCAACGAGAGCGCGACCACCGCCTGGCCGAGACCACGGGTGAGGGATGCCCGCCTGTCTGCTGCCTGGGTGTGAACCGGGAGCTTCTCTCGGCACTTCCAGCAGTAGGTGATCCCATCGATCGACGTATGGGCACCACAGTTGCGGCATCTACGCTTGACTTTGATCGTTCTCACCTACCCGAACGCGAAATAGAAACCTGGCTCTCAGCCCAGTATCGAGCCAACCACAACCGGTGCAAGAGGTCGAACGACCCATTCCGCGTGCGCTCCTCGTCATTGAAGCGCCCATAGGATCTCGGCTACGACGAATCCCAGCATCGTGATCCAGATGGCGACTCGCCCGACTCGCGATACCACCGAGTGCTGCTGTACGCCCTTCACCTGGGGCGGAAGAGGCGCACGGCAACTCCAGCAGTACCCCACCACCTCGATCCTGATGTTTGCGTGGCAATTGACACAAATGCGTGCGATGGCGCATCCCCCCGGGTCGGCCTACTCGACGAGACGCACTGGGTTACCCTCGATAAACGCTGACCAGGTGGTGGTGTCGGAGGTCTGGTCCGGATAGTTGTAGCGGACTCTCCACCAGCAGTCCGCGGCGCATGCATAGTCGGCAGGAAGCTCGACCCAGATCGTCAGCAGCCAGTTGTTGAACTTGCCGCCACCACCCGACTTGCTGGTGTCGATGACGCACGCCGGTTCAGTTCCGCTGTCTTTGCCGGCACCGTTGCTTTCGTTGGCCGACCAAGTGCACGGCGGGTTGCCCCCCGAGGGATCGATGATCTCGACCGAGTGGTTGCCCTTGGCGTCGCCGGGATCGAACAGTTCGATGACCAGCGTCTTGCCGGCGTGGGTCTCCAGAACCTCGGTGAGGTAGAACTCGGTGTTGCCCGTGGTGCCGTCCACGTTGGCGTAGATCGCCATATCACCGAGGCCGTAGACGCGAGGGTCGGGCCCTCCCGATGTCGATGCCCGGATCGACCATCGGTTGAGACCGCGTTGATCGGCGCCGGCCGGATCGTCGACCATGACGCGGAGCGGGAACACACCGGCCTCGTTGATGACGACCGTACAGAACGGCTCCCACAGGGCATCGAGTCCGCCCGGGTAGGCCAACTCCACGTCATCCCAATCGAGATCGGCGTCGCCGTCCTGGTCATCGGCTTCGTCGACCACGCCGTCGCCGTTGAAGTCGGCGTACGGGTCCCTCGGGTCGTACGTCACCGAGCACTGCAGCGCGTTTCCGTCGTCGCGCGTTTCGAGCGGCGTGGGATCCGCGTCGTAGAGCATGAAGGTGGTGATCGGACCGGGGCTCGTGCCTTGTTCCTGATCGCCGGTGAGGTAGTCGTCACCGCCGCCGCGGGTGAACTGGGGATCGAGCAACTCGACCGTCAACACCGAACCCACCGATGCTTCATCGACCTCGACGCCGTACAGGTAGCCACCGAGAGCGTCTTGCGTGCCGGGGCTCAGCGACTCGCGTCGCTCGTCGTTCTTCGTGCAGCTCGCCAGGCTCTCCCACGCGTAGCATTGCGAGGAGTAGCGGTCACCCATGCCCTTCCCCGTGTAGTAGCCGTGGATGTTCCCCCAGAAGTTGGGCCAATCTCCTTGCGCGGGATCGTTACCGAAGTAGGACTCGGGACTACCCAACGGCAGCGGCAAC
>CAZCBO010000124.1:0-8556 GCA_964496825.1 uncultured Acidimicrobiaceae bacterium
CCACGAGCTCGTCGAGCACGTCCCCTCGACTTCCGAAGGCCGGCACCCAGAGCCGGCCGACGCCGTGGCCGGACAAGATGCCGTCCAGACCACCGACGTGGTCGAGGTCGCCGTGGGTGACCACCAGCAGGTCGATGCGCCCGATGCCGTGGCTCCGCAGCCGCCCTTCGAGCAAGAGCGGATCTCGGCCGCCATCGACGAGCGCCGCCATCCCGTTGGATCGGATCAGCACCGCGTCACCCTGGCCGACGTCGAGGAACGTGACGGTTTCCCCGACGGGGGCGACCCCGATGCCGAGGGTGATCACCGCCACGGCAGCCGCACCGGCCACGGTCACCACCGGACGGAGCCTCCTGAAGGCGGCGAGCGCGCCACCGGAGCCGAGCACCAGCACCGCACCGACGCCGAGCTGCGGCCACGATGCGGCGAGATCGGCGACGGTGAGCACCAGGCCCGCCAGCCGGGCGCCCAACGCCACCAGGGCTCCCGATCCGCTGATCACCCCGAGCGCCCCGGCAATCGTGGCGACGGACACCAGCGGGGCAGCCACCAGGTTGGCGAGAGGAGCGAACAGCGGCACCGACCCGAAATGCCAGAGCAGGATGGGCAGAACGGCGAGCTGGGCCGAAGCGGTGGCGGCGAGGACCGTCCAGGCCCACCGCGGCCGACGCCTCCCCGGCGATCCGGCACCGAGCAGGATCCCCGCCGTCGCCGCCACCGACAGCTGAAACCCGACGTCGACCGCCAGGTGCCCGGTCAACAGGATCAGGCCGGTGACCGCGGCGCCGAGCGCCATCCAGCCATCCACAACCACGCCGGCGGCCGCACCGCCGAGCATCAGCCCGGCCATGGCCGCCGCTCGAAGGACCGAGCCCTCCCATCGAGTGACGACGACGAAGATCGCCAGCCCGATCAAGCCGAGGGCGAAGCGGCGCCTCGAACCGAGCCCGAACGGGGCAGTGACCACCCACCATCCGGCGAGGAACAGGGCCACGTTGCTCCCCGAGACCGCCACGAAGTGGGTGAGGCCGGAACGCCGCAACGCCTCGAGGTCCCGTGACGCCAGCGTCGACGTATCGCCGATGAGGAAGCCGCGGAGCAGGGAGCGCCCCGGATCCTCACCCCCGGCGGTGGCAAGGACCCGGGCCCGCACTGCGTTGCCGACGGCAAGGAGCGGACCGGCGGGCTCGATGCGCTCGATGCGCTCCGCCCGGAGGCGGCCCGCGACCGGATCGCCCCGCACCCACCCGGGAGCGTGACGGAGGGAACCGTCGATGCGAACCCGCTCGCCGGCGACGAGGCGGTCTCCCGCGGCGAGCTCGATCGAAAGCGGCGGACCGGCCCGTGCCGACTCCGGTACGACGATCCCGGGGCGGGCCTCGTTCCCGTCCTCGGTGACCCGTCCGACCACGGAGATCGGCCCCTCGGGCACCTCAGCGTTGAGGGTCGCTTCGACTCGCTCCGCTGCTGCCGACCCCGATCCCACACCCGCGGTCGCCATCAGCAACAGGGCGGCGATCCCCACCCGGCGCGTCACGCCCGCCGCGACGGCGGCTCCCACCAAGGGGAGGGCCATCAGGAAGCCGAACTCGAGCCCGAGCAGGGCTCCGCTCCACGTAGCGATCGCGCCCGCCAGCGCGATCCGCCCCGACGGCCCGGGCAGCCGCACTCAAGGAGCGGCGACGCCGGAGCGGAGCAGCGCCAGCTTTGCCTCGCCGATGCCGGGGACGTCGAGGAGATCCTCGACGGTCTCGAAGGGTCCATGCTCGTCGCGATAGGCCACGATCCGCTCGGCGAGGACCGGACCGATCCCGTGGAGCCCGGCGAGATCCTGGGCCGTACCCCGGTTGAGATCGACCAGCCCTTCGGCCGTCCCCGCGTCGCGAGCACCGATCGCCGGGATCACGATCTGATCGCCATCGCGCACCGGATCGGCGAGATTGATCGCCCCGAGATCGGCGGCCCGGGTCGCCCCTCCGGCGGCGCCCACCGCATCGGCGACCCGGGCCGGATCGCGCAGGGAGACCAGACCGGGCTCGAGGACCTCCCCGGAGACGTGGACGACGAGGGTCCCGGTCGATGATGCGGTTGCCGGCTCCGGTTCGATGGTCTGGGTTCCGCGGCCGAAGTACCAGAAGCCTGCCAACGAGACGGCGATGGCGCCCGCCACCGCCAGCATCGTGAGTCGCGGGCTCAACTCGGGCACACACCGTCTCCCCGATCCGGTGCGCCACGCCGTACTCCTACCACGGAGGGGTGGCCGGGGGGAAGACTCTCGTTCTTGCGTAACGAGAGCCCGTATACGGGCTCTCGTTACGCAAGAACGGCCTACCCAAGCTCCAGGGTGTCGGTCCGGCTGTGCAGCCGGAAGCCCATGCTTTCGTAGAGGGCGTACGCGCCGTGGGGATTCTCGACGTGGACCCCGAGCGCGCTCTCCTCGAGCCCGCGGTCCCGCTGCACGGCAAGCGCCCTGGCGATCAGCGCCCTGGCGACGCCCCGCCCCCGCCAGTCGCGGGCCGTCGAGATGTTCTCGGTGTAGCCGCGCTTGCGACCCATCTGCTCGTTCTCGGCTTCGTGAACGAACGGACGCACGATGCCGACCACCCGGTCGCCGTCGAAGGCGACCTGCCACATCGTCATGTCGCGGTGCGGGTCGTTCTGGAACGTCTCCCACCACGTGGCGCTCTCCTCGCTGGCGCCCCAGTGGTCCCTGAAGTGCTCGACCTCGGCCTCGTAGATCGATCGGAGATCCGACTCGTCGACCGGCCGCACCTCCAACCCGTCGGGCAGGGGAAGCTCCGGAATGTCGTCGAGGTGGGGACGGACCAGGATCGCCTCGTGCTGGGTGACCTCGTAGCCGCGCTCGACCATGAACTCGGTCGTGGATGGCGAGACCCCGATGGTCCTGGTCACGGTGTCGCCGGCGTCGGCGGTCAGCTCGGCGAGCCGCCCGTGTACCCAGCCCAGCATCGCCGTGCCCAGGCCGTGGCGTTTCCAGACCGGGGTGACCCTTCCGGCATGGAAGCGGACGCGGGGACCCTCTATCTCCTGCCAGGTCGCCGCCGCCACATACCCGACCGCCTCGCCGTCGGATTCTGCGATCAGGATGTCGTCCCCCTCATCGAGTCCTTCGATGCCGAAGAATCCGTTGGCAACGTCATCGACCGTCATGAAGGTGCTGTGTCCGCCGACCTCGAGGTCCTCGTTGAGCAGACGGGTGATGTGGTCGTAGTCGCCATCGCGGAACATCCGCCAGGTGACGCCGTCGATGCTGGGAAGGCTGCCGAGATCCATGGCGATGTCACCCTACGGTTTTGGCCTTCGCCGTCAAGGGATCAGAACACCAACCGCAGCAGTGCCACGACCGACTCTGCGGGCTCCACCCCGGTCATCTCCTCGAGCCGGGTGACCAGGTCACCGCCGAAGAGCAGGAGCAGCGCCGCGGTGAGGTTGACCCCGGCGTGAAGAAAGATCGGAAGCGAGAGGCTGCCCCGTTTGATGGCGGCGAAGCCGAGCACGACTCCGATCAGGAACAACCCAGGGAGGGCGGCCACGGCGCTGGGGTCGACGAGGTGGATCAGCGCGAACACGCCTCCCTGGGCCACGATCGCCCATCGCCACGACATCGAGCGCACCAGCCGCGACAGCAGCATGCCCCGGAAGACGATCTCTTCGACCACCGGTGCCAGCAGCCCGACGGCGATGATGATGAGGATGCCGTCGAGGATCGTCTTGCTCGCCTCGGTGATGGCGACGACCTCCTGCTCCGGCGCGCCGTCGGGGAAGAGGAGTTGCACCAGCGGCGCGGTGATGAGCGCCGCCGCGATCTGCAGCCCGGCGCCGGCAGGGATGCCCCACCAGTCCTGGAGGCGAAGCTCGAATCCGAAGTCGGTGACCAGGCTCCCGGTGCCCCGGGTACGCGACAGATACAACAGGACCAGGAAGCTGCCCGCCGCTTGTCCCACGAAGGTCCACACGAAGGCGGCGACGGTGAGGTCCAGCCCCGAGAACGCCGCGACGATGACGGCGGCGATCCCCGCCCCGGCGAGGCCGCCGCCGAGCACGCCCAGGAGCTGGGGAATGCTCCACTCGACGGTCTGGAGATAGCCGGCGTCTACTCGCTGTGCGATCGCGCTTCCTCCTCGAACCGGATGGAACGGTAGGCCTCGTTGTGGGACATTCCGGCGAGCCGTCCTCTCGCGTAGTCGGTGAGGTACCTGGCGAGAAAGCCGACGTACCCGTGTCGACGCCATTGATCGACGTGGACCGCCTCGTGCATGAGGAGGTTCTTCGCCCGACCGGCGGCGATGCGCTCCAGGAGCGCAGGGTCGACGAAGATCCGCTTGGCCACGGCCATCGCCCTGATGCCCTTGGGCCACAGCGCCCGCATCCACCCAGGGGCGAGCTTGATCACCACCGACTCGTAGCGCGGGTCGGGTTGATCGACACCATTGCGCCGCAGCGCCTCGGCCAGGGACAGGGGGGGAGGCGGCATCGAACAACCTTATCGGCCGGCGCGGCACCCTCCTACCATGGCCGCTCATCATGGCCTACGACCATCGCGACATCGAGCCCCGCTGGCAGCGCCAGTGGGAAGACGAGGGCCTGTACCGGGCCGAGGTCGACTGGGACCGGCCCAAGCACTACGCGCTCACGATGCTGCCGTACACCTCCGGCGATCTCCACATCGGCCACTGGTACGCGATGGCTCCGTCCGACGCCAGGGCCCGCTTCATGCGGATGAAGGGCTACAACGTGCTGTTTCCCATCGGGTTCGACGCCTTCGGGCTGCCTGCGGAGAACGCCGCCGTGAAGAGTGGGATCCACCCGGCCCCGTGGACCCGGGGCAGCATCGACCGGATGCAGCGTCAGCTGCGGACGATGGGCGCCATGTTCGACTGGGAGCGGGAGGCGATCTCGTGCGATCCCGAGTACTACGAGTGGACCCAGTGGCTGTTCCGCCGCTTCTACGAGGGTGGCCTCGCCTATCGCGGTGAGGCGTTGGTCAACTGGTCGGAGGCGCTGCAGACGGTGCTCGCCAACGAGCAGGTCATCGACGGCAAGGACGAGCGCACCGGGACCCCGGTCGAGCAGCGGAAGATGGAGCAGTGGTTCTTCGCCATCACCAGGTACGCCGACGAGATGCTCGACTACTCGACGATCGACTGGCCCGAGCCGATTCGCACCATGCAGACCAACTGGATCGGACGATCCGAGGGCGCCGACGTCACCTTCACCACCGAGTCCGGCGATGAGATCCCGGTGTTCACCACCCGTCCCGACACGCTGTGGGGGGCGACGTTCATGGTGCTGGCTCCGGAGCACGACCTCGTCGACTCGCTGACCACGGACGAACAGCGCACCGCCGTCGAGGCCTACCGGGCCGCCACGGCGACCCGCACCGAGATCGAGCGGATGGACACCGATCGGGAGAAGACCGGTGTCTTCACCGGCGGCCATGCGATCAACCCGGTCAACGGGGAACGGATCCCCGTCTGGATCGCCGACTACGTGCTGCTGTCCTACGGGTCGGGAGCGATCATGGCCGTCCCCGCCCACGACGAACGCGACTTCGAGTTCGCCAGGGCCAACGACCTGCCCGTGGTCCCGGTGATCCAACCCGAGGGCGGGGAGCCGCTGGACGGCGACACGATGGCCGAGTCGTATGTCGGGCCCGGCACGATGGTGAACAGCGGCCCCATCACCGGTGTCACCACCACCGACGCCAAGGGCAGGGCCAACCCGTCGATCGCCGCCACCATCGACTGGCTCGAGGAGAACGGTCTCGGCCGAGAGGCCGTCAACTACCGGCTCAGGGACTGGCTGATCTCCCGGCAGCGGTACTGGGGGGCGCCGATCCCGATGATCTATCGGCAGGACGGCACGATCGAGGCGGAAGAGGAGCTGCCGGTGATCCTGCCGGAGGACCTGCCCTTCGCGGGCTACGCCAGCCCGCTCGCCCACGACGAGGCATTCCTCGCCACCACCGACTCCGAGGGAGAGCCGGCGCGGCGCGAGTCCGACACGTTGGACACCTTCATGTGCTCGTCCTGGTACTTCCTGCGCTACCTGTCGCCCCACGACGCCACCGCCGCCTTCGATCCCGAGGAAGCCGCCTACTGGCTGCCGGTCGACACCTACACCGGCGGTGCCGAGCACGCCGTCATGCACCTCCTCTACACCCGCTTCTTCGTCAAGGCGATGCGCGACCTCGGCGTCTTCGACGACACGGTGAGGGCGATGGAGGCTCACGGGCGCAACCAGGAGGGCGTGTTCGACGAGCCGTTCATGCTGCTGCGCAATCAGGGCCAGATCCTCGGCGAGGAGAGCGCCGGCGACCGCCTGGTCATCGCCGGGGAGTGGGACGAGGACCGCCTCATCGCCCACTCGGTGCGCGTCGACGACGCCGCCCTTGCCGACGCCGCCCCGGTCGTCGGCCGGCTGCTGCGGCGGATCGAGAACGAGCTGCAGGTGGAGACCGACGAGGGGACGGTGATCGTCGACGTTCCCAAGGATGCCGACATCGAGATCCCGGGCATCGGCGGTGTCAACGACCTCAGCCAGCTGCGCGAGCACGTCCCGATCCAGCGCATGTCGAAGTCCAAGGGCAACGTGGTGAACCCGGATGAGCTGGTCGAACGCTACGGCGCCGACACCGTTCGGACCCACCTGATGTTCGCCTTCGACTGGGAGAAGGGAGGGCCCTGGGACTCCCACGGGATCGCCGGCTCGCGGCGGTTCATCGACGACGTCTGGAAGCTGGGGACGACCGAATACGAGCCGGAGACGGTCTCGGACGAGGCCAGCGCGGCCCTGCGCCGGGTCGTGCACCAGACGATCGAGAAGGTGGAGCGGGACCTGACGGCGTTCAAGTGGAACACCGCGGTCGCCGCGCTGATGAGCCTGCGCAACGCCATGCTCGACGAGCGCACCGGTCGCGAGGTCTCGGCTGAGGCCTGGGACGAGGCGATGACGACCCTGCTCCTGCTGCTGGCGCCGATCGCCCCGCACATCACCGAGGAGCTCTGGCACCGGCGGGGCAACGACCAGAGCATCCACCTCCAGGCCTGGCCCGAGTTCGATCCCGAGGTCGCCGCCGCCGAGACCGTGACCCTGGTGGTCCAGGTGAACGGGAAGGTCCGCGACCGGATCGAGGTGCCACCCGACATCGACGAGGAGGCCGCCACCGCCGCCGCCCTGGCCGCCGAGCGCGTCCAGCCCTACCTGGAGCAAGGCGAGGTGAAGAAGGTCATCGCCCGCCCGCCCGGGCTGGTGAACCTGGTGATCGGCTGATTCCCCCTACCAGCCCAGGGCTCGCAGGGGCACATATGACACTCATGGCCCGCGGAACCGCGCTCAGACGACCCCGAGCCGCTCCATCCAGGGATGGCCGGGAAGCTCCGCCTCCAGGGCATGGAACAGCCAGTGCCGGGGCCCCAGCGTCATCTCCGGCAGTGCGACGGCGAAGTCGGCCCCGTCCCACTCCCGAGAATGCCTCGCCTTGTGGAGGAGGACGATCTCCGGCGTCAGGTATCGGATCCCGTCCGCGGTGACCCGCCCCATCGCCGCCACCGGCATCGTCACCTCCGGGTTGCGCCGCGATCGCCACAGCCCGCCGGCGATCTCTGCGAGCAGGAACTCGATCCGGGACCCGTCATCGGCGTCGGCGAGGACCTGATGGGTCGGCAGGTCGAGCCGACCGCCGTCCCAAGGTTCGATCGTCCCCTGGCCGGTCAGGCCATCGGGATGGGGAACGATCTTCGACCAGGTGCGATCGGGGAAGTGCTCGAACACCGCCCGCTGGTCGTCACGGGCGACCACGAGGTCGACGTCCTGGTGATCGCGGGTGACGCGGTCAACGAACAGGTCGATCGCCCAACCCCCCGCCACCCACCAGGGCACGGCGAGGCCGGACAGTCCGTCGAGATGCTTGCGCAACGGGTCGAACGCCATGTCCACGTCGCGGGAGCCTACCGGCAGGCGTAGGCTCGCTCCGAGGAGGGACGATGGAGCACCTGTCCACCGAAGATCGCGAGCAGTTCCTGGCGGCCCACCCCGAGTGGGGGCTCGAGGGCGAGACCATCACACGGACGTTCGTCTTCGACGACTTCGTCGCGGCGATCGAGTTCGTCAACCGGATCGCCGAGGCCGCCGAGACGGCCGATCACCACCCCGACATCGATATCCGCTGGAACAAGGTCACCCTGGCGCTGAGCACCCACTCGGAGGGTGCGCTCACCACCAAGGACACCGACCTCGCCGCCACGGCCGACGCGCTCTCCACCTAAGAGGCCTGACGGCTCCTCCAGAAGCGGACCAGCAGCACGAGCGCGACGCCGGCTATGAGCGCCCCGATCCAGGGGAAGCCGCGGTTGTCCGGGGTGATGACGCTGGCGATCCAGCCGCCGAGAATCGCCGCAACCGCACCGAGGATCACCGTCCCCCACCACGGCATCGGGTCTTCACCGGGGACGACGAAGCGGGCGATGGCGCCGACGATGGCGCCCATGATGAGAAACCCGATGAAATCCAAAACCACAGGAACTCCTTCCTTTG
>CAZCBO010000125.1:0-8414 GCA_964496825.1 uncultured Acidimicrobiaceae bacterium
ATCCGACCTGGGTCGAGGCGATTGGCCTCCTAGCGTCGGGTGCGATTGGTGAGCTCCAGGCCGTGCAGAGCTGGTTCAGCTACTTCAACGACGACCCGAACAACATCCGCAACCGGGTCGAGAACGGCGGCGGGGCGCTGATGGACATCGGGTCGTACTGCATCAACCTGTCCCGCATGCTGTTCGAGGCCGAGCCGACCAACATCCAGGCTGCGGTCCGCCGCGACGCGGCTATGGGCATCGACATCGTCACCTCGGCGGTGCTCGAGTTCCCGGGCGAGCGCCATTCCACCTTCACCTGCTCGATCCGGGCGGAGGACGACCAGCGGGTCCACATCGTCGGCACCGACGGTCGGATCGAGATCGAGATCCCGTTCAACGTCCCACCCGACCGGGAGACCAGGATCTTCGTGACCCAGGGCGGTGATCCACCGGTGGCGCCCGACACCGAGACCATCGTGTTCCCCGCCGCCGACGTGTACACGATCCAGGCGAGCCTGTTCGCCCAGGCGATCATCGACGACACCGACGTGCCGGTCCCGATCGACGACGCCATCGCCAACATGCGGGTGATCGAAGCGATTCTTGCGTAATCAGGGCCCGTATACGGGCCCTGATTACGCAAGAACGGGGGGGTTTAACCTGGGGTGATCCGAGCCGCAGGAGGTCGACCGTGACCGACTTCTTCCCGAACGATCCCGTCCGCTTCGCCGGACCCGACGCCGAGGACGAGCTGGCCTACCGTGTGTACGACCCGGACCGCATGGTGCTGGGCAAACGCATGGAGGACCACCTCCGGATCGCGGTGTGTTACTGGCACTCGTTCAACTGGCCCGGCAGCGATGTGTTCGGCGTGGGGACCTTCGACCGGCCGTGGCTCGCCGTGGATGCCGATCCCATGAAGGCGGCGCATCAGAAGATGGACGCCGCCTTCGAGTTCTTCGCCAAGCTCGGCACGCCGTTCTGGTGCTTCCACGATCTCGATATCGCACCGGCGGGGGAGACCTACGCCGAGACGAAGCAGAACCTGGAGGAGATGGTCGACTACGCCGAGGGGAAGATGGCCGAGACCGGCGTCAGGCTGCTCTGGGGGACGGCCAACCTCTTCGGCCACCCCCGGTACGCCGCCGGTGCGGCGACGAACCCGGATCCCGATGTCTTCGCCTACGCGGCCGCCCAGGTGAAGAACGCCATCGACGCCACCCACCGGCTGGACGGGGCCAACTACGTGCTGTGGGGCGGACGCGAGGGGTATGAGACCCTGCTCAACACCAGGATGCGCCAGGAGGCAGACCAGTTTGCCCGGTTCCTCCACATGGTCGTCGACTACAAGCACGACATCGGGTTCCAGGGGACCCTGCTGATCGAGCCAAAGCCCCAGGAGCCGACCAAGCACCAGTACGACTACGACTGCGCCACCGTCCACGGCTTCCTCGAGCGCTACGACCTCCTGGGTGAGCTGTTCGTCAATATCGAGGTCAACCATGCGACGCTGGCGGGTCACAGCTTCCACCACGAGGTCGCCTACGCCGTCGACAACGGGATCTTCGGCAGCATCGACGCCAACCGTGGCGACCCGCAGAATGGCTGGGACACCGACCAGTTCCCCAACTCCGTCGAGGAGATGAGCCTGGCCGTGTACGAGATCATGCGCAGCGGCGGGTTCACTACCGGCGGGTTCAACTTCGATACCAAGCTTCGCCGCCAGAGCATGGCGCGCGATGACCTGTTCCACGGCCACGTTGGCGGCATCGACACGCTCGCCCGGGCGCTGCTGGCGGCAGAGGAGTTGATCGAGGACGGCGAGCTGGAGCGGGCCCGAGAGCACCGCTACGCGGGCTGGCACAAGAGCCTGGGGAGCGACATCCTCGACGAGAAGGTCACGCTCGCCGATCTCGAGGCCAAGGTGACGGCAGGCGAGATCGATCCCGAGCCGGTGTCGGGACGGCAGGAGCAACTGGAGAACCTGGTCAACCGCACGCTGTGGATGACCGAGTAGCAGAGGAGGGCGAATGAGGGATCTGACCGGCACGGTGGTCGCGATCACCGGTGCGAGTTCCGGTATCGGAGCCGCCACCGCCAGGGCGCTGGGTGCCAAGGGAGCCAACGTGGTGTTGGGCGCTCGGCGCAAGGATCGGCTTGCCGAGATGGCGGAGGAACTCGGGCCCCAGGTCGCCGTCGTCGAGATGGACGTCCGGAATCCTGCCGATTCCCAGCGGCTGGTGGACCAGGCACTCGACAGCTTCGGCCGTCTCGACGCCATCGTCGTCAATGCCGGCGTCGGCGTCTACGGCGGAATCATGGATCCCACCGACGACCAGATCCGAGAGATGATCGATACCAACGTGGCCGGAACCATCTGGCCGATCCGGGCCGCGGTGCCGCGTCTGCTCGACGGCGGTGGCGGCGACATCGTGATCGTGGCCTCCGTTGCCGGGCTGCGCGGCGAGGGGTTCGAGGCGGTGTATGCCGGGACCAAGCATGCTCAGGTCGGCCTCGCCGGCGGCCTCGACCGGGAGCTCCGGGAGAAGAACATCCGCGTGAGCACGATCGCACCGGGTGGAGTCGCCACCGAGTTCGCCATGGGAACCGGGCGCACCCCCGAGATGGACGGCCTCGCCGACATGATGAGCGCCGAGGACATCGCCGCTGCCGTCGTCACCGTCCTCGAGCAGCCGACATCGATGCGGACCCTGCTCTGGTCGATGCGGTCCATCAAGGAGATCGACTGAATTGCTGCCCGATTGAGGGGGCGAGACCGCGCAGTCGGCGGCGAGCGAACTGCGAGCCGCCCGGTAGACACAGCCCTCCGTCTTTGGACGCTCCCAACCCATGCCAGAATGTGCCACACACCCGATGGAAAGGGAGGCATCGTGGGTACAACCGGCAAGTTCAACTGGGCGGATCTGACCACCACCGACCCGAAGGCGGCCAAGGCGTTCTACGGCGAGCTCTTCGGCTGGACGAGTGAAGACCAGCCCGCAGGCGAGTCGCAGGTCTACACGCTGTTCTCCAAAGACGGCAAACAGGTCACCGGCGGCGGGGAGGCACCGCCGGACCAGCCGATGCCCCCGTCCTGGACACCGTATATCACCGTCGACGACGTCGACGAGACCGCGGCGCGAGTCGAAGGCTCCGGCGGGGCGACCCTGATGCCCGCCCTGGACGTCATGGACGCCGGACGAATGGCGATCTTCTCCGATCCGGCCGGTGCGGCCGTGGCGGTGTGGCAGGACGGCAACCACACCGGCGCCGAGTTGCTCGACGCACCCGGCTCGATCACCTGGGTCGAGCTCGCCACCGGCGATGTGGCCACCGCGACCAAGTTCTACAAGGACGTGTTCGGCTGGGGATCCGACGTGGCGCCGATGGGCGACAGCGGCGAGTACACGCTGTTCACGTTGGGTGAGGCGCAGGTGGCAGGCGGCTACGACAAGACCGGTGTGGTGCCCGACGAAGTCCCGCCGCACTGGCTGGTCTACTTCGCGGTCGACGACATCGACGCCATCGTCGCCAAGGCGAGAGAGCTCGGCGCCGAGGCCTCCGACGTCATGGACATCGAGATGGCGGGCCGGTTCTCCATCATCACCGATCCGCAGGGCGCGACCTTCGGGGCGATCCAGGAACCGAGCGACTAGCGCCGCTCCAACAACCCCTTGACGTACGCCGCCTGACCGGCGTGCTGGAGGTCGTCGCCGATCACACTGACCAGCCGGACGCCGACCGAAACCGGTGGATCCCACCCGTAGTCGATGATGCGATCGAGTTCGTCGGGGTCGATGGTCGCGAGATAGGCGACCGTCCGCTCGTGGACCGCGTCGTGGTAGTCGCGGAGGAGCTGCGCGTCGGGGCGGATCGCTGAAACCTGTTCGGAGGTGTGCCCGTAGCCGGTGTTGGCCGGGTCGGGCTCCATGCGGAAGCGCTGCGCCCAGCCGTCGGCGACCCAGGCCTGCTCGTGCCCCGCGATCTCCGAGACGTGGTCGTCCTGGACCCGGGTGAGGTGCCAGATGAGCCACCCGATTGGGTTGGCATCGGCGTCGGGCCGGTAGGCCAGGGCCTCCTCGTCGAGCCCGTCGGTGATCCTGTGGACGAGCTCGTGGATTCGCCCATAGGCGTCGCTCAGGATATCGCTGGTCTCCACCGTCTGCCCTCTACCCGGGGAGGCTAGACGGTGGCGCGAGCCGTCCGGCTCCTAGCGTTCGATCGGGGCTCGGACCAGGTTGCCCCACTCGGTCCACGACCCGTCGTAGTTGCGCACCGAGGGATAGCCGAGGAGGTGGGTGAGCACGAACCAGGTGTGGCTGGAGCGCTCCCCGATCCTGCAGTAGGCGATCACGTCGTCTGCTGCGTCCAGACCGACCTCCTCCTCGTAGATCGCCCGGAGCTCGTCGACCGCGCGGAACGTGCCGTCCTCATTGGCGGCGCGCTTCCACGGCACGTTGCGAGCTCCTGGGATGTGGCCACCCCGCAGCGCGCCTTCCTGGGGATAGTCGGCCATGTGAAGCAGCTCGCCGGAGAACTCTTCGGGGGAGCGGACGTCGATGAGGGGCAGACCCCGCCCGAGGTGGTCGTCAACGTCGGTGCGAAAGGCTCGAATCGGCGCGTCGTTGCGGTCGACGACCGGGTAGTCGCTCGTCTCCCGCTCCGGGACGTCGGTGGTCAGCTCCCGCCCTTCTGCGATCCACTGCTGGCGTCCCCCGTCGAGCAGCCGGGTGTCACCGTGGCCGAACAGCGTGAACACCCACAGCGCATAGGCCGCCCACCAGTTGAAGTTGTCTCCGTAGAAGACGATGGTGTGGTCGCGATCGATGCCCTTCGCCGACAGGAGCGCGGCAAACGCCATCGGATCCCGATAGTCGCGGATCAGCGGGTCGTTGAGCTCGGTGTGCCAGTCCACCTTGACAGCGCCGGGGATGTGACCGGTCTCGTAGAGCAGCACGTCCTCGTCCGATTCCACGACGACGAGGCCGGGGTCACCAAGGTGCTCGGCGAGCCACTCGGTCGAGACGAGCTTCTGCGGGTGGGCGTACTGCTGGAACTTGCCCGCGTTGTCGAGCGCCAGTGCCATGATGTCCTTCCTCCGGTCCCCGACTGAGTCCCCAGTTTTACCCTATGGTCATAGTGCTTATCAAGGGAAATCATGACAACCGCTGGTGAACAACTCGACGACATCGTGGCGCTCTTCGCCGGCGCGCCCCCGCAGGTCCGGCTCAGCGCCCTCCTCGACTATTCCCGTCGACTCCCCGAGCTCCCCGGTCGGTATCGGGATCATCCGGATCGGCTGGAGCGGGTACACGAGTGTCAAACGCCGTTCTTCCTGGCGGTGGAGGTCGACGACGAGGATGCGGTGGGGTTGTTCTTCGACGTTCCCGAGGAGTCGCCGACGGTGCGCGGCTATGCCGGGATCCTTCACGCCGGGCTCAACGGAGCGCAGGCCGAGGAGATCCTCGCGGTGCCAAACGACTTCTACCTCCGGATGGGACTCCAGGAGGCGGTATCGGCGCTCCGGTTACGCGGGATGGGGGCGATCCTTGCCCTCATGAAGCGTCGGGTCGCCGAACAGCGGCAGGTGTCCCTCGACGGAGGCGCTACTCCGGGTTGAGCAGCGTGTCGATGAGGCGGTCCTGGACGACATCACCCTGGGGATCGATGCGGTAGTGAGCGAGATCCTTCCAGTACTCCATGTCGACGGGTGCCGGCCCGCCGCGGTTCTTGTCGATGCTGAGCACGATCTGGCGCTGGAACTGCTCGGCGCGCAG
This sequence comes from uncultured Acidimicrobiaceae bacterium, assembly GCA_964496825.1. Lineage (GTDB taxonomy): Bacteria > Actinomycetota > Acidimicrobiia > Spongiisociales > UBA5794 > JACZST01. The sequence continues at coordinate 5,760 of CAZCBO010000125.1, forward strand.
CGCGTCGTACGCAGAGTGTGCCTTCGACACCGCCAGGGCCTTCTCGTTCATCATCAGCACGATGTCCGCCTCATAGGCGAGGCCTGCCGACCCCCGGAGGTGGAGCAGCCGCAGCCGCCGTGCCGCCAGCGCGGTCTCGTCACCGGCGACGACGGCGACCACGGAGATGTCTCGATCCAGGGCGAGCTCCTTCAACCCCTCGGCGATGTAGGCAACGCGGTCGACCTCGCTGACGTTGCCGACGTGGTTGGGGACCTTCTGGAGGTAGTCGACGAAGAGCACCGTGCCCGGCCCGAAGTCGTCTGCCATCTCGAAGAGCTCGTCGAGACCGGTGTCGATGCCCGAGGCACGCACCAGCCACAGGCGATGGGCGTAGTCCCCGAGACGGTCGAAGGCAGCCCGCAGCCGCAGATCACCCGCCAGCCTGTCTTCGAGGCGGGCCTCACCTCGTGCCACCGCTCTCAGGGTTGCGAGGGTGCGGCTCGAGTGCGCTGGGGCGTCGCTGCTCAGCTCGCCGACTTCCTGGGCGAGAAGCCTGCCGAGGAGCGTCGCTTCATCGTGCTCGTAGCAGGCGAAGATGCAGGCTCGGCCGGTGCTGGAGGCGTGGCGCGCCCACTGGAGCGCCATCGCCGTCTTGCCGATCCCCGGTGGGCCACCGATGATGGCGAGCTCCCTCGTCCTGAAGCCGCCCTCCAGAGCGGTGTCGAGCGGCTGGAAGCCGGTCGGCACCGGGGCTGCGCGATCGCCCGTCACCTCGAGGTTTTCAGCGATCTCGGCGACGGTGCGAGGTGACTGCCGGACTATTGCGGTGTCGGTCACGGTCTTCACCTCACGGGTTGAGCAGAGCCATGCCCCGGTAGATCCGAATCAAAGCAGGCCCGACGAGGATGATGAACATCGTGGGAAAGATGCAGAAGGCGAGCGGAAAGATGAGAAAGACCGGGATCTTCAGGGCCCGTTCCTCCGCGCGTTGCCGGCGCTTGTCGCGGAGTTCTTCCGCTTGGACACCGAGCACCTTGGTGATCGGCAGGCCATACTCCTCCGATTGCACCACGGTCAGCACGAAGCTCTTCAGGTCGGGGACGTCGGTCCGGTCGGCGAGGTGCCGCAGCGCGTCGGAGCGCGAAACGCCGAGTTGCATCTCCTGCACCGTGTAGTTGAGCTCTTCTGCCGTCGGCCCTTCACCGACCCGCGCCGCCCGAGTGACCGCGGCTTCGAACCCAAGGCCGGCGTCGACGCTCATGGTGATCTGATCGATGACATCGGGGAGTTCGACCTGGATTCGATACTGGCGTGCTGCAGCCTTGCGCGACAGCCAGACATCGGGCAAGAAGAACCCAACTGCGCCGAGGAGGATCGCGACCAGCCAACCCAGCTCGAGCCTCGGTACGACGGCGAACCAGCCCACGGCGAGCGCTCCGGCGGCAACAGCTGCTTTGGTGATGACGAACTGCTCGACCGTCACCCTGCCGGACAACCCGGCGAGGAGGAGGCCTCTGCTCACCCTTCCAGCCCACCCACTCGGCGTGAGCCGAAGCAGGCTCTTGCCGAGGGATCGGGAAAGCGGCTGAATGAGGCGCTCCCATGGGCTCCTGGTGAGGACGAGTTGGCGGACATCCTGCACCTCGCCGAGCACATTTGTCTTCCGTCCCATCAACCAACGCTGACCCGGCCCGGCCAGGGAGTACACGAGGAGTGGAACGGCTGCCGCCACAGCCAGAGCGCCCGCGATGACCTGAATTGACATGGTCCTCCTAGAAGTCGAGCTTGATGATTCGCCTGATCCAGAACACGCCCACCACCATGGCAACCGCTCCGAACGCAATCAGGAATCTTCCGAGCGCTGAACCAGTCAGCTCGTTCAGATAGGTGGGGTTCACGATCGCGATGAAGGCCCCAAGCGCGAAGGGCAACACAACCAGGATCACTGCGGAGATGCGACCCTCCGCACTGAGCGAACGAATACGACGGCGGATCTGGTTACGAGCCCGAATGGTCGCATTGACTGAGTCGATGATCTCGGCAATGTCGCCTCCGACCTCGCGATGGATCTGAATGGCCTCGCTTACCCACTCGAAGTCTTCGCTGCCGACCCGGGCGGCCATCGCATGGAGTGCTTCGTCCATGTTCCGTCCGAGGTGGACCTCGACCTTGACCCTCTGGAACTCCTCCGAGGTCGGTGACGGTGACTCGCCGGCGACAACCTCGATCGCCTGAAGCAGACCGAACCCGGCACGAAGGCTTCCGGCCATCAGGTGGAGCGTATCGGGGAGCTGCTCGCCGAAGGCCTCCTTTCGTTTCTCGGCCTTTCTCGAGGTGTAGAGACGGACCAGGCCCAGGACGATGATTGCTCCGACGATGGCACCGATGATCCCGACGAGGGCGTAGCCGACGGCGAAGCCGACGACGACCGAGATCGCGGAGAGGACCACGAACTCGGCAGGCCGCATGGAGATACCCGCCTGCTCGAGTGACCGGTTGACACGGCCACCACGCTCTCCCTTGAGAGAGCGTTCGGCAATGCCGATCGCGCGATCAGCGATCGCCGAGAGCGCTGGGTTGCTGGCCGATTTAGCGGCGACGGGTCCCCTCTCCGCTGGTTGGAACACGGATCGCTGTCTGCGGCGGATACCACTGAGGGCGTACAGTGTCCCG
>CAZCBO010000126.1:0-8392 GCA_964496825.1 uncultured Acidimicrobiaceae bacterium
CCTGTGATCGCCTAGACAACGCGACTGGACCCCGCCCATAACGGCACATATCGAGCGGTAGCACGGTCGCCGCACTGAAGTCGACGCGGCACCAACCAGCCGGGTATCCGTCAACGACGTTTGTGGGAAGGACCGTCAGGCGGCTCGGCTGGTCTGGGCCCTATTCAGTTGCCGCGGTGACGGTGTGGAGTAAGCAGGCGTCGATCTCGGCTTCGTCGAACCGCATTCCCGGTTTGGGCACCAGGTGCAGTGTGATCACGTGCGCGGCCTCGGCGTTGACACTGAGCGCCGACACTTTCTCGTACTCGTCGGTGGGACAGTCACATTGGCCGTGCTGACAATCCTCGAACGCTGCCAGGAGCCGCGTGCCGTCAGCGCCGACATCGCTGAGGCGGATCGTGAGATCAGCGCCATCCCGCTCGATCGTGTACTCAGCCATCAAGTGCACGGTACACGTGGGTGTTTGCTCGACACCAGAGCCAAACGACCCCGCCCATGTCGGCACGGCGCCGCGCTGATTCGGGGGGTTTCTGGCATTCCGGAGTGTCCGCAGCTTCGGTCGGTTCACGCGTACAGCACGATCACGTAGACGACGTAGACAGCGAGGAGGACGGCTGCCCTCCAGCGGCCTATCTCACCAGATCGCCCCCAAGCCGAGGACAAGTAGTGGCAGCCCAGCGGCCAATCACCCGCTTTGCGCCATAACGCACACATCACTGAACCGCCCATATCGGCACTTCGGCGTGCGGTCGCATTCCGCCAGTGACCAGGGATTCTTCCCGGGCAAGATCAGGCGGCTGGGCGGTGCCGAAGGGACGATACGATTCGGAGATGGAGCGCATGAGCGGCTATGCGCGACTCGAAGGCAGCCGCATCGCCTACGAGGTGTTCGGCGAAGCGTCCGTCGATCTCGTCATCAGTGCAGGCAGCTTCGGGTCGTTCGATATCGACTGGGAAGACCCCATGGCGGAACTCTTCTTCAGACAGCTGGCGACCATTGCACGGCTCATACGATTCGACCGCCGCGGGACCGGGGCATCAGACGTGCTACCCCTCGACGCTCTGCCGCCCTGGGAGTCTTTTGTGGAAGAACTGGTGGCTGTGATGGAGGCGGTCGGCTCGAAGCGAGCCGCCGTCATGGCGGCCTACGACGCGGGGCCGATGGCGATGCTCTTCGCTGCCACCAGGCCGGAGTGCACGTCGGCTCTGATTCTGGTGAACACGGCTGCCAAGTATCTCCAGTCTGATGATTACCCCTTCGGGGTACCCGCCTCGGTGGTGGAGAAGCTCACAGACACGATTTCGCAGGGGTGGGGCACCGACAAACATGTCAACTACCAGGTCCCAAGCCGGGCCGATGATGCCCGATTCAGGACCTGGTACGCGAAGAAGACACGAGCGATTGCCGGGCCGGGAGCAGCCGAGGCTTACTTCAGGGCCATAGCCGCCGCCGACGCCAGAGCACTCCTCCCATCGATTCACGCGCCGACTCTCATCCTGCACCGTTCCAACTACCGCTTCATGCCCGTGGAGCAAGGTCGCTATCTCGCAGATCACATCCGCGACGCCAAACTCATCGAGTTGCCCGGCGCGGACGGGCCGCTCTTCTGGGAGCACCCAGAGCTCGCGCTCGAAGCGATCGAGGGGTTCCTCACCGGCATGACGCCGAGAGCACCCACAGCGCGGACGATGGCGACTGTCCTATTTACCGACATCGTTGACTCGACGCGTCTGATGGAGCAGATGGGCGACACACGTTGGCGATCAGTTCTCGACCTCCATGACGACATAGCCGAACGCCTCATCGACGCGAACGTTGGGCGGCTGATAAAGACCACGGGTGACGGAGTGCTTGCGACCTTCGACGGGCCGGGGCGAGCGATCCGGTTCGTCTCCACCTTCAGAGACGAGCTCGATCGTGTCGGCGTCGCCATTCGGTGTGGCATCCACACCGGAGAGGTCGAGCTGCGTGGTAACGACATCGGAGGGATGGCCGTGCACTTGGCGGCGCGGATCGTCGCTAAGGCGCGTGCTGGCGAGACTCTGGTATCTCGCACAGTCCGCGACCTCGTGGCCGGATCGGACCTCGTCTTCGAGGACCGTGGAGCCCACCAACTCAAAGGCATCGAGGGGGAATGGCAGCTACTGGCGGTCCGTGAAGAAGGTCAAGACGCTTCACCCGTCTCCCACGACCGCCCCTAGAGGCCGGGACCCCACCACCGGCTCCCCCTCAGGAGCCGAATCCGCACCGATCACCAGCTATGAGCCATATCGCCCACCTCGCCTGACCGAGCAGAACGGCACATATGCGCTAGCAGCGCGCAACGGGCAAGGGCACGTATATTGCCGGATATGCGCTACCTCGTGGTCCGGACACATCGGCACAATTGCGCTACCTGCGCAGTGTGGCAGACCGCGGAGATGGTTCCGTGACGATTCGTCATGGGCGATCTGCGGCTGCCGGGCTACATCCCGAATCGCGAGCGGGCGATGCGGTAGAGACGTTCGGCGCCTAAGGCCGCAGCGTACAGAAGCAACACCAGGGCGAGTGTGCCCGGGTTGTTCAGCGCAAGGTAGACAACCAACAGCGCCACGGTGGTGGTCATGAGCGCGATCCCGGCGAGCACGATTAGTGGCCTCGCTTCGGTCTGGCGACGGATGCTCAGATTCGCCACCGAGACGGCCAATGACACCAGGAGAAACGTCATGCTGGAGAACGAGGCGATCACGTCGAGGGAGCCGAAAACGGTGAGGGCGAGGCCCAGCATGGTCAACACGGTGAGGGCGACCCGGGGAGCGCCGGCGTCGTTCCGCCAGGACAACACTGCCGGCATGGTGTGTTCGTCGCCCATGGCGGCCATCATCCGTGACGCCCCGAACATCGTCGAGTTGATGGCCGACGATGTCGCCAGCAGCGCGGCCAAGGCAACGAGGAGCCTGCCAGCGTCTCCCAGCACTGGTTGGGCGACGGCCGCGAGGGCATACTCGCGAGCCGCCACCAGCTGGTCGATGGGGAGCGCGGTGACGGCGACGTAGGCGAGTACGACGTAGATCGCCGTCACGATCCCGATCGACCCGTACACGCCTCGCGGCACGTTGCGGGCCGGATCGTCGCTCTCTTGGACCGCGTTGGTGATCAGCTGGAACCCTTCGTAGGCAACGAAGGTCAGCGCTGCCGCCATGAAGACGCTGCCGATACCCTCGTCGAACGGGGGAAGCTGGTGGCTCTGGGTGGCGAGTCCGATCATGGCGAAGATGCCGAGGATGGCGATCTTGACCCATACGACCAGGTCCTCGGTCACTCCGGTCATGCGGGCCCCAGCGAGGTTGATGGCGAGGAACAGGAGCAGCACGGCAGCCGACAACAACAGCCTGAGCACACGGTTCCCGCCGAATCCGAATAGGTCGGCCCCGTAGGCCCCGAAGGTGAAGGCGTAGAGCCCGAGGGTGCCGACGTATCCGACGATGACGATCCATCCGACCAGCGCGCCGATCTCGGCATGTTCGGGCCAGGTGCGGGTCACGTAGGTGTAGCTGGCGCCGTCGGTGGGGAAGGTCGCGGCCAAGCGGATGCATGAGTAGCCAGCGAAAAGCGCCACCAAGCCTCCCATCGCTAGCGCCACGACCACGCCGGGCCCGGCGACTTGTGCTCCGAGCCCCAGGATCGAGAAGATTCCACCCCCAATCATGCCGCCGACGCCGATGGCAATCAGCTCGCGCAGCCGGAGCGCGTCGGATCGGTGGCTGTGGTGCAGACGACGCGGCATCACGCCAGCGTACGACCACGACAGGCTCGAGAGCCGGCGCCGCCTAACGCACACATCACTGAACTGAACAGATCGGCACCTCGGCGTGCGGTTCTTCAGACCAGCCGTGCGAACGAATGCCCGAACTTGCAGGAGCTCAGCCGGGTACCGTCCCCGAACAGGTCGCAATCACGAATGCGCCACTTGAGGTCGCCTCCTCGACGACATCGCCGTCGACGCTGCCAGTCTCGCCGTTGTTCTGAGCCGGCACATATGCGCTACCCGGCTTCAGAACATCCGACCTTGGGCAAAGCCGAGAGGAGCAATGGGGACAGAAGTAGACCAGCGTACGTCCCTGACCGAGCGGGAAGCCGGCTCCCTTCCGATACACCTCGCTCAGCGATTCCTCGCAATGCGGACACCGAGGCATCAGATCCGGGCGATCGACCAGTGTCCACGGGGTCTGAGCCGTCTTCGGCATGGTCGTCCTTTCACCGGGTACCGCCATCGTCTGCGACGATCACGCTGTCGCCTAGAGGGCATCGGACCCGCCCATCGGCACATATGCGCTACCAGCGGGGTCCAGGACCGCTGATATTGAGATGGGGTGGGGAGGGCCGGGGCCGACAGGCTTAGGTGCGAGTTGCGCGACCTTGAGGAGGCGTTTTGACGCTCCTCTTGAGAAAGCGTCGATCTATCCGAGCGCGTGAACAATGGGCGATTGGCGGTTCCACAGAGTTAGGTAGCGCATATTGCCGGTTGTGCGCTGCTTTGTGTCAACTGGTGAAGTTGAGGGCCGCTGGTCCGGCTTCAGCGGCGGTACCGTCTTGGCCGAGCGGGACGAACCGTGAGGTCACGGCCGTCCAGGTGCGACCCGTGCAGGGCCTGGATCGCGGTATCCGCAGCCGGCCGGGACATGTCGACGAATCCGAACCCTTTGGAGCGCCCGGTTCGCCGGTCGGTAATGATTGTTGCCTGGTGAACGTCGCCGTAGCGTCCGAAGAGCGCCTCCAGATCCTTGGCCGTAGCTCCCCATGGCAGGTTGGCGATATAGACGCTCTGTCGAGCCTCATCGCGCGGTCTCGTGTCGGAGTGTGCGGTGGGCGGCGTAGATCGAGCCGATCCCTTCGGGCCCTTGGACGGCGCCTCTCCGATCCGGTACCCGCCGTGATGCAGGGCTTCGAGTCGAGGCGTCTCGATCGGCGCCTCCAGGTCAAGGTTCTTTTGGATGCGGTGGACGGCTCGCTGTTGATCTCCCGTGACGAGGCTCACGACCGCTCCTGCGGCGCCGGCTCTGGCGGTGCGCCCCGACCGATGCAGATAGTCCTTGTGGTCGGCGGGCGGATCGAAGTGGATCACCGATGCGACTGCGTCGATGTGGATGCCTCGAGCGGCGACGTCGGTGGCGATGAGTGCCTGGGCGTCACCGGAAGAGAAGGCTCGGAGGGCCCGGTTTCGCTGGCTCTGGGAACGACCGCCGTGCATGGCAACCGCACCGATCCCCAGCTTTGCGAGCTGCTTGGCCAGTCGGTCGGCCCCGTGTCTGGTACGCGTGAACACGATAGAGCGGCCAGCTTCGCCGACCAGGTCTGCAGTGTGCTGGACCCTGTCGTGATGCTGGACCAGCCAGAAGTGATGTCGAGCGTCGATGGTTTCCGGCTCCACCGTCCCCGCCTCGTGACGAACGGGATCGTGCTGATAGGCACGGCTGAGCACGGCGACATCCCCATCGAGGGTCGCCGAGAACAGCAACGTCTGTCGACGCGTTGCGGTGCGGTCGAGGATTCGCCTCACCGCAGGGAGGAATCCCATATCGGCCATTCGGTCGGCTTCGTCGATCACGACGATGTCGGCCTGGCTGAGATCGACCCATCGTTGCTCGACCAGGTCTTCGAGCCGGCCGGGGGTGGCGACGAGGACATCGACGCCCTTACGCAGGGCGCCCTTCTGCGGGCCGTAGCCCACCCCGCCGTACACGGCGGCCACATGACGACCGGCCGCCCTCGCGATAGGAGCCAGTTCCCGCTTGATTTGTTCGGCGAGCTCTCGGGTCGGGGCGAGGATGAGCGCTCTCGGTCGGCGACTGTCTGCCCGTTCGACCATGGTGAGGAGGGGGAGTCCGAAGGCGAGCGTCTTCCCCGACCCGGTGGGGGCCTTACCAGACACGTCCCTGCCCGCGAGAGCATCGGGGATGGTTGCGGCTTGGATGGGGAAGGGCTCGACGACGTCTCGTTTGGCGAGGGCACGCACGAGCGTGTCTGGTAGCCCGAGTTGGGCGAAGGTCGTGGTCATGTTGACTCCTGGTCCCTGATGAGGGGTGTTGCTGGATGTGCCGATGTCTTGCTCGACCGTGCGGCATTCATCGGCTGCGGGATCGAGAGTCGGCCGAAGAGGCAGTCCAACCGGGGCAAGAACCTGGGCCGTGAATCACCGGGAAGCGTCGGTGCGCTGGCCTCCAACCCGGTGCGGCTGGCGGCACCATAGCGGCGATCCTGGGGTAACAGGGGAGATCACCCGTCCGGCGGGCACCGGCTCCTTCTTCCTCATGGGAATCGGAGCTGCTAGCGCAACGAGCAGAACGCACGTCACCAGCGGGTCATCGGGGGGAACTCACCGCGCGAGCAACTGGACAACACAGCTAGACGAACGCGTCTCGCTGAACCTGTCATGACACGAACGCGACTCGAAATCACCGTCCCTGCGGTCACGAGCGCCAGGGTGACAGTTACCACATACAGCTCGTTCCGGCATGCTCGTCAGCAAACGGCTCGCCGATGAAGGCCTGATCGATGGCAACCAGTTAGAGGTCGAGGTCCGCCGCTCATCGACCTTGATCGAGGTCGTGGCGTTCAGCATCCACAAGTGGTCGCACTTCACCCGGGCACGCAAGGTGTTGGACAGCGACGACCCGGCGACGGTGGAACCCTTCGACGAGCCGTTCGGGTGGTTGACCGAGCGGAGGTTCCAGGTACTTCTTCTTCCCATGTCGCGAACCGACGTGACGTCGGCAACTACTGAGGACGCGTAGGGCGCGCCGCTGGCAAAACCGCGGGCCGGCTCCACGAGTCGACGCGACTGGGGGGCTCCCCGCGTATGGCCGTTACCTCGGCGGTTGGCGGGCCGCTCCGGCAGACCGCGCGGGGCCCTTGACCAAATGACACTCAAACCATCGTGTCGGTCTCAGCCGGTCAACTCAGTGATCAGCAACACGACGATCAGACCACAGATCACCGCCGCGATAGCCACGACGCCAGCTCGTTTGGTCACCTTTCCCTGAGCCATGAACGTGCCCAGAACGGCCATGGTGGGCGGGATCAAGAAGATGATGGAGAAGTCGAGACTGTCGGGTCGGAGAAGCCCGTAGATGAGCAGGATCGCGTTGGTCAGCAAGAAACCGACGATGATCCATTGCGAGGTTCTGCTCGCCGGAGTCGTGGTCGCCGAAGAGTCCATTCTCGGATTGTTCCCCGGGGTTTTGCCGTACGAGCAGAGTCCAATGACCCTTTTCGTCGGGCGAGTAGCTGTCTACGCCCCCAAGCTCGTGGGGCTCATAGGTCAGGACTGTTACTTAAAGCTTGAACTCTGGTGTGTGGTGGCTTGAGATGGGTTTGACGCAGAAGTAGGAGCGGTTTGCCCGGGAGTATGTCGTTGATCGAAACGCGGCTCGGGCAGCGGTGGCGAGTGGCTATGCGTCGTCGCGGTCGAAGCAGACCGGCTATGAGTTGTTGCGTCGTCCGGAGGTGGCGGCGCTGATCGCTGAGCTGCAGGAACTGGCTTCTCGACAACGATTTGCCAATCCAGTTTCAACAACATCCCGTGGCTCCTACTCAGATTCGAGCCGACCCGCCCATGCAAGAACCCACACCGGAACTGCTCTGTCTGCGGCGAAGCGCTTGACGACGAATCGATCCGGCTTTGAGGACACCTACGTCGGCGGGGCCGGGTGGATACTCGATATGACGAGCAGTTCATGGATTGGATGGCCTTCGTCGAGGAAAGGAGCCAAATGGAAACCAACGGGCTGAATCCCGATGTCTGATCTGCGCCGGCCGCGCGGCGGTTAGCTTCTCGCTGCGCGCACCGACAACCCAACGGCTATGGCAGCGAGGACGGCTGCTGCGGCGTAGAAGCCGCCAAGGGCAGCCGCGTCGCTGACAAAGAAGGTCACGGCGGTGACTAGTAGGGTCGCCGGGAAGATCCACAACACCAGTGCAGCGGTTCGGTTCCCCTGTCGCAGCAGCGTCGCTGCCAATACAGCAACCAGAGACCCGAACCCGATCGTGATGACACCCAGCAACCTGGCTTCTCGCATCAGGTAGTCCGCAACCGACGGCTCGGCCGTCTGGAATGCAGTCCACGTCACCCCGGTCTCGGTCTCGAAGTCGTTGGCGTCGACAGGCGAGAAGAGGACGAATACCCCGAAGAACACGAGCAGCGAGCCAAGGGCAGCCACCAACACCCAGGCCAGACGCTCATACCACGGACCGCTCCCCATATCCACAGCCCACCTCCTCCACAGGCTCAACGACGCTCCGCACCGAGTGTACGTGGAGCGACCTTCTCAACCGGACCCGCCCATAACGGCAGGACCGTGCGCTGTCCGGCGGGCGTGAGCCGGGTTCGAGGCGGTTCGCAACTGGAGACAT
>CAZCBO010000127.1:0-8261 GCA_964496825.1 uncultured Acidimicrobiaceae bacterium
GCGCCAAGCGCGGCTGCGAGCCCTGGGTTCGGGATCGCGCCAAGCGCGGCTGCGAACCCTGGGTTCGGGATCGCGGTCCCCTAGGCGGCGTTCTTCGCGTCCCGCCAGGCCAGCCAGTCGGCGGCGGTCGTCACGTCCCAGTCGGGTCCCTGGTAGCCGAGGGTGATCTGGGTGAAGCCCATCTCGACGTAGGTGTCGGCGTGGTTGCGCAGCTGAGCCTCCTGTTGCTCGACCCAGGGGGAGAGCCCAAAGCCCCACTCGATGTCCGCCGGATCCCGCCCCACCTCACCGCACCACCGGAGGAGAGCGGCGACCTTCGGCTCGAGCTCGTCGGGATGGTCGGGGAAGTTGGCGTGCCACCCGTCGGCATGCTCGGCCACCATCCGCAAGGTCTTCCGCACCCCCGAGCCCCCGATCAGGATCGGGATGTGGCGCAGCGGCGCCGGGTTGAGCTTGTCCCACCGAGCCTTGATCCGGGGCAACGCCGCGGCGAGGTCGTCGAGCCGAGATCCCTTCGTGCCGAACTCGTAGCCGTACTCGTCGTAGTCGCGCTCGAACCAGCCCGAGCCCATACCGAGGACGAGCCGACCCTCCGAGACATGGTCGACGGTACGTGCCATGTCGGCGAGCAGCTCGGGGTTGCGATACGAGTTGCAGGTGACGAGGGCGCCGAACTCGATCGTGGATGTCTGCTCGGCCCAGGCGCCGAGCATCGTCCAGCACTCGAAGTGTGCCCCGTCGGGCTCGCCGTAGAGGGGATAGAAGTGATCCCAGTTGTAGACGAGGTCGAATCCCATCTCCTCGGCGGTGGCCACGGCGTTGCGGAGGCCGTCGTAGGCGCCGTGCTGGGGGTGCAACTGCGCGGCGATGCGCACCTTCCTCATGGATTTCTCCCTGTGTCGACGATCTCGCCAATCTAGGTGCGGACGGAATCGAGCAAGGCGCCGGCTGATGTCTCTAGATTGCGGCCACTGCCACCGTGGGAGACGAATGTGACCGACTCCAAACCGGGCGGGGGCATCCTGCCCGAGGCCGAGGACGAGACCGCACCGACCGTCACCTTCCAGATGAGCCGGCGCTCGATCTGGGCCGTGATCGGGGCGGTGATCGTGGCCTTGATCGCCATCGTGATGATTCGGGAAGCGCGCAGCCTGATCTCGATGCTGATCATCTCGTTCTTCTTCAGCCTTGCGCTGGAACCCGCGGTCACCCACCTCCATCAGAAGCGCGGATGGAAGCGGGGCGTCGCGGTCGGGGTCATCTACCTCGTCGGGTTCCTCGGTTTCTTCGTACTGGTCCTGTTCCTCCTTCCGGCCACGGTGGAGATGGCGCAAACGATCGGAGGCAAGCTCGACGAGTGGGTGGCCGATATCACGGACTGGCTCAACGACACCTTCGGCTGGACGATCACTCCGGCGATCGGCGGGGACTCGGCATCGACCGGCACCGAGGCCGTGGGGAGCTGGTCGTCGGACCCGTTTGGAACCATTGCCGGAATCGCCAGCGAGGGCGTGGCCCTCGTGTTCAACGCCGCCACCATCGCCATGTTCACCTTCTACTTCGCCGCCGACGCCCCCCGATTGCGCCGCACCGTGCTGTCGACGATGCCACCGGAACGGCAGATGAAGGTGGGTTGGACCTGGGACCAGGCGGTGGAGCAGACCGGCGGCTACTTCTACTCCCGGTTCCTGCTGATGATCATCAACGGGTTCGGGTTCTTCTTCACGATGATCGTCGTCGGGCTCCCGGTGAGCATCGCGATTCCCCTGGCGGTGTTCGCCGGGTTCGTCTCGGAGTTCATACCCGCCATCGGCACCTACCTCGGGGCCGCCATCCCGATCCTGGTCGCCCTGGCCTTCGAAGGACTCGTGGCCGGTCTGGTGATCCTCGGTTATGCCTTGGTCTACCAGCAGATCGAGAACTACTGGCTCAGCCCGCGGATCAGCTCCAAGACCATGGAGCTCAACGGCGCCCTGGCCTTCGGCTCGGCCTTGGCGGGCGGGGCAATCGCCGGGCCGATGGGGGCGTTCATGGCCCTGCCGATCGCGGCGCTGATCACGGCCTTCATCTCGAATTACCGCACCCCCTACCCGGTCGTCTACCGCTCCGACTACGACGACTCGTCCGAGGAGGAGGACGGGAACCGAGCGGGTGATTGACGCCTCGTACGCGACCGACGCGCTGGCTATGCTGAGCCCCGAGTAGGGGCTCGACGCAGCCGTTCACCGGAGCGCGGGGGAAGCATCCGATGGCCGAGTCGATTCGTTGGTTCGAAGACATCGCGCAGGGCGACGCCGCCACCGTCGGTGGCAAGGCGGCCGCCCTCGGTGAGTTGTACAACGCGCTGGCCGGAGAGGAGGTGCGGATCCCCAACGGCTTCGTCACCACCGCCGCCGCCTACGAACGGTTCCTCACAACCCTCGCCCCCGCCGAGGCCTGGTCACGGCTCCCGGTCGAGGACCATCTCACCGGGCTCCGCGACGAGGCTGCCAGGGCCGCCGATCTCGGCCAAGCACTCCACGTGCTGCTACGCGACGTCCCCGCCGGCAACCACCTCGACATGCACGAGCGGGCCGGCCTGGCGCGGGCCCTCGTGGTGGCGACACCGCTGGCCGACGAGATCGCGGCCGACCTCGCCGAGGGCTATCGGCTGCTCTGTGAGCAGTACGGCCGGGAGGTCGACACCGCAGTGCGCTCGTCGGCCACCAAGGAGGACCTGAGCACTGCCTCCTTCGCCGGCCAGTACGAAACCTACCTCAACGTTCGCGGCACCGACCGCGTGATCGACGCCTGGAAGCGCTGCGTCGCCAGCGGCTTCACCGAACGGGCCGTGAGCTACCAGCTCAGCCGCGGCATGGATCCCCTCGAGGGTGCCATCTCGGTGATCGTGATGAAGATGGTGCGCTCCGACATCGCTACCTCGGGGGTGATGTTCACCATCGACCCCGACTCGGGGAACCCCAACGTCATCCACATCTCCTCGTCCTACGGGCTCGGGGAGCTCGTCGTTCAAGGCAGCGTCTCCCCCGACACCTTCGTCGTGTGGAAGGAGGGGTTGCGGCGGGGCCGGGACGCCCTCGTACACCAGGTGCTGGGTGCGAAGGACCGCAAGCTCGTCTACTCGATGCAGGGCGGCACAGCCACCGAGAGCGTCGACGTCGAGGCGAGCCACCGGCGGCGCTGGTCGCTGAACGCCAGGGAGGCCCTCGAGCTGGGCCGGATGGCGCTCCAGATCGAGGACTACTACGGCAAACCGATGGACATCGAGTGGGCCAAAGACGGGTACAGCGGCGACCTCTACATCGTCCAGGCACGGCCCGAGACGGTCCACTCGGCCCGAGCGGAGGGCTTCTCCCTCGAGACCTACTCGATGGACCCGAAGCTCGTCGCCACGCTGGGGGAGACCGGCGGCATACTCGCCACAGGCCAGGCGGTGGGTACGAAGATCGCTGCGGGGAAGGCCCGCGTCTACGCCGACTACGAGGAGGTGATCGTCCGCAAGCGCACCCTCCGCGGGCTCCTGAGCCAGGGGGTCGAGCTGGAGGACATTTCCCCTGAGGACCACGTCTTCGACCCCGGCGACGTACTGGTCACCGGGATGACGACGCCCGACTGGGAGCCGCTGATGAAGGAGGCGTCCCTGATCATCACCGAACGCGGTGGGCGCACGTCCCATGCCGCCATCGTCGCCCGCGAGTTCGGCATCCCGGCGATCGTCGGCTGCGACGACATCACGAAGATCGTCAAACCGCTCCAGGAAGTCACCGGCTCCTGCGCCGAGGGCGACACCGGGTACGTCTACGACGGGCGCCAGCCCTTCGCGGTCGACCGGGTCGTCGTCGGCGACCTCGCCGAGCTCAAGACACGGGTGAAGCTCAACGTCGGCTTCCCCGACAAGGCGCTCCACGACGCCATGCTGCCCAGCGACGGGGTCGGGCTGGCCAGGATCGAGTTCATCCTCACCGCCCAGGTGGGCATTCACCCCCTGGCGCTGCGCTTCTACGACGAGCTGCGGGAGTTCGTGCGCAGCGGCGATCTCACCCCCGAGCTCGAGCCGTACAGGGAACGGCTCCAAGCCGAGGACCACCACGAGCTCGACACGCTGCTCGGGGCCATCGAGCGGCGCACCCCGAGCTACGCCGACCGGCGCCAGTTCTTCGTCGACCAGCTCAAGTACGGGATCGCCCTGATCTGTGCCGCCTTCCACCCGAGGCCGGTGCTGGTCCGGCTATCGGATCTGAAGTCGAACGAGTACCGGGAGCTGCTCGGAGGGCGGCTCTTCGAGCCGGTGGAGGAGAACCCGATGATCGCGTGGCGCGGCGCCGCCCGCTACGTCGATCCCCGCTTCCTGCCCGCCTTCGACATGGAGTGCGAAGCACTGCGGTTCGTGCGCCAGGAGATCGGCCTCGACAACCTCCAGATCATGGTGCCCTTCTGCCGCTCGCCCGAGGAGGGTCGCCTGGTCGCCGAACACCTCGACCGGTGGGGCCTGTCCCCCCAGGCGGGGATCCCGCTCTTCCTCATGGTCGAGCTGCCCTCGAACGTGATCGAGGCGGATCGGTTCATCGACGAGATCGGTCTCACCGGCGGCTCCATCGGCACCAACGACCTCGTCCAGTCGGTCTACGCCGTGTCCCGCGACGACCTCGAGCATTACGAGCCCTCGGTCGATGCCCGCTCTCCGGCGGTCGCGGCCCTCATCCGCCAGGCGATCGACACCTTCACCGCCCGGGGCCTGGAGATCGGCATCTGTGGGCAGGCGCCCTCGGACCATCCCGACGAGGTGCCGCCGTTCCTCGTTGAATGCGGGATCTCATCGATCTCGGTGACGCCGGACACCCTCATCCCGGTCCGCCTCGCCGTCGCCGAGGCCGAGCAGCGCGGCCTACCCGGGTAGTAACGCGCTTCCCGGGGCACACGATCGAGCCGTCTTCCGCCGACCCGTCGGTATCGTTCGCCCATGGCTCGGTGGGTGGCGACGATTCTCCTCTCGTTCTCGATCGCGGTCGCGGCGTGCGGCGGGGGGACTCGCCCGACCGTGGAGGACTGGATGCCGCAGTGGGACGCCGCCCAAGCCCTGGTTCCCAGCCTCGACGAGCTCGGTGAGCCGCCGGACCAGGCGACCTGCAACACCGTCCACGTGGCGCTGCGGAACGCCGAGCCTCAGCTGCTGCCGCCTCCGGACCCCGTTCTCGACGATCCCGTCGGTAGCTGGATCACAACCGCCATCGGGGCCTTCTTCGAGTGCCCGCCGCATGAGCCGGGGATGCAAGGGTTCGTCGACGCCTACCAGACCCTGGACCGCTATGCCGCCGAGATCGACACGGTGATCCTCATCGACCGCGACGAGGGGTGAAGGCGGCTCGGTAGGCTCAATCGATCGCTCCGAGGAGGAGAGACCGTGAACCAGGACGAGTGGATCGCCGCATTCGCCGCCGAGCTCGACATCGAGCCGCCAGACCAGCCGACCGTGGATGCGCTGCTCGAGCTGGCCCGGCACGCCGCGCACGGGTCGGAGCGCACCGCCGCGCCCATTGCCTGCTACCTGGTCGGACTCGTCGGGCTCGATCCGGAGACCGCAGCGGAGCTGGCATCCGAACTGTCGTCGGCTGAGTGAAGGCCGACGGCCGATCATCGACTGGGAAGGGCCGCACCAGCTCGCGACTACGCTCCGCGCGGACCGACCACAGAAACCCCGATGGCGCTCGAGCCGGAGGGTGGGGCGCTGACAGAGTGAAGATGACCAGCGACATGTCTTCACGGCTGAGCTGCTCGGCTCCCTCCGAGCCCTCCGGCGTGAAGCTGGCAAACGGCGGCACTCTGTGCTCCCCCGACCCCGCTCCGGGGGCGGTGACTCGGATGGTGCCGCCAGGATCCGGCCACGGCGAATCGAAGTTGCACCGTGACCGGGGTGTGCGGACCGGGGATACCGCAGGGTGCGCGAGAATAGGTCGTCGACTCCGTCGACGAGGAGTGAGGAGATCATGACCGAGGAATCGAAAGGCGACGACACCCGGCCCTCGTGGCTCGACGAGGCCGAGAAGGCCCTCGACCGCGCCGGCGACTCGCTGCGCAGCGCGTGGGAAGAGACCCGCGACGTGCGGATGAGCGCGCTCGAGGCCGCCAAACAGGCCGCCGAGCAGCTCGGCAAGGCCATCGATCGTGGCGTCGCGGCAGCCAAGGAGCAATGGGAGGCGACCGGCGGCGAACCTCCGCAGGAGATCGGCGCCGACGAGGAGGAGTAGCCCGCCAGCACCGCCTGTCCCAGGTGTTGCATCGGCGCTGCCGGACGTCGCGTCCCACAGGCGGCTTATAGACACGTTCAACCGTCCTTAGCGCGCAGTTATCGGAGCCGCGACGATCCTTGGCCACACGAAGCTTCGTAGCGCAGCAGAAAGGACCAGGAATGGCCAGCAAGAAGTGGTTCGGCATCGCCGCGGTCGTTGGCGCGATCGGCGCCGCCACAGGCGTGGCGTTGAACAGGCTCCGGCAGAGCTCGGCGATGCCCGCCGAAACGAACAAGGAAGACAAGGAGAAGGTGGCAGGCGAGCTCGAACCGGCCGCCACCTAGCCCGCACCAGACCGAAAGACTGCCAGACTGCCGCCGGGACTGTGCTCCCGGCGGCAGTTCCGCGTGCGAATGCGGACCCCTCGGTTGGTCGCGACCTCGACCCTGTCGCCGACGCGAAGGGCTCGCCCGCCGACCGTAGCGACTTCATCGAACCTTCATCGCTTCGACGCGGCGACATCCCCGCCAACAGCGGCGGGCCCGGTACCGGCGCCACCGTTCTCCTCGACCTCCCTGACGGGTAGGCGAGGCCTAGGCGCTGGCCCGTACCTCCGGTGTGGAGAAGGCCCAGATCGGATCGACGAGGGATTCGGGATAGCCGCGGAGGATGAGCTCCTCACGAATCTCCACGACCAGCTCGGCGTCCTCGACCCGCCACGGGCTGTGCTCGAAGCGATGGCGGAGTCCGGTGAGGACCTCGACGATCTCGTCGAGGCTCATATCGGTAAGGTCAGCCTCGTACATTGCCACCCCAGTACGTGGTCGGCCAGGGTGCCTTCACCGACTCCCGTTACCCACCCCTATGTGTACCGCAGCGAGGCCCACATGGCAAGTCACGCCGAACCCGCCGGGCTGATCTCGCTCATGAAACCCTCGAAGAAGGCCCCCAGGTCGTCGTGGGCGTCGAGCGGGAGAACGTTGGCGACGTGCTGGTCCGGCCGGACGATGAGGAGACAACCTTGGTCTCGATCGATGCCTCGCATCTCGAAGATATTCCGGCCTTCGGTCAGGCTGGGGCAGAACATCTTCTCGTAGTCGGTGAGCCCGTACCGACCCTTGTGGGGAAGAAGAAATGGTGGCATCGCTTCGATGGCGAGGGAGCGATGATCGTGCCGGAACACGGCCCGAACATCGATCACCGAATCGACATCGGCGCCGCCTGGTGTGTAGCGGCGGATGGGAGAGTCGGGCGACTCGGCGAGGAAGTCACAGAGGCGAGAGACACTCGACGACGGGTCGGCCGGGTCCTCGGCACCGGCGAAGGCGATGAGGCGCCAGCGCCCATCGGCCCTGAGGATGTGGCCCAACTCGACGGGCTTGGCGTCGGCGAGGCGGATCACCGGCGCCGAGTGGAAGCGCATCCCGACCGGGAAACCCTCGGCCAGACGCTGATGGGTCGGCTCGGCGGTGAGGATCGAAGGGCGATACTGTATCGTCGTTCCCGCCGTGTAGCGGAGCTGCCGCTCGAAGTAGCGCTGAAACTCCTCCGGGTCGACGCCTTCAGGCTCGGAAGGCGATCGCGGCGGCAGGCTCATCATCCGGGCCCAGACGCGGTCGAAATCGATCAACTCCTTGGCGACGGCGCGCCGCTCGTCGGAGTACGTGCGCAAGAGCCTCGGCGGGCATCGTCGGAGAAGGACCGCGGCGAGCTTCCACCCCAGATTGAAGGCGTCCCGGATCGAGACGTTCATGCCCTGCCCGGCCTTCGGGCTGTGCGTGTGGCAGGCGTCGCCCGCGATGAAGACATGGGGCAGGCGCGAGCCATCCTCGTCCTCGAGCACGTCGTCGAACCGGTCGCAGAGCCGCTGGCCGATCTCGTAGACCGACCACCAGGCGACCTCCTTCACCTCCAGGGTGTAGGGGCGCAACACCCGCCGGGCGGCCCCGATCACCGACTCGATCGTGATGTTGCGATCCGCCACCCGCTCCCCCTCCTCGAGCTGATCGAGCTCGATGTACATGCGGACCATGT
>CAZCBO010000128.1:0-8236 GCA_964496825.1 uncultured Acidimicrobiaceae bacterium
GCATCGTGTCGGGGGCGTCTTCCCACAGGCGCGTGCTGCCCTCCACATCGGTGAAGAGGAACGTGACCACGCCCTCGGGCAGTTCCGGCATCGCATCGATGCTACCGATCAGCCTGGCGTCCCGGCCCCCGAACGCGTCAGACCCCGACGGTTCGCGCCACCCGCCCCGATTGACACCGGACCGGTCGCACCGAGACAATTGACGGCATGGACGAATCCGAACCAACCACCAGCGCCACCGACGTTCCGCAGGAGATCCTCGACCGCGTCGCCGAACTCGAACGCCTCAGGGCCCAGTTTCTGGACGCGAGCAACGCGCAACTGCGTTCCTGGATATGGGAGGAGACGGACAGCGTCATCGAAGCCGATCCCACGCGCACGCTCGAGCTGGGCCGTCGCGGCCTGCGGAGTCTCCGGCGGAGAGTCAAACGCCTCGAGCGACGAATGCCCCGCATGGTCCGGCGCCAGCTCGGTGACAAGAATCTGTGGGTGATCCGGCCTCGGCGTCGATCGTTCTATAACCCCCTGCAGGCGTCGACGACCATGTGGCGCGTCGCGGAGACGTCGTCGGAGGGAATGCCACGCTTCCTGGCAAACCGGCTCAAACGCATCATGTCGCGCCTGGGCAGGATCCACCGCAGCCGCAGGGTGAACCTCGGCAAGTCCCACTGGTCGAAGAACCGCAGGGACTCGGGCCTGCTGGACTTCTGGCGGCCGATCCCTGTCTCCGAGGACATGCGGGAGGCCTTCGAGTCCTATCTCCGGGTGGCAGTTGAGCTGGACGACCTTCTCATCCAACGCCGGACCGCAGCCTCCGAGCGGGTGAAGGAGGAGGCAGACGCCCTATGGAGGGCCTCATCCGAAGCCGTGCCCGCGGCATCCCCCGAGCCCGTACGCAAGAGCCCGCCCGACAGCGACGACGGCTCCCGGCCGACCGCCGGTTCGGGGGAGGAGCCGTGAGCGGGGGAGCCAGGGACCGCTACGGGGTCTCGGCGTAGAGGTCGGCGAGGAACGACTCCGCCGCGGGGCGAGCCGATCCGATGCACTAGGCCGGGTAGAGACGATCCAGGCACTCCTCGTAGACCCCGATCAGGATCCGCATCTCGAGCTGTGCCTGGTTCAAGGCACCCTGGAGCCGCTCGGCGTCGTTCGTAAGTGCGTCCACCTGGGAGCGGAGGAACGCCGACTCGCCCAAGGCGACGGCAAGGCTGCTGCGGGTCTCCTGGAGATCGATCGACTGTTGTTCCAGCAGCGCCGTCTGCTCGTCGACGAACACACCCTGGGAAGGGGCGCCGGGAGCATCGTCGGAGAATCCTCCGCCGAAGGCGAACCCCAGCAGGAAGAGCAGGGCGGCGGCTGCCCCGAGCAGGGCCATCGCCAGGGCACGGTGGGCACCGAACTGCTCCAGCAGCGGTTCCAGCGTGCGTGCGACCTGCGACCGGTCGCGAAATATCGCCTGCACGGCTGCGGTGCTGGGGTCCTCGATGCGGTTGGGCCCGAGGCGTTCTTCGAGACGTTTCGCTTCCACAGGGTTGTTTCGGTCGATGAACCGCCTGTTCTGAAGGGTCGCTCGGCGGAGATCCTGCGCCGATGACTAGTCAGGCGGACCCTCCCAGAACAGCCCTCAGGGATCGAGCGCGCCGCCTCATCCGGACCGCCATGAAGCCGATATTCCAACCAAATGCTGGCTTTGCTCATCGGATCGTTCCTTGGCCTGGTGTTCCTGTTTGGAGGGATCTCCGGAGCCGCCGCCCGCATCCGCTCCGGATGGCGTTCGATGCGACTGCGGGGCCGCTGGACGACGGTCCAAGCGGAGGTGCTGAAGAGCACGGTGCGTTCAGCGGACGGCTCCGGCAGGGGTGTTGCGGTCATAGCGCAATGGAGCTGGGGACAAGCGACGTACAAGAAGGAGTTCATCGTCCCCGAGAAGTGGTGGATGGTGAACGGAGGCCTGTCGGTCCCGGTGCGGGTCAACCCGGACAAGCCCCGGCGCGCACACATCGAGGAGGCCGAGCGCAGCCCGGTCCGGGCCCTCCTCTTGGCCACGGGTTTCTGCGTGATGGCGATCGTCGGCGTCGTCTTCCTCATCCAATCGGCGGCGACCGCCTGCGACTCACCGGAGCTGGAGTTCCTCGGTCCGATCTGTCAGCGGGTCGAGCCCTACATCTAGTCCTGATCTGAGCCCGTCCCCCGGTTGCTAGGTTGGTGGCATGCGCCGCCTCCTCAAATTCGCCCTCGGCCTCCTCGTCTTCAACGCCGCCGTCTGGGCCGCCGGCCAGGCGATCACGCGCTCGAAGACTTCAAAGGACCTGAGCGCCGACGAGGTCGAGGTCTACACCTTCTGGAACGGGGTCGAGTTCGCCCCGACCTCGGACTCGCTGCGTCGCGTCACCGCCAGGATCTTGATGGGCGGAGCCAGCGTCGATCTCCGCGGGGCACAGCCCGCAGAGACCGGAACGACCGTCGACGTGATGACGACGCTCGGCGGGGTAGCGGTGCTCGTCCGGAAGGACTGGGACGTCGAGGTCATCGAAGAGACCAAGTCCGCTTCGGTCGAGGTCGACCTCGATGAAGGCGCCGAGGTCGCCTCGGACAGCCCGAAGGTCACCGTCGTGCTGCGCACCACCTACGGCGGGGGCTTCGTCGGGTACGAGCTGCCGGCCGAGATGAAGATCGGCACCACCTAGCCCGGTCGCGGCCGTACCGTTCGGTGACCGATGAGCGAATCGAACCGTGCCGCTCCCCGCGAGCAGGAAGCCGCCGGCCGGTGGCGGCGAGTCCGCCACCGACTGGCACACCTGCTCACCCACGACCACGACGATCGCGACGCCGCCGGTCAGCTCATCGACTCGGGCGCCGTGGCAATCCGCGCCACCAAGGTCTCATTGATCGCGCTAGGCGTCACCGCGGCCATTCAGGCGCTCATCGTCGTGTTCAGTGGGTCGGTCGCACTGCTGTCGGACACCCTGCACAACCTCACCGATGCGCTCACCGCGATCCCGTTGTGGATCGCCTTCGCCGTCGGTCGACGGGCTCCGACCCGGCGCTACACGTACGGGTTCAACCGTATCGAGGACGCAGCTGGTTTCCTGATCGTGATGGCGATTGCCGCTTCGGCCGTCCTGGTGATCTGGGAGTCGGTGCAGCGACTCATCGAGCCCCGTCTCATCGACCACATCCCCTGGGTGATCGCCGCCGGGCTCGTCGGTGCGCTGGGTAACGAGCTCGTGGCCCGGTACCGGATGACGATCGGGGAGCGAGTCGGCTCCGAGGCCTTGATCACCGACGGGCGACATGCTCGCACCGATGCGTTGACCTCACTGGCGGTCGTTGTCGCCGGGGTCGGCGCCGCCTTTGGCGCCGCCTGGGTCGACCCTGCGGTGGGGCTCGTGGTCGCCGGCGCCATCCTCGTCCTCTTCGCCCGATCGGCGCGTCGGATGACTCGCCGGGTGCTCGACGGAATCGACCCCGAGATCGTCGACGAGGTCGCCGGCGTCGCCCAGCGGGTCGATGGCGTCCGCGAGATCACCGAGCTCCGGGTCCGGTGGCACGGGCACCAGCTCAGGGTCGACGCCTCGATCGCCGTCGACCCGGACCTGACGGTCGCCAAGGGCCACGACGTGGCCCACCACGTCGAGCACCACCTCATCCACCACTTCAGCGTCCCCGTCACGGCGCTCATCCACGTCAGCCCCTACGGCATGCCGGAAGCGCACGACGCGACCGCCCATCACGAGCGCTGATAGGGTCTCGGGTCGATGAAGATCTCGTTCAAGACCTCCCAGCAGGAAACGACCTTCGACGATCTCGCCGCGATCTGGCGCCTCGCCGACGAGGTAGAGGTGTACCAGGGCGGATGGCTGTTCGATCACTTCTACCCGCTCCGCACCGACCCCTCGGTCGGCTGCTACGAGGCATGGACCCTGGCCGGGGCCCTGGGCAGCATCACCAACCGTCTCCGCATCGGCCACATGGTGACCTCCAACACCTACCGTCACCCCGCGGTGGCGGCCAACTCCCTGGCCACACTCGATCACATCACGGCCGGCAGAGCGGAGTTCGGGTTCGGCGCCGGCTGGTTCGACGACGAGCACGACGCCTACGGCATCCCGCTCCCCCCGCTGACCGAGCGGTTCGACCGGTTCGACGAGGCCCTCGAGGCGATCGATCTGCTCCTCACCAAGCCGGTGGCCGACTTCGACGGTGCGTACTACCAACTCACCGACGCGTACTGCGAGCCCAAGCCCATCCAGAGCCCGCGGCCGCCGTTCGTGATCGGTGGCAAGGGCGAGAAGCGTCTGCTCAGGAGCGCGGCTCGATGGGCCGACCACTACAACTACCCGGACACCGATCCGGTCGACTTCGCCTACCGCCTCGAGGTGCTCCACGGCCACTGCGCCGACATCGGCCGCGACCCCACCGAGATCGAAACATCGCTCCAGGTGCGCGTCCACGACGTCGACGAGGCCGTCGAGGCCGCCGCCAAGGGACGCGACGCCGGCGCCGACCACGTCATCTTCCTGCTGCCCCCGCCGTCGGACATCGCGCTCGTCGAGCCGCTGGCCGAAGCGGCCGCCGGCCTCACTTAGGCCTCGAGACTCCCCCACACGTCGGTGGCGATGGCGATCGTCTGTTCGAGCTTGCGCCACTGATCGTCCTCGGTGAGCTCGTTCCCCTCCGCCGTCGAAGCGAAGCCGCACTGGTGGCTGAGACCGACCTGGTCCTGGTCGATGTAGACGAAGGCCTCGTCGAGCCGGCCCTTGAGCGCATCGGCGTCGTCCACCTCGGGCTTCTTCGAGCTCATCAGGCCGAGGATCACCTGCTTGTGGGACGGGACGTGGCGAAGCGGGGCGAAGTCCCCCGAGCGATCGTCGTCGTACTCCAGGAAGAAGGCGTCGACGTCCATCTCGTTGAACAGGATCTCTCCGACGGGCTCGTAGCCGCCCGAGGACACCCAGGCGCTGCGGTAGTTCCCCCGGCAGAGGTGGATGGCCGCCGTCACGCCGTCGGGCCGATCCCTGATCGAGTCGTTGACCAGACGGCAGTAGAGGTGGACGAGCTCGTCGGGATCGTCGCCCCTCGCTGCGGTCCGCTCGCGGATCTCCGGATCACAGAGGTAGGCCAGATTGGTGTCGTCCAGCTGGATGTAGGTGGCGCCGCGGGACGCGAGATCGGCGATCTCGTCGCGGTAGGCGGCCGTCAGATCGTCGAAGAAGGTACCGAGGTCGGGATAGACCTCTTCGTCGATTCCCTCGCGTCCACCACGGAAGTGGAGCATCGACGGCGAGGGGATCGTCACCTTTGGGACCCGGCTCGTCACCGATGCGAGGTAGTCGAAGTCTGCGCCCTGGATCGATTTCGCATGGCGAATCGGGCCGGTCACCCGCATCGTCGGTGGTTTGAAGCCCACCTCGGTTCCATCGTCGCGATGGAACGTGGCGAGGAAGCTGCCCTCGGTGACCTCGACGCCGTCGAGTTGCTGCAGGAAGTCGGTGTGGAAGAACTGACGACGGAACTCGCCGTCGGTGACGCCGAGCAACCCGACCCCTTCCTCCTTGCCGACGAGGCCGGCAATGGCATCGTCCTCGATGGCACGAAGCTCGGTGGCGGAAATGGCTCCCTCGGCGAGCTTCCGACGCGCCTCGAGCACGGCGGCCGGTCTGAGGAAGCTGCCGACGTGGTCGGCGCGATAAGCGGGTGATCCATGCATACCCCGTACCGTAGTCGCACAACGGGGACGGCGACCCGCCGCTGGTAACGTCGACGATCCGCCGCCCGAGGAGGTTCGTTGCCGCTGTCGCTGGAGGGGCTCCGCGCCGTGGTCGGCGGTGGCTCGCAGGGGATCGGGAGAGGCTGCGCCGAGGCGCTCGCCGCCTCCGGTGCCACGGTGACGCTCCTGGCGCGCGACGCCGGGGCACTCACCGCGGTCGCCGAAGTGCTCCCCCGGCCGATCGATCAGGACCATGCCTTCATCGCCGTCGATTTCGGCAGCTGGGAGGACGTGCGCGACGCCGTCACCGCCGACATCGGGGCCCACGGGGCGGTGGCGATCCTGGTGCACAACACCGGGGGACCGGGGGCCGGGCCGGCCCGCGGCGCCGATCCCGAGGAATACGCCGCCGCTTTCCAGCAGCACCTGCTCAGCGGCCAGGCGCTGGTCCAGTCCGTCGTTCCTGGCATGGTCGAGCTGGGCTACGGACGCATCATCAACATCATCTCGACGTCGGTCGTCACGCCGATCCGAAACCTCGGTGTGTCGAACACGATCCGGGGTGCGGTGGCCAACTGGGCCCGGACCCTCGCCTCCGAGCTCGGACCCGACGGGATCACGGTGAACAACGTGCTCCCCGGCTACATCGACACCGACCGACTCCGCACCTCGAACGTCCGTCGTGCCGAGCTCGCCGGGACCACGCCCGAGGAGATCGCCGCTGCCCAGGCAGCCTCGGTGCCGGTGGGTCGCCTCGGTACCGCCGCCGACATCGGCGCCGCCGTCGCCTTCCTCGCCTCGCCGGCTGCCGGGTACATCAACGGGGCGAACCTGCCCGTCGACGGTGGGCGCCTGGTCTCGTTGAACCGGTAGGTGGTCCCAATACCGGGCCCGCCGGTAGCACAATGACGCCATGAGCGACGGCGTGCCGGCCATGGTCATGCGAGGGGGCTCCTCGAAGGGGCTCTACTTCCTCGCCGCCGACCTTCCCGACGACGAGGCCGGCCGCGACGACTTCCTGCTGCGGGTGATGGGCACTCCCGACGCCAGACAGATCGACGGCATGGGTGGCGCCCACCCCCTCACCTCCAAGGTGGCGGTCGTGTCTCTCTGCGGGCACGGCGTCGCCGAGGTCGACTACCTCTTCCTCCAGCTCGGCGTCGAGGAAGCCGTCGTCACCGACCGGCAGAACTGCGGCAACCTGCTCGCAGGCATCGGGCCGTTCGCCGTGGAGCGGGGGCTGATCGCCGCCACCGGGGACGAGGCGACGGTTCGCATCCACATCCTCAACTCAGACGGTGTAGCCACGGCGACGTTCCCCGTCAGCGACGGACTCCCGGTCTATGCCGGGGATGCGGCCATCTCCGGCGTGCCGGGCACGGCGGCACCGATCACACTCGAGTTCGAGGATGTCGCGGGCGGCTTCTGCGGAGGGCTCCTCCCTACCGGGAACGTGGTCGACCACGTTGCCGGAGTCCCGGTGACGATGGTCGACAACGGCATGCCGGTCGTCGTGATGCGAGCCGAGGACGTGGGGATCACCGGGTACGAGCCGTGCGACCAGCTGGAGCGCAACGAGCAGCTGCGCCGCCTCCTCGAGGAAATCCGCCTCAAGGCCGGGCCGCTGATGAATCTGGGTGACGTGAGCGACACGACCGTGCCGAAGCTGACGATGGTCGCCCCGCCCCGGGCCGGCGGCAGCCTGAGCACGCGAACGTTCATCCCCCATCGGTGCCACCAGGCGATCGGCGTGCTGGGGGCCGTCTCGGTGGCCACCGCCGCACTGTTGCCCGGCTCGACGGCAGCCGACCTCCTCGAGCGCACCGCCGACTCCGATGTCATCACCCTGGAGCACCCCACCGGCACCTTCGATGCCGTGGTCAGCCTGGCGGGACCGGAGGACGACCCCGGAACGGGGCGGTCCGGTATCGTCCGCACCGCCCGCAAGCTGATGGACGGCGTGGTCTTTCCACGCAGCTACTGACCGATGACGCTCGAACGCACCATTCCCCCACCCCATCCGAACCCGCACCCCCCGACCCGGTTCATGCCTCCACCGAAGGCGACCAACGCCCACTGCCACGTCTTCGGGCCCGCCGAGCGGTTTCCCTTCGCCCGCGACCGGGCCTATACACCGCACGACTCGGGGTTCGAGGACTTCCAGCGACACCAGGAGCGGCTGGAGCTGGAACGGGCCATCCTCGTCCAGGCCTCGTGCCATGGGACCGACAACTCGGCGCTGATCGATGCGCTGCGCCGCTCCGGCGGGAAGTACGCCGGATCCGCCCTCATCGGCGACATGCACAGCGACGGTGACCTCGCCGCTTTCCACGATGCCGGGGTGCGCTGCATCCGCTTCAACTTCGTCCAGCACCTGGGCGGCGCCCCCGACCCGGCGTTCTTCTGGCGCCAGGTGGATCGGATCGTCCCCTTGGGCTGGCACCTCGAGCTCCACTTCGACGCCGGGGATCTCTCCGGCCATGCCGACCTGTTCGAGCGACTCCCGGTCCCGTTCATCATCGACGC
>CAZCBO010000129.1:0-8212 GCA_964496825.1 uncultured Acidimicrobiaceae bacterium
TCTGCTCGAAGCTCACGGCTTCGCCCTCACCGGCGAAGTCGCGGCCCTGGTTGCCGAGGGACTCCCACGACACCAGGGATACTGGGCTGCCGGAACGAAACTCTGATTGGGACTGGAAGGTTCCCTCGGTGGTGCTGTCGTCGTTGACCGAGTAGATGGCATTGACCGCGGTGACGATGCCGTCGAAGACGACACCGCTGAGGATGCCGATCACGAGCAGGAACGACACGATCAGTGCGATCGTGACCGCGATCGCGCGAGGCAGCAGCTTCTCGCTGAGCCGGGCGACGCCGATGCCGAAACCACGAACCAGGCGAGCGATCACCAGCAGGGTGTAGGCGACAATCGCGGCGATGATCAGCACCGGCAGGAACTTCCACCCGGCAAAGCGCTCCATGTCCATCAGCTCCCGAACGGTGTTCTGCCACTCGGTGGCGAGGGTGAACATGATCGGGGTGAGCACCAGCGCAGCGATGAGCAGGCCCCACCACGCCCACTTCTTGGTCTCTTCGGAGGGTTCGTCGACCCACAAGCGGAGCAGTGAGGACGCCGCGCTCCCGAGGCCGTACCCGATCGCAGCCGCGGCCCCGCCGACGGCACCGGCGATCATCACGTTCCTCGGGAGAAGCGATGGTGTCAGCGAGAGGAGGAAGAGGAGCAGGGCGCCGGCGAGCCCGAGGTAGGCGAATCCACGCCAGAACACCCACCAGATCGCATGACCGATCTTGCCGAGGATCCCGTGCTCCTCCAGGGGGACGTCGCCGTTGCCTTCGTCGGTCAGATCGATCGTCGTCGCGTCGTCGGTCACGGTCCTCCCTCCCGAAGTCGGGCGATGGTACCGACTACTTCCCCTCGAGCAGGTCGGCGTACTGGTCCCGTACAACCTTCTTGTCGAACTTCCCGGTGCCGGTCTTGGGGAGCTCGTCGAGGAAGACGACCTCGTCGGGAAGCCACCAGTGGGCGACGCGGTCCTCGAGGTGCGCCCGGATGTCGTCGGCATCGACCTCGGCGCCCTCCCGGAGCACGACGAAGGCGACGGGCCGTTCCTGCCACTTGACGTGCTTGAGGCCCACGACCGTCGCTTCGGCGACGTCGGGGTGGGCCATGATCTCGTTCTCGAGGTCGATCGACGAGATCCACTCGCCGCCGGACTTGATGAGGTCCTTGGCCCGGTCGGTGATCTTGATGTACCCCTCGGGGGTCACCTTGCACACGTCGCCGGTGTGGAGCCAGCCGTCGGTGAACGACTGCGGCGTCCGCGGGTCCTTGTAGTACTCGGCGGCGATCCACGGTCCACGGATGAGCAGCTCGCCGAAGGCCTCCCCGTCGCTGGGCAGCTCCTCGCCGAACTCGTCGACGATCTTGTACTGGAGCCCGGGGATGATGCGTCCCTGGGTCTCGAAGACATCGAGCTGTCGTTCGAACTCCCAGTCCTCCATCCAGGGTTTGAGGAGCGAGGTCGAGGCGACGGGGTTGGTCTCGGTCATGCCCCATCCCTGGACGACGCGGATGCCCCGGTTGGTCCAGAACCAGTCGGTCATCGCCCGCGGGACGGCCGAGCCGCCGCACAGGAAGGCCCGCATGTGCGGGAGTTCGACATCCGGGTTGGCGTCGAGGTAATGCTGGATGCCGAGCCACACCGTCGGGACACCGGCGGAGAACGTCACGGTCTCGTCGACGAACAGCCGGACCAAACCCTCCGGGGAGAGGTCGGGGCCGGGATAGGTGAGTTTCGCCCCCATCGGCACCGCCTCGAACGGATATCCCCAGGCGGCGGCGTGGAACATGGGGACCACAGGCAGCACGTTGTCCGATGCCGTGATCGGGATGTTGGCCAGGTTGGAGATCGTGTGGAGGTACGTGGACCGATGGGTGTAGGCCACCCCCTTGGGGTGCCCGGTGGTGCCCGACGAGTAGCACAGCATGATCGGGCTTCGCTCGTCGAGGAGCGGCCACCGGCCGTGTTCATCGACCCCGTCGATCAGCTCCTCGTAGGACAGGGCGTCGGGGAGACCGGCGTCGGCGGCTTCCCCACCCATGATCACGTACCGTTCGACGCTCTCGAGCTCGCCGACGAGTGGGGCGATCACCGGAGCCAGGTTGGCGTCGACGAAGAGGACGCGATCGCCTGCGTGGTTGACGACGTACTCGAGCTGCTCGGGGAAGAGTCGGATGTTGAGCGTGTGACAGATCACTCCGGTGTTGGCCGTCGCCCAGTACACCTCGTGGTGGCGGTGGTTGTTGAAGGCAAAGGTGCCGATCGCATCGCCGGGTTCGAGGCCCAATCGCTCGGCGAGCGCGGTGGCGAGCCGCCGGATCCGAGCATCGGTGTCGCCGTAGGTCGTGCGGGTGATCGACCGGTCGGGATCGACCGAGACGATCTCCTGGCCGGGAAAGTGCCGGACCCCGTGGTCGTACAGGGTGGACATCAGCAGGGGGAAGTCGTCCTGCATGTGGGGCATCGGCGTCTCCTCGCTCGGCTGGTCGCGACCCTACCCGACGGTTTCACCGCGCACCGCGGGCCGTAAGGTTGCCGGGCATGACGGGAGAGATCCACGAAGACATCGATCCCTTCGCCACCCCGGAGGAAGCGCGCGATCCGGTCCGCCGCTTCCGGGGGCGGCTGGCTGCGCCGGTCGCGGTGATCACCGCCGGTGATGCGACGAGTCGGAGCGGGATGACCGTGTCGTCGATCATCGTGTCCGAGGGTGAGCCGGGTAGGGTGCATTTCCTGGCGTCGCCTGCGGCGGATCTGGTGACCGTCATCGAGCGGACCGGCCGCTTCGTGGTGCACATCCTGGAGACGGGGCACCGCTCGATCTCAGAGATCTTCGCCG
Source organism: uncultured Acidimicrobiaceae bacterium (assembly GCA_964496825.1). Classification (GTDB taxonomy): domain Bacteria; phylum Actinomycetota; class Acidimicrobiia; order Spongiisociales; family UBA5794; genus JACZST01. The sequence goes on from CAZCBO010000129.1 coordinate 2,838, forward strand.
AACGCCGGCCAAGCCCCGGCGGACTGTTCGCCACCCTGCCCTTCGAGGACGGGCGGTGGGGTCCCGTGCTCACCGACGTCGCCAACCGCGCCTACTGCTCGGCGGCCACCGCCGGCAGCCAGGGTCACTCGCTGCTGGTGACCGGCGACATCGACCGGATCGACGCCGAGGACCTTGCCGACCCGCTCGTCTACTTCCGGGGACGCTACCGACGGCTATAGCGAATTTGCGCTTGATGTAAGTATCGATAGCGGATATGCTATCGACATGAGCATCGAACAGCGAGGACGTCCGGGGCGCCTTCTGCGGTACGCCCGCCGTAAGGCGGGGCTCACCCAGGCCGAGCTCGGTGAGCGAGCCGGGGTTCCGCAATCGGTCATTGCCCGTATCGAATCCGGGGCCTCGACGCCGCGTTTCGACACGCTCGATCGGCTGCTCAACGCCTGTGGCTATGCGCTGGAGCTGGCACCGCGGATCGGAGTGGGTGTGGACCGAACCCTGATGGAGCCGGCGCTCGAGGTCTCCGCCCGAGATCGGCTGGAGGCGGCAGCGGCCCAATCGGCGGCGCTCGAAGAGTTCCGGGCCGCGGCTACACCGGTATGACCGAAGCCTTCGATCCGATCGGTGCTCTGCGCTTTCTCGTTGGGCGGGGTGTCGATTTCGTCCTCATCGGGGGCCTCGCCGGTCGCTTGTACGGCACCGCGCTCATCACGAACGACGTTGACGTCTGCTACGAGCGATCCCCTGAGAACCTGGATCGACTTGCGCTCGCGCTCGCCGACCTCGACGCCCGGCTCAGGGGCGTGGACGAGGACGTGCCATTCACCCCCGATGCCAAGACCCTGTTGGCCGGTGATTCGTTCACGTTCGACACCCGGTTCGGACCCCTCGACATCCTCGGTGTGCCGGCCGGTACGGCCGGCTATAACGACCTCCGCGCGACGGCGATCGCCTTCGACCTCGGGGGGTTCGATGTGTTCGTTGCCGATATCGCGGACCTCATCCGGATGAAACGGGCGGCCGGACGGCCAGGGGATCTGATCGCGATCGAGCACCTGGGAGCAGCGGCAGACCTCCTCGACGGCATCGAAGAGGCGTGAGTCCGGTCCGCCTCTACGCTACGCAGCCGTGCAGACCAATCCTCCGACCGTCTGGCTGACCACGCTGGGCTGCGCCAAGAACGAGGTCGACTCGGCGAAGCTCCAGGGCATGATGGCCGCCGCCGGCTACACCGACGCGGCCTCACCCGAGGCGGCCGATGTGGTGATGGTCAACACCTGTGCCTTCATCGAGGCCGCCCGCCAGGAGTCGGTCGACACCATCCTCGAGCTCGCCGACGGCAAGGGTCCCGATGCCAGCCTCGTCGTCGTTGGGTGCATGGCGCAGCGGTACGAGTCGGAGCTCACCGCGGCGCTCCCCGAGGCCGATGCCATCATCGGGCTCGATCGCTACTCCGAGCTCGTCGACCGTCTCGACGCCCTGCGGGGATGGACCCCGCTGACGATCGGTCCGGTGCGGCGATCGCACATGGACATCCTCTACGAGACCCGGCGGCCCACCCCGACCACCCCCTGGGCCTACCTCAAGGTCGCCGAGGGCTGCGACAAACTGTGCACGTTCTGTGCGATCCCGCAGTTCCGGGGCAGACAGCGATCGCGGCATCCACGGAACATCCGAAGCGAGGCCACAGACCTCGCCGCAGGGGGCGTGTCGGAGATCGGGCTCGTCGCCCAGGACCTCGCCGCCTACGGCCGTGACACCGGCGAGGGCGACATCGTCAGCCTGATCCGATCGGTCTCGGAGGTCGAGGGGTTGCGCCGGCTTCGCCTCTTCTATCTCTACCCGAGGGAGATTCGCCCGACCCTGGTCGAGGAGATGGTGTCGAACCCGCGGGTTGCGGACTACTTCGACTTGTCGCTCCAACACACCTCACCGACACTGCTCAGGGCCATGAACCGCGCCGGATCCGGTGACGCGCACCGCCTGCTCATCCATGGGATCCGATCGGCGGCTCCGGAGGCGACGTTGCGGTCGTCGTTCATCGTCGGCTTCCCCGGCGAAACCGAGGATGACGTCGAGGACCTGGCGACGTTCCTGCGCGAGGTCGGGCTCGACTGGGCCGGGTTCTTCCCGTACTCGCCTGAGGAGGGAACGCCGGCGGCCGCGATGAACGGGCAGATCCCCGAGGGGGAGAAGGCAGAGCGCACCCGCTACCTCCAGTCACTCCAGGACGACATCACCACCGCCAGGACGATCGCCCAGGTGGGACGGCGCTTCGAGGTGCTGGTGGACCAGATCGAAGACGGCCAGCCGGTGGCGCGCTCCTACCGAGAAGCCCCCGAGATCGACGGCGTCGTCCTGATCGGCCAAGGGACACCGGGCGAGTGGCTCACCGTCGAGGTCACCGGCGGGTATGGGACCGATCTCACCGCAAAGGTGTTGGCGTGAACGTCGAGGTGATCGCCGTCGGGACCGAAATGCTGCTCGGTCAGATCGTGAACTCCAATGCCGCTCGCATCGGGGAACGACTCGCCGAGTCCGGGCTCGATCACTACCGGCAGACGGTGGTGGGCGACAACGTGGATCGCATCGTCGACGCGGTGCTGGAGGCCTGTGCCCGGTCGGATGCCGTGATCATCACCGGCGGACTCGGGCCGACCAAGGACGACCTGACCCGCGAGGCCCTCGCCAAGGCCGCAGGCGTTCCGCTGGAGTTCGACGAAGGGATGGCCGAGACCCTCCGGCGTTGGTGGGAGCGGAGGGGAAGAGCGATGCCGGAGTCGAACCTTCGCCAGGCGGAGAAGCCTGCGGGCGGGGCGTTCATCACCAATCCGAAGGGGACCGCACCCGGGATCCGTGTCGAGATCGGCGGGGCCGAGGTCTTCGCCGTTCCCGGGGTGCCGGCGGAGATGATGGCGATGCTCGATGAAGAGGTGCTGCCCGCCCTCGCCGGGGGGGACGCGGGCGTGGTGGTCAGCCGGCTGCTCCGATCCTGGGGCCAGTCCGAGTCGGCGGTCGGCGAGCTGCTCGGTGATCTCTACGACGCCTCGGAGAACCCGACGCTGGCCTTCCTGTCCTCCGGCGGTGAGATCAAGGTCCGGATCACGGCCAAGGCGCAATCGGCGGCCGAGGCCGAGGCCCTCATCGTCCCGGTCGAGGAGGAGGTCAGGAAACGGATGGGCGGCCTGATCTTCGGCGCCGACCGGGACACGATCGAGGTCATCGTGCTCCGTCTGCTCGAGGAGCGGGGCTGGAGCCTCGGCACCGCAGAGTCGGCGACCGGCGGCATGGTGGCGGCGCGCATCACCTCGGTCCCCGGCTCGAGCCGCGTCTACACCGGGTCGGTGGTGGCCTACACGAACGAGCTCAAGACCTCGATGCTCGGCGTCGATCCGGCCCTGATCGAGGAGCACGGTGTGGTCAGCGAACCGGTAGCCGAGGCCATGGCGGATGGAGCCAGGCGGGCCCTCGGCGTCGATGTAGCGATCGGCATCACCGGCTCGGCCGGTCCGGATCCGCTGGAGGTGCCGGCGGGGACGATGGCGGTCGCCGTGGCCACCCCGGAGGAGACGAAGAGCCGATCGCTCGAGTTCCCCGGGGACCGCGAGCGGATCCGGGTGTTCACGACGACCGCTGCGTTGCACTGGCTCCGGATGACCCTCGAGGGGATGGAGTGGACGAGCCGCTGACCGAGCGACTGTTCCTCGGCGTCGCGCTGGCCGACGAGGTCCGCCACGGCTTGGCGGCGTTCCTCGAGGCCAGAGCGGGCATGCTGCCGGGCAAGCCGGTACCGCCGACGAACTGGCACCTCACCCTGCGCTTCCTCGGTGTCGCCGAGGAGTCGCAGCGAGATCAGGTGCTCGCCTTCCTCGACGAGCATCCGCTGACGCTGCCGTTCGTACTCGGATTCGACGGGCTCGGCGCCTTCGCCAGGCCGGCTCGGGCCACCGTGCTCTGGCTCGGGGTGGAGCGAGGCACCGAAGAACTGGCGGAGCTGGCTGCGATCTGCGATGAAGCGGCGGGCTCGGCCGGCTTCGCCGCCGAGGATCGACCCTTCCACCCCCACGTCACGCTGTCGCGCCTTCGCCCCTGGCAAGACGTGCGACCGGTCGTCGAGAAGGTGCCGGCGTTTCCCCTGGCCCAGGAAGTCGACCGGGTCACGATGTACCGGAGCATGCTGGGCGGCAGCGGCACCCGCTACGAGATCGTCGACGAGGTGGAGCTGTAGCCTCGATCCGATGGAGATCCGCCCGCTCACCGACGGCGACATCGAGCGCTGGTTGGCCATGCGCCACGAGTTGTGGCCGGAGACCGCGTCCGCCGAGCTCGCAGCCGAGGTCGCGGAGTGGGCGCACGGCAAGACGGGTGTCTTCATCGCCGAGGAGGGCGGCGAGCCGGTCGGGTTCGCCGAGGTGTCGATGCACGACCGGGCACCCGGGTGCACGACCTCGCCCGTGGGATATCTGGAGGGGTGGTGGGTCGCCGAAGACCACCGCAGGCAGGGGATCGGCACGGGCCTCGTCGAGGCCGCCGAGGAGTGGGCCCGCCGGCGCGGCGCCTCGGAGATGGGATCCGACGCCCACGCCGACAACGAGGGATCACGCGCGGCACACCGCGCCCTTGGATTCAGCGAGAAGCGGCCGGTCGCCCGGTTCCACAAGACGATCGGCACCGTCGAGCCGACGTCGATCACGGCCCACGCCGAGGTGAGCCTGCGCGAGATCGATCGGGACAACGTCCGGACGATCATCCGGCTCGAGGTCGCCCCGCACCAGCGAGCCTTCGTCGCACCGAACGCCATCTCCCTGGCCGAGTACGCCGTGACGGCCAAGGCCTGGACCCGGGGGATCTACGCCGACGACGAGCCCGTGGGGTATGTGCTGCTCTCCGACGACGACGAGCAGCCCCGGTACTACTTGTGGCGCTTCATGATCGACCGGCGCTACCAGGGCCTCGGCTTCGGCAGGCGAGCCATGGACCTCGTCATCGACTACGTCAGGGGGCGCCCCGGGGCCACCGGCCTGTACCTCTCCTATGTGCCGACACCCGGCGGTCCCGAGGACTTCTACAAGGCGCTGGGCTTCGTCGACACCGGGCGGGTTCACGGGGGAGAGGTCGAGGCGTTCCTCGAATTCTGAAACGACTCGCGACTCGCGACTCTCGATCCTCGACATCGAACAGACGTTCGCCTATCGTAAGGGCCACGCCGCGAATAACATGCGTGTTGTTCTCGGACGCGAATCTGTCACAGGCGCCCGGTACGTTCGGGACAAGCGGAGAAGGAGACCATCGTGGCCGAAGAAGCCCACACCGACGACCAGGGCGATCGGGACAAGAACCTCGAGATGGCGATGTCCCAGATCGAGCGCCAGTTC
>CAZCBO010000130.1:0-8151 GCA_964496825.1 uncultured Acidimicrobiaceae bacterium
ACATCGAGTAGAAGGCGTAGAAGGGGACCATCGGGACCACGCGGGTCGCATACGAGGTGGCGGCGGCGATCCAACTTGCGGTGGATCCTGCCTCGGTGATCCCCTGCTGAAGGAGCTGACCGTCCTTGGACTCCTTGTAGGAGAGGATCATGTCGTGGTCGACCGGCTCGTACAACTGGCCCGCCGAGGCGTAGATCCCGAGCTCCTTGAAGAGCGCGTCCATTCCGAAGGTGCGGCCCTCGTCGGGGATGATCGGCACGACCCGGTTGCCGAAGCGCTCGTCTCTGGTGAGGCTGCGCAACAGCCGGGTGAAGGCGCCGGTGGTCGACACGGCGTGGTCTCCGGACCCCTCGTCGAACTCGATGAAGGCGTCGTGGGAGGGCAGCTCGATCGGCGTCCGGATCTCCAGCGTCCGGCTGGGGAGGTGGCCGTTCAGCTCCTTGCGCCGTTGCTGCAGGTACTCGTATTCGGGGGAGTCGGTCTCGGGCCGGTAGTACGGAGGACGATGGGCGTCGATCGCCTCGTCCGGGATCTCGTCCTGGAGGTGGAGCCGGTCGCGCAGCCCACGGAGCTGCTCGTCCGTCAGCTGCTTGATCTGATGCGTCGCATTCTTGCCCGACACGTCCGGGCCCAGCGTCCACCCCTTGATCGTCTTGGCGAGGATGACCGTTGGGGCGCCCTTGAGTTCGGTGGCGGCCTGGTAGGCGGCGTGGATCTTCTTGTAGTCGAGCCCGCCGCGCCGCAGGTGCCAGATCTCATCATCGGTCATGTCCTCGACGAGCGCACGAAGTCGGGGGTCGGGGCCGAAGAAGCGGTCCCGGATGTAGGCGCCGGACTCGGCCTTGTAGCGCTGGTACTCGCCGTCGACGGTGGCGCCCATCTTCTGGACGAGCAAACCATCGGTGTCCCTGGCGAGGATCGGATCCCAGTTCGAGCCCCAGATCACCTTGATGACGTTCCAGCCGGCGCCGCGGAACACCGCCTCGAGCTCCTGGATGATGCTTCCGTTGCCCCGTACCGGGCCGTCGAGCCGTTGGAGGTTGCAATTGACCACCCAGGTGAGATTGTCGAGGTTCTCGCGGCCGGCCAGCGAGATCGATCCCAGCGTTTCGGGCTCGTCGGTCTCGCCGTCGCCGAGGAAGCACCACACCCGGGACTCCGTGGTGTCGTCGAGACCGCGGTTGTGCAGGTACTTGAGGAACTGGGCGTGGTAGATCGAGTTGATCGGTCCGAGGCCCATCGACACCGTCGGATACTCCCAGAATTCGGGCATCAGGCGGGGGTGCGGGTAGCTGGAGAGTCCGCCGGTCAGCTCCCTGCGGAATCCGTCGAGGTCTTCCTCGTCGATACGGCGCTCGAGGAACGCCCGGGCGTAGATGCCCGGTGAGGCGTGGCCCTGGATGTAGACGTGGTCGCCGGGTGTGCCGTCAGCCTTGCCCCGGAAGAAGTGGTTGAACCCCACCTCGTACAGCGTCGCCGATGAGGCGAAGGTCGACAGGTGGCCACCGATGCCCTCGGCGGAGCGATTGGCCCTGATCACCATGACGGCGGCGTTCCAGCGAATGAATCGCCGGATGCGCTGTTCGAGGTTTTCGTCGCCGGGATATGGTGCCTCGGCCACCGCCGGGATCGTGTTCACGTATGGTGTCGAGACCGAGCCGGGGACCCCGACGTGGTTCTCTCTGGCCCGTTCGACGAGACGCGCCATGAGGTAGCGGGCGCGGGTGCGCCCATCGGTGGCTACGACCGAGTCGAGGGCGTCGAGCCACTCCTCGGTCTCGTCCGGATCGGTATCCACGAGCCGGTGGGTGAAGCCGTCGATATGGATTTCGCGCTCTTCGGGCTCCTGCATCGGTTCGAGGGTACCGAGGCGCGTGCCGCTGCGTGACGGCGATTCGGTCGATCTCCCCGCGATGCGAGAATGCTGCCGATGGATCGCATCCGTTCCCTGACCGGCCGCGACACCCTGAGGGACGATGCCGTCGCCGGGCTGGTCCTCGGCGTGGAGAGCGTTCCGGACGGCCTCGCCGGCGGGCTGCTGGCCGCTGTCAACCCGGTCTGGGGGCTGTACGGCTACATGGTGGGGACGTTCACCGGCGCGCTGTTCACCAGCTCGGTCTTCATGGCGGTCCAGGCCACCGGGGCGATGGCGATCGTCGTCGCCGACGTGGCTGCGGTGCACACGAGCGAAGATCCCGACCGAGCACTGTGGACCCTCGCCGTGCTCACCGGCGTGGCGATGCTCGCCGCCGGGCTGCTCAAGCTCGGATCGATGCTTCGCTTCGTCTCGAATGCGGTGATGGTCGGTTTCATCAACGCCGTCGGCGTGAACATCATCCTGGGCCAGGTCGAGAACTTCAGCGGCTATGCCTCCGATGCCGGCAACCGCGTCTTTCGGGCGATCGACACACTGCTGAGCCCAACCGAGCTGCACTGGGCGACCGTCGCCGTCGGCGTGGTCACGATCGTGCTGATCATCGTCTTGGAGCGCACCAGGCTCGGTGCCCTCGGGATGGTGGTCGCCATCATCGCCGGGTCGGCGGTGGCGTTCGCCCTCAACGAGTGGGTGCTGACCGGCCAGATCGCGGTCCTCAACGACATCACCGACGTGCCCCGGTCGCTGCCCCTCCCGCAGCTCCCGTGGTTGCGCATCATCCCGTCGCTGATCGTTCCCGCCCTGTCCCTTGCCTTCGTCGGACTGGTGCAGGGGGCGGGGATCTCGGCGAACTTCACCAACCCCGACGGGTCCTATCCCGACGCTTCCCGGGACTTCTCGGGACAGGGCGTCGCCAACATCGCCGCCGGCGTCTTCCAGGGCATGCCGGTCGGGGGGTCGATGTCGGCGTCGTCGCTGAACAAGGCGGCCGGGGCCAAGTCGAGGATGTCGCTGCTCGTCGCCGGGGTGGTCATGGCGATCGTGATCCTCGTCTTCGCCGATCTCGTGGGTTACATCGCCATGCCGGCCCTGGCGGGTCTGCTCATGATCGTCGGGTTCCGCACCATCAAGCCCGCAGACATCAAGGCGGTGTGGCGCACCGGCACGATGCAGCAGGCGGTGATGGGCGTCACCTTCGTCCTCACACTCATCATCCCGCTCCAGTGGGCGGTGCTCGTCGGGGTGGGGATCTCGGTGATCCTCACGGTCATCACGCAGTCCAACCGGGTCACGATCAAGCGGCGAGTGATGGAGGAGCCGGGGGTCTGGGTCGAATCGGATCCCCCGGAGACCGTGCCGTCGAACCAAGTCGTCGTGCTCCAGCCTTACGGCAGCCTCTTCTTCGCCTCCGCACCGGTGTTCGAGGAAGCCCTTCCCGAGGTGACTCCCGATTCGCAGAACTCAGCGGTGATCCTCCGCCTGCGGGGTCGAAGTGACCTCGGGACCACGTTCATGGACGTTCTGGCCCGATACGCCGGCGAGCTCGAGGCGGTGGGGAGCAAGCTCGTTCTCGTCTCCGCCGACGAGCGTCTGAACGAGCAGTTCGATGTCACCGGGGTCAGCGACGCTGTGGGTGGGGAAAACATCTACCCGACCGATGAGCGGGTCGGCGCGACCGTGGCGCGGGCTGTGGCCGAAGCCACGGCGTGGATCGAGGACAACCGCTAGACGGAGATGGCGAAGGCGAGGATGGCGAGCAGCCCGGCATAGATGGCGGTCAGTGCGGTCATGCCACCGACCATCGTGATGCTGTAGTTCTTGTACTGGTTGCCGAGTGCCACGTGAATCCCGTAGATCCGTTCATCCAGCTTCTCGAACCGCTCGTCGATCTGCGTGAACCGCTCGTCGATCTGCGTGAACCGTTCGTCGATCCGCGTGAACCGCTCGTCGAGCCTTGCCTCGAACGCGGCAAGATCGGCCTTGGTGGCCAGATCCGAGCCGGTCTCGAGCGGCAGATAGTTCATCAGCGTCGCTGCCTGTTCCTCGCCGAGCACTTCCTCGAGTCGAGTGTACAGGGCACGGGTTTCCGGGCTGCGTGCGGTCATGGCAGTCGCCCCTTCCTGCCGCCGCCGCGTTCCCAGTGTGCCGCGCGGGTGAGACAGATTTCGCGAGTTAAGGCAGCGGTTCGGCCCCGAGTGGAGAGTCGGCGAACTGGGTCTCGTAGAGCTCCGAGTAGAGGCCGCCGTTGGCTCGCAGCTCCTCGTGGGTGCCGTGCTCGACGACCTTGCCGTCGTCGATGACGAAGATCTCATCGGCGGCGAGGATCGTCGACAGACGGTGGGCGATCACCAGCGACGTGCGGCCCTCCATGACACGTTCCAGCGCTTCCTGGATCAGCGCCTCGTTGGCGGCGTCGAGGTGCGAGGTGGCCTCGTCGAGGATCAGGATGCGCGGGTCCTTCAGCAGCACCCTGGCGATGGCCACCCGCTGCTTCTCTCCGCCCGACAGCCGGTAACCGCGCTCACCGACCCTGGTGTCGTAGCCGTTGGGCAGGCCCATGATGAACGAGTCGATGTTGGCGATCCGGGCCGCCTCTCTGATCTCCTCGTCTGTGGCGTCGGGCTTGGCATATCGAATGTTGTTGGCGATGGTGTCGTGGAAGAGGTATGGCTCCTGGGTGACCACGCCGACCGCGTCGGCGATGGTGTCGAACGAGAGCGTCTTGACATCGTGGCCGTCGATGCTCACGGTGCCCGCCGACGCGTCGTAGAGACGGGGAACCAGATAGGTGGTTGTCGTCTTGCCGGCGCCGGAGGGGCCGACCAGGGCGATGAGTTGGCCGGGCTCGGCGTCGAGGGTGATGCCCTCGAGGGTCCAGCCGTCTGCGGCCATTCTCGTGTTGGGATCGTCGCCCTCGGTGACGCTGTGCCAGCCGTAGCGCTTGACGGCTTCCAGCCCGGGGGAGGCATCGGCGTAGGTGAACCACACGTCGTCGAGGGCCACCCGACCCTCCACGCCGTCGAGCGTCGCCGGGTCGACCGGCTCCTCGATGTCGTGGGGCAGGTCGATGATCTCGAAGACCCGCTCGAACGATACGAGGGCCGTCTCGAACTCTGCCCTGGCGTTGGAGAGCCCGCCCAGTGGTCCGTAGAGCTGGGTGAGGTATGCGGCCAATGCGACGATGGTCCCGACGGTGATGACGCCGTTGATGACCATCACCGATCCGATCCAGAACACGACGGCGGTACCGAAGGCAGACACCATCGCGATGCCGACGAAGAACCAGCGCCCGATCATCGCACGGCGGACGCCGAGGTCGCGCACCTCGCCGGCATTCCCGGCAAAACGGTTGCGTTCGGCGGCATCGCGCCCGAAGAGCTTGACCAGCATCGAGCCCGACACGCTGAGCGTCTCCTGCATGTGGGCGTTCATCGTGGCGCTGGCGTCCATCTGGCGCCTGGCCACCTCGCCGAGCAGCTTGCCGACGCGCCGACCCAGGTAGAGGAACAGCGGAAGCATGGCGAGGGAGAGCAAGGTGAGCCGCCACTCCAGCGTCAGCATGACGATCAGCACGGTCGCGGCACCGAGGATGTTGGAAGCGAGCGACACGAACGTTCCCGTGACCGCCTGCTGGGCACCGACCACGTCGTTGTTGAGACGGGACATCAGCTCGCCGGTCTTGGTGTTGGTGAAGAACCCGAGCGACATGCCCTGGAGGTGGTCGTAGAGCTGGCGGCGCAGGTCGAAGATGACGCCCTCGCCCATGCCGGCGGTCGCCCGACGCTGGACCACCCCGATGATGCCGTTCAGCAGCGGTACGGCGATCATCCCGAGGCCGAGCACGGTGACGAGGCCGATGTTCTCCTCGGGGATGGCGGAGTCGATCAGCCCCTTCATCAAGAGCGGGGGCACGATCGTGAGAACGCTGATCACGATGATGGTGACCAGCACCACCACCATCTCGAGTTTGTAGTTCCGTGCGTAGGAGAGGACGCGCTTGAGTGTTTCCCAGCTGATGTCGGGGCGCGGTTCGTCCTCATTCCGCTTGATGAACGCGCTCCAACCCATGTGGTACATCGCGTGAAAGGTAGCGCTCAGCCATCGTTTGTACGACGCGAGCGAGAACGGTTCTGCCACTCGTGACGGAGCATTGGAGCGGTAACGGTTCCGTAACGGTCCCGGCGCAAGATCGCCAACGCAACCACCGATCGGTTATCCGCCAGACTGGCGCACCGCGAGGAGGACTGATGTCGGCTGCAGTCGAGATCAGGGGGGAGCAGTGGCGGATCGTCGCGCGTTTCCTTGTCGCCGCCGGCGTCGTTCTCGGGGCCGCAGCGCTGTGGTTCCGGCGCGCTGAACCGGATCTGTTCCTGATCACGGCTTCGGTGCTCGCCGTGAGCATCACCGGTGGACTGCTGGCGGCGAAGCGGCCCGACAACGCCCTGCTCTGGTTGCTCGCGGTGGGACCGACGCTGCTCGTCGCCGGCATCGTGGCCTCGTCGTTCGCCGAGCCGGTGTCCAGCCGAGGGAATGCGACCGTCGTCGATCTTCTCGAAGGCCTCCTCTTCTTCGGCGTGTTGACCGGCTCTCTCCTGCTCTTTCCCGCCTACTTCCCCGACGGGCGCGTCCTCTCCGATCGTTGGCGCTGGTTGCCGCGAGCGGCGTTCCTCGTCGTCGCCCTCACCGTCGTCTGGGCGTTGTACGACGAGAAGAACGACGCGAGCGCCTTCGACCCCTACCTCGGGTTCGGCACGCGACCGGGCGGCGACGCGCTGTGGAACGTCTTCGGGCCCGCCGTGTTCGCGTTCGGGATCGGCGTCTTCCTCGCCGGCGTGGTCTCCCTCGTACTGCGGTACCGGCGCGGTGACGCGGTGCTGCGCAAGCAGATGCGGGTGCCCTTCGTCTTCTTCTCCATGTGGGCCGGCCTGTTCGCTGCGGTGGGAGTGTTCGTGAAGGACACGAACGCCGGGGAGGTGTGGTCGTTGGTGATGACGGGGATCCTGCCGGCCCTGCTCGCTGCGTCGATCGCAGTCGCAGTGACCCGCTACGGGCTCTACGAGATCGATCGGATCATCAACCGCACCTTGGTGTATGCGATCGTCGTCGCGTTGCTCGGTCTGATCTTCGCGCTCGGGACGCTGTGGATCCCTTCGCGGTTGCCGTTCGAGGACAGCAGCCTTGCGGTGGCGGCATCGACGCTGGCGGTGGCGGCGCTGTTCAACCCGCTGCGCAAACGAACCCAACGGTTCGTGGATCGGCGTTTCTACCGGTCGCGGTACGACGCCCAGCTGGTGTTTGATGAGTTCTCGACGCGGCTCCGCGATCAGGTCGATCCCGATGAGGTCGCCGCCGAGTGGGCGGGTGTTGTGCAGCGGACGCTCCAACCGAGCTCGGTGTCGTGGTGGGTGAGGGAGGGGTCATGAAGGATCGTACTGCCGTGTTGGCCGCTGCCGCCTGGATCAGCGCCGTTGCGGCGATTGCGATCAGCGCCGTGCTTGCCCCCGGCGTCGTGTTCGATGGCACCACGTCGGTCCTCGTGGTGGTGTTCCTCGTGTTCACCACCGCCGGTGCCCTGATCGCCTACCGCACCGGTGGAAACACCGTCGGCTGGTTGCTCGTCGGGATCGGCATGGTGATTGCGGCGACGATCAGCGCCGGAGCAGTCGAGTCCCGGCTCGGCGCTGGCTTCTGGCGGGACCTGACGTACTGGAGCGGGACTATGAGCTGGGCGCCGCTGGTGGCCCTCCTCATGGTGCTTCCCACCCTGTTCCCCACGGGCCGGGTCCCTCCGGGCTGGCCGCGGCTACCTGTCTGGGCGGCCGGCGGCTTCGTCGTCGGGGCGGTGCTGTTGAACGGCTTTCAGCCCAGCCTGGAAGAGGACGGACTCCCGAACCCCTTCGCCAATCCAGACCTCGACCGCGTCGGAGCACTGCTGGACCCGCTCGTCCTCCTCTCCATCGTCACCCTGCTCGTGTGTGGGATCGCGTCGCTGGCCGTCCGCTTCCGCAGGGGCGGATCGATCGAGCGTCAGCAAATCAAGTGGTTCATCTTCGCTGCTCTGCTGTTGCCGCCGGCATTCGCACTGGCCGACATGACTCAAACCACGCTGGGTCCGGCGATCCTGGGGTTAGCCGCGCTGGCATTCCCGATCGCCATCGCCGTCGCCATCCTCAGATACCGGCTCTACGACATCGATCGACTGGTCAACCGGACGCTGGTGTATGCGATCGTGGTCGGGGTGTTGGGCTTGGTGTTTGCGTTCGGGTCGGTGTGGA
>CAZCBO010000131.1:0-6712 GCA_964496825.1 uncultured Acidimicrobiaceae bacterium
GGCTTCTTCTCGATCGGGTCGACGCAGAAGCCCGAGGAGCGACCGTAGGTGGTGAGGACGATCTGGTCCTCCTTGCGGGCTCTGACGTAACAGAGGCCGCGCTGGCCCTCGCGCAACTTGCACTCCCTGGGGCAGAGGTCGCACTGGATGCGGCCGTCGTCCAGGGCGTGCCAGTACTTCGTGGGGACGATCGAATCGGCGGGGGCGAGTGGTGTCGTCATGTCTCTCCTGACACCGTACCGCGCCCGCTGGTCGAGACAACACCCACTTTCGACTCTGTCGGCGTGCGGAGGGAAGCGATACGCTCACCGTGATGGTGGCGTTTGGCCCCGTTGTCGCCGGATCGTTCTATCCGGCGGATCCGGCCGGGTTGAAGGCGCACGTCCGCCGGCTGCTCGACGACGCCGACACCGAGCCGGCCGACGGGCCGTGCGGCCTGATCGTCCCCCATGCCGGCTACGTCTACTCCGGTCCGGTGGCGGCGTCCGCCTTTGCCGTGCTGGACGAAGAGCGCTTCGACCGGGTCGTGCTGATCGGTCCATCGCACTTCGTGTGGTTCCCCGGCGTCGCCGCACCGGAAGCGGACACCTGGGCGACGCCACTCGGTGAGTTCCCGATCGCGGTACCGCCCGACCTGCGTGGGGTGGAACGGATCCAGGATCCGTTCTCTCGAGAGCACTGTCTCGAGGTGCAGCTGCCGTTCCTCCACGAGGTGCTGGGGCCGTTGCCGATCACGCCGTTGTTGACGGGAGATGTGACCCCCCGCCAGGTCGCAGTGGTCCTCGGGAAGATGGTCGACCGGCGCACGCTGCTCGTCGTCTCGACCGACCTCTCGCATTACCTGCCGTACGACGATGCGGTCCGCAAGGACCACGAGACGATCGAGGCGATCGAGGCGGGCGAGCCGATGCGCCTGGCGCGAGAGTCGGCCTGCGGGCTGATCGGGCTCCAGGCCGCTCTGATCCTGGCCGGTGAGCTGGGGTGGAGTGCACGCCTCCTGGATTATCGGAACTCCGGCGACACCGCAGGGGATCGAGCCCGCGTCGTGGGATACGGCGCGCTGACCATCGGCCCTGGCAACGGGTAGCGAGTCGTGACAGGCTTGATGGTGAGATGAGTGGTCGCAACCGGCAGCGAGCCAGACAGAAGAAGCGAATCGACCCCGGGGGCGTGACGCGGGACGGGCGCCGCGGGATGTTGCACCGGCGTCATCAGCGAATCGGCGGCGATCACCGCCAGCCGCGTCATCGGTAATGCATCCCTACCGGGTGCTCTCCCATACCGCCGACACCGGCATCGAAACCCACGGGGAAACCCTCGAGGCGGTCCTCGCCAACGCCGCCTTTGCCATGTTCGACCTGATGTACGGGCTGGGCGACGCGTCGGGAAGGGAGGTTCAGGTCGTGGTGGACCAGGGCGAGGCCCCCGACCTCCTCGTTGCGGTGCTGAGTGAGCTCCTGTACCGGAGCGAGGCGGAGGACGTCGCCTTCACCGGCGTTGCCATCCGCAGCGAAGGCGACCGCCTGGTCATCGACGCCGACGTGATTCCCCTGGCCGACCTCGAGCTGCACGGCCCGCCGGTCAAGGCCGTCACCTACCACGACCTCCGCTGCGAAGAGACCGACGAGGGCTGGTACGCCAGGGTGATCTTCGACGTGTAGGGAGCGCGCGAGAAGGGTCGCGGTATACAGGGTCGGGGCGAAGGTCTCCTCAGGGCAACGCTTCATCCACCTCGTCCGCGGTCGGGATGGCGAAGCCGCTTCTCGAAACCGACAATGCCGCCGCAACGTTGGCGAACCGTGTTGCTTCGTCCCAGCCGGAACCGCGCGCTCGCAACAGGGCGAGGGCCGCCACGAAGACGTCTCCGGCTCCGGTCTCGTCCACGGCGTTGATGCGAATCGTCTCGATGGTGCGGATCCCACCCTCGTCACCGACGAGCGCGCCCCCCTCTCCCATCTTGAGGATCACGCGAGGTATCTCCATCCCGAGCAGTTCGCGAACGGCGAGCACTCGCGCCGGTTCGGTGTCGAGGCGGCGGCCGACCAGCTCTTCGGCCTCGGCGACATCGGGGGTGAGCACCTCGGCGCAGCGAAGCGCCGAGGGGGTGATGTCCCGCGGGCTGGCGGGGTCGAGGAAGAGTGGCACGCCGGTTTCCCTCGACCAGCGGCACAATCCGTCGATGACGGACGGTGGGTTCTCCGTCTGGGTGATCACCGCCTCGCAGGTCTAGAGCTCGGCGAGCGCAGGCTCCACATCTCCCCATTCGAGGTTCCGGTTGGCGCCCGGTGCGAACACGAGCGAACGGTGCTGTCCCTCGATCAGTCTGATGACGACGAAGCCGGTCCGCTCCGTCGTATCCACCCGGACCCATCGCGTGTCGACTCCATCCTTCTGTGCCGATTCGACACAGAGACGTCCGAACTCGTCGTCGCCGACCCGGGCTACCAGGGTCACGTCGGCGCCGAGGATCGCCGCGGCCCGGGCCTGATTTGCCCCCTTCCCACCCGGCTCGACGAGGTAGTGGTCGGCGAAGAAGGTTGCTCCCGAGTCCTGCTCGCTCACGTCGAACAGGTGGATGTCCATGTTCACGCCGCCGACCACACCGATCCGCGGGCCGCCATCGGTGCCGGTCATTCACGACCTCCATCGGTTGGTGATTCCATGCCTAGCACGGTGAAGGACCCAATGACTAGGGCCGGACGGCCGCCCCGGCCGGTCACGTAGACTTTGGAGGACCGAGCAAGGCGGGGACCGTGTCGGTGACAGAGTCGTTGACGAGGGCCAATGCGCTCCGATCGGTGACGATCTTTCGCGGCCTCGATCGAGCGACGCTCCTCGACGTGGCGCGGAAGACCAAGGAGGTCACCCATCCCGCCGGCGCAACCGTGGTGCGCGAGGGAGACCCCGGCGACATGCTCTGCATCATCGCCAGGGGCACCGTCGAGGTGCAGGTCCGGGGTCGGACGGTTGCCCAGATGACGGATGGAGACTTCTTCGGCGAGATCTCGCTCGTCGACGGCAAGCCGCGCAGCGCGACCGTTGTCACAGTCGACGATGTGGTGCTCTACACGCTGAGCCGGTCGGACTTCGAGGATCTCCTCGACATTCCTCGACGCTCAGTGGCGTATGCCGCGCTCAGGGGTCTCGCCGAGCGAGTTCGCGAAGCGCACGCTGCGCACGAATCGTGAGCGACCGACCCCTCGGAGAGGTGGTCCCAGCGCGATGATGTGTCCGAACTGCGGAACCGAGAACCAGCCGGACCGGCGGTTCTGTCGGGAGTGTGGCTTTCCGCTCCCCGTTGCCTGTCCGCGGTGCGGGGCACCGAACGATCCCTCGGACAAGTTCTGCGGCGAATGCGGGGCGGCGCTGCACGATGTCGCGGAGGCCCCGGCCGCGGCAAAACCCGATCGAGATCCCCATGAGCGTCGCTTCGTGGCCGTGCTCTTCGCCGATCTCGTCGGCTTCACGGATTTCTCGGAGGCACGCGACCCGGAAATCGTGCGGGCGACGCTCACGACGTACTTCGACCGGGCGCGAAACGCGATCACCAGGTACGGCGGCGAAGTGGAGAAGTTCATCGGCGACGCCGTCATGGCCGTGTGGGGGGCGACGGTCGCCCACGAGGATGATTCGGAGCGGGCGGTCAGGGCCGGCCTCGAGCTGGTCTCGATCGTCGAGAGCATGAACGAAGAGTTGAACGATGGCGAGCTCGCGGTGCGGGTCGGTGTGCTCTGTGGGGAGGCGTCGGTTGCCCCGGCGAGCCCGGAGCAGGGGTTCGTGGTCGGCGACCTGGTCAACACCGCAGCGAGGCTCCAGTCGATCGCAGCACCCGGGACCGTGGTGGTCGGGGAACCCGCCTACCGCATGTTGCGGGACGTTGTCGAGTTCGAGCCCCTCGGTGAACGGGCGCTGAAGGGGAAGAGCGAGCCCGTCGCAGTCTGGCGGGCCGTTCGGGTGCGGGCGGACCGCAGCTCGACGGAACCCGGCGGTGTGGTTCCCGCGTTCGTCGACCGAGAAGAGGAGCTTCGCCTGCTGACGGATGCGCTGCATGCCACGGAGCGGTCCGGCCGGGCCAGGCTGGTGTCGATCGTCGGCGAGGCCGGCATCGGCAAGAGCCGGCTTGCCTCGGAACTGCGCGACTACATCGCAGGCCTCGGAGAGAACGTCTTTGTGCACCACGGCCGATCGCCGGCCTATGACCAGAACCTCACGCTCTGGGCCCTCGGCGAGATGGTGCGCCAGCGAGCGGGGATTGCAGAAACCGATGATCCGCTCCGCAGCAGGACCAGGTTGCGCACGGCCGTTGCCGAGTACTTGCCCGTACCGGCGGATCAGGAGTGGGTCGAGCGCCGGCTGGCTGCCTTGCTCGGGCTCGAGGAAGCGCCCACCGGAGAGCGCGGCGAGTTCTTCGCGGCAGTTCGGACCTTCTTCCACTCCATCGCCGGGCGCGGCACCACCGTGCTCGTCTTCGAGGACTTCCACTGGGCCGACGCCGGGCTCATCGAGTTCGTACGAGAGCTCGTCGAGCTGTCGCCGCGCCACCCGATCCTGGTCATCACTCTGGCTCGTCCGGATCTGCTGGAACGGGCACCCGGCTGGGGAGCCGGTCGGCGGAACTTCACTTCTGCCCACCTCGGGCCCCTCTCCGACGACGACATGGCCGAGCTGGTCACCGGGATGGTCGAGGGCATCGCCGAGAACCTCGTTGCAGAGATCACCAAGCGAGCCAACGGAATCCCGCTCTACGCCGTCGAGCTGGTGCGCATGCTCATCGCCGACGGCGACCTCGTGATGGGCGCGACGTGCTGCGTCCCGACCCGGGACCTCTCGGCGATCCGCGTTCCCGACACGGTCCGTGCGGTCATCGAAGCACGCCTCGACCGGCTGCCTCCCGACGTACGCGCCATGCTGCAGGACGCCGCGGTGCTCGGCACATCCTTCACCCGCACCGGGCTGGGCGCGATGAGTGGACGCGAGGAACCCCAACTGGACGACGTGCTCGATGCCCTCGTCCGCCAGGAGCTGCTGCAGTTCGAGAGTGACGCGCGATCACCGGAGCGGGGCCAATTCCGCTTCGTCCAGAGCATGATCCGAGAGGTCGCCTATGGACGTCTCACCCGCGAGGAACGACGAACCCGGCACCGCCGGGCGGCCGAGTTCTTCGCAGCGCGGGGTGAGCTGGAGCTCGCCGCTGCCGTCGCCGACCACTACATGGCGGCGTACGGGGTCACCGACGACGCCGAAGGGGCCCAGGCGCTCGCCGCCTCCGCCACCACCGCTCTGTCGGACGCCGCCGAGCGAGCCGCCGGGTTGCACTCACACGCACAGGCGCTGGCGATGGTCGAGCAGGCGCTCACCCTCGCGACCGACCCGAGGGAGAAGGCCGCTCTCCTACAGCGGGCATCGCGATCGGCGACCGAGCTCGCCCGGCACGAACTCGCGATCACCGATGCCAATGAGGCGCTGGCGTGGTACCGCGACCACGGCAGCGAGCAGGAGGTCACGGATGCCGCAGCACTCGTCGGGATGGTGCTGTGCAATGCGTTCAAGGCGACCGAGGCGATCGAGGTGCTCGAGCCGATCGTGACCGCCGGCGCTGCCTTTGACGAGCCGGCCCTCGTTGCGGCGGGATCGGTCCTCGCCCGTGCCTATCTCATGGCCCTCAGGGACGAAGATGCCGCCGCGCTGTGCGATCGGATCATCGGGCCGGCCGAGCGGCTCGAACTGATCCCGACGATCGTGAACACGCTGATCACCCGGGGAACCGCACTGGGGAACCTGGGGCGACTGCACGAGGCGATTGCGCTCCTCCAGGGCGCCACTCGTTACGCACAGGACCATGACCTGCCGTTGGAGGAGATGCGGGCCGCCAACAACGTCGGTCACCTCCTCGCCGCCGATGACCACGTCGGTGCGATGGAGGCATGCCGCACCGGCATGGACCAGGCCAACCGGCTCGGCGACGTCCGGTTCCTCGACGCCTTCACCTGGGCGGTCGCGGCGTATCTCGATCGCGACGGCAGGTTCGACGAGGCCCAGGCACTGCGCGACGAGATCCGGGATCGGATCGAACTTCCGTCGAACTCACTGGTCTGGTACCAGATCGCCGACCTCACCGCGCAGATCGCGCGCGGTGACGCCTCGGCGATCGATCCCGCGTACGACGCGGTACGAAGAGCGATCGCCGTCGACGATCCTCAGGCGCAGGCGGGGGTGCCGGTGGCGAGAGGGAAGCTGAACGTGCTCACGGGACGCTTCGAAGCGGCGTACGACGACGTCATGGACGTCGAAGCGGCGATCCGGTCGCCCGATCATCTCGCGATTGCGGTGACCGCTGCCGCGTTGCTCGGCGACGCCGCGCGCCTCGAGGCCGTTGCGGACGCACTGTCGGCGAGCCGTGTTCGCGGCCGCATGCTCGGTGAGCTGCACGGCGCGGTGTCGGGATCGTTGGCAGCGCTTCACGGAGGGGTCGACGAGGCGGTCGCCGGCTTCACCCAGGCGTTGGGCTTCGACTTCCTCGCCATCGATCGCGCCGGCATGCAGGCTTTGTTCGCCACCTTGGTCGGTCGCGATGTGCCCGAGGCGAGTCGTGCATCCGAGGCGGCGCTCGAGACGTTCACCGAAACGGGTGCGGTGGCCTACCTCGATGTCTACCGGGACGGGATGCCGCCTTCCGTCACCCAGCGGGCCGCCGGCGACTGACGGGGATTCC
>CAZCBO010000131.1:6812-8108 GCA_964496825.1 uncultured Acidimicrobiaceae bacterium
ATTCCTGCCAGGCTGTCGACTACCGGCTCGTCTCGACGTGCCGGGTCGCATCGATGCCGGCTCTGTCCACCACGATGAGCACCGTGAAGGGGTCGCCACCGTCGCAAGGGGATCCGTCGATGGTCGCCAACTCGACGGTGAGGTAGGGGCCCCAGCTCACCAAACGATCGATGAGCGGTTGCCCTTGACAACGGGCGCTCAGCAGCACGCCGACCTGGTCTGGTTCGAGCTCGGCGACTTGCCCAAGCGTGTCGCGTACGGGAGGGATGTGGTCGGCGTCGGCCAGGATCGCGGCGAAATGCTCCGGCCGGATGAATTCGAAGTAGTCGGGGTCGTCTCCGGCCCATCCGGTCGCCACAGCGATGGCGGCGACGTCGCTGATCACAAGCGCTTCGGGAAGCTCGGGTCCAGTTGGCCGGGTGGTGTCGACCTCGTGGTCCACCCGCCCGTACCCGATGGGATTGTCCGGGAAGAACCCGGGGAGGACCGCGGTGAAACGGTCGGGCACGAACGATCTCCTGACCGCCACCGCATAGGACGTCGGAATCCCCGGCTGAGCGCAGAACCCGGGTGGCCGCGCAAACACCGGAGTCACCGTCGTGCCTTCGACGACGAGCTCGACCAGCTCGTCCGGGCAGGCATCGTCGGATCGGGCGTAGAACAGCACGAGCGCATCATCGAAGTCCACCTCGGGAACTGGTCCGGGGAGGCGATAGAACCGCCAGACCGGGTCGAGGTCGTCGGGGCTCGTGACATGGTCGACGCGTCCCATGAAGGCGACTTCGGTCCCCACCGCGAGTACCTCGAACGGCGGCTCGGCGATGCCTACGGTCTGCTCCACCGTCGTTGCGGGCTGCACCGATGTGGCGATGCTGGTCGAGGCCGGCGCAACCGTAGGTGCTGATGCGCAGCCGCCAACAACCATGGCGAGGGCCGCGAGAGCGGCCGCGGGCTTCACGACACAAGTATGGCGAACCTCCAGGTCCGACGCCTACGGATCATCCGCCGCGTCGACGCCGCTCAAGATGTGCCTGATAGAGCGACGGGACCCATCTACTGCCCCCGGTGCACGCATCGGCGCCGGCTCGGCTTGGGGTGAGCGGCAACCTGGCGGCTCTGGGTGGCCCAGCCACCGGGCCGGTTCGTTTGGTTGTGGCTGCCACGGGGTTCCAGGGGTGGCTGTCCTGTCAAGTTTTCTCCGCATTGGGGCCGATAGACCATATAGGTGATTCACACGAAGACGGTGCGATCCAGCGACCGCAGCTGTGGAGGATGTGTGTGAAAAGGCTCATAGTG
>CAZCBO010000132.1:0-7976 GCA_964496825.1 uncultured Acidimicrobiaceae bacterium
CGATGTCTCGCTCGTAGCTGGTCTCGTTGACGGTTATCGATACTTTCACGGGGGAACCTCCTGATTGGAGCGGTCGATCGATGTCGACCGGTCAGGGAGGTGCCCGGCGAGGTGCAGCCGTCGACAGAACGGTCTCGATCTTCAGAGCGGGCACGCGCTACACCTCGGTGGTGAACTGCGGCTGAGCCTACACAGCGCAAGCCGGCGCTGCACCGGTGAATCCTGCGCCGGGATTCAGGCCTCCCAGGCGAACACGGGCTCGGGCGGGGCGGCGTGGGAGGGCTCGATGAGCATGTCGACACCGTTCACGTCGCGAACGAACTCGAGCCACCAGCGGTCGTAGGGCGAGGAGGGATCCCATACCCGTTGCTTCATCTCGGCGAGTCCCTCGGGAGCGATCTCGTAGACGCTGACGCCGAGGTCGGTCCCGTTTCTGGCGTGGTTGATCCAGAAGGCGTGACGTCCGACCTGGAAGCGGGCGTTGAGCGACGCGTACTCCTCGAGATGCGGCTCGAGCTCGGCGGCGAGGTTCCGGTAGCGGTCGGTCTTGCCGGGAACGAGCGGCACGGCGCTGGCGAACAACATGGGGGAGCCTTTCGGTCGGATTCGGCCGATCGTAGAGCTAGACACTCACCGAGATCGCAGGGAACGGGGCGAGCTCGAAGACCACCTCCTGACCCGGGGCGATCCTGAGGGGCGGGACCACCGAGCCGGCGATGACGACATCGCCTGCGGACAGCTTCGCCCCGGCAGCGGCCAGCAGCGTGGCGGCGTGGCCGACGATGTCGACGAGGTCACCCGTGATGGCCTCGACGTCCGCGGTGTCGGCGACCTCGACGCCGTCGTGCATCACCCGGGCCATCAAGCCTTTGCGGACCGCCCCTGCCCGCGATTCATCCGGCTCGCCGAGGATCACCGCCTTGTGGTAGATGTTCCATCCCAGGATCTGCTCGATGTCGTCGGAGGGGGGGTGGACGTCGGCGAGCTCGATCGCCGCACCGAGGGCGGTGACGGCGTCGGTGGCGTCCTCCCCCGGCCCGACATCGGCTCCGAGGTAGACGGCGACCTCGGGCTCGGCCACCCCGTGTTGCCAGCCCTCGCTCGAGACGGTGCTTCCGGAGTCCCGCAGACCGGCATCGGTGAGGAAGCCGAGCAACGGAGCCGAGAGACCGAACCGTTGCAGCGAGGCCGGTGCACCGAATCCGAGCTTCCACCCGATCGGTCGCTCCCCGGCGGCGATGCGCTCCTCCCTGAGGTCGAGCATGCGGCGGATGCCGTTGCGCACCTTCGGGTTGTCATCCCAGTCGGGGACGCTCATGGCTCGGTCTCGTACCCGGCGGCTTCGAGCGACCCTGCGCCGCTCCAGCCCCAGACGAGGACGACGTCCTCGTCACCGGTGTTGTCGAAGCCGTGCCAGTGGCCGCGCGGCGTGAATACGACATCACCCTTGCGCGAGGCCTCGCGCCCGTCGTCGGTATAGATCATGCCGTGCCCCTCGAGGACGATGAAGAACTCGTCGGCGTTGTGGTGGCGATGCCGCTCGTGGCGGGCGCCCGGGGGGAGCACGGTCCAGCCGAGCAGGAAGTCGTCGGATCCGGCCGTGGCCCGGTCGACCAGGAACTGGACCTGCATGTCGACCCAGCCATCCTCCCGTTCGAGCCCCTCGACGTGGGGTACGAGCTCGAGGCTGGTGCGGTAGGGCTCCACTACTCCGACCCCTCGGCCATCCCGGCGAGCAGGTGGTACACGTCGAACACCGTGACGAAGTCGCGGTGGTCGATGCCGAGACCGCGGCAGGCGTTGAGCAGCTCGTTGGCCACGGCGGCCAGCGGAGCAGGGGAACCCTGCCGGCGGGCCACCTCGAGGGCGAGCAGCATGTCCTTCTGCTGGAGGGTGACGTCGGCGAGCGGCTTGTCGGGCATGTTGCCCTGGAGGATGAACGGACCCCGGTAACCCATGACCGGTGAGGCAACCACGCTCTTGAGCATCGCATCGACCGCGGTCTCCCGGGCGACCCCGCCCTTCTCTGCCAAGGCCACCGACTCGCAGAAGGCGATCATCTGCACGATCAGGGAGAGATTGACCGCCACCTTCATCTGGACCGCGCTGCCGCTGTCACCGATGTAGCTGACCTTGGACCCGATGTCGTAGAGCACGGGCTCGACGCGCCCGAAGGCGGCGCGATCGCCCCCGACCATCGTCGATGCGGTGCCCTGCTCGAGCGTGATCGGGCTTCCAGACAGCGGGGCGTCGAGCATGGTCAAACCCTTGGCGGCGAACTCGCCGGCGATCTGCCTGCTGACCAGGGGGTCGATGGTGCTCATGTCGAGGTAGACCGCGTCCGGGGAGAGGCCGGCGATCACGCCGTCGTCTCCCAGCGCAACGGCCCTGACGGCGTCGGCGTCGGTGACGATCGAGAAGACGAACTCCGCGGTCTCGGCGACCTCCCGCGGGCTGTCGGCCCAGGCCATGCCGAGGTCGATCAACGGCGCGGCCTTCGCCGCGGTTCGGTTCCAGCCGGTCACCTGATGCCCGGCGTCCAGCAGCCGGGGCACGATTCCCCTGCCCATGTCGCCGAGCCCGATGAAGCCGATGGCTGCCACGGAGCGACTCTACCGGGCCGGTCGAGCGCCCTAACTCCGAATCGCCAGACCGGTCTCCGGGTCGAAGAAGTGGAAGTTGTCGCTGTCGGCGGCTACCTCGACGGTGTCTCCCGGCTCGACGCTCGATGCCGGATCGAAGCGGCCGGCGACGCGGGTCTTCCCGCTCGCCACGAACTCGAGGTCCTCCCCGAGCTCGAGCGCATCCTCGGAGAGCACCTGGTTGGCGTCGATATCGAAGTAGGCGATCTTTTCGAAGCCGAGGGCCTCGACCGCATCGACCTCGGCTCGCAGCCGACGATCCGCCGGATGATCCGGCACGACCGCTGCATCCTGAAGGTCGTCGGGACGCATCCCGATGGTGACCGGCTTGTCCAGCCATTGCGCCAGGGCCGGCCGCCGCTGATACGCCTCGCGCGAAAGCGCCAGCGTCTGGCTCCCGATCTCCATGGCGATCGAGCCGTTGGTCTCACGCAGCGTCCCCTCCAACAGCGTCATCGACGGTGACCCGATGAAGGCCGCCACGAAGAGGTTGTTGGGATGGTCGTAGAGCTGCTGCGGCTCGTCGACCTGCTGGAGGAGCCCGCGGTTCATCACCGCCACCCGATCGGCCATCGTCATCGCCTCGACCTGGTCGTGGGTCACGTAGAACGTCGTGACCCCGAGCTGGTGCTGGAGGTCGGTGATCTCGGCGCGCATCTGCACGCGCAGCTTGGCGTCCAGGTTGGACAGCGGCTCGTCGAGGAGGAACACCTGGGGACGTCGCACGATCGCCCGCCCCATCGCCACCCGCTGACGCTGGCCTCCCGAGAGCTGCCCAGGGCGCTTGTCGAGCTGCTCGGTGAGCTCGAGGAGCCGTGCCGCCTCCTCGACCCGCTCGTTGATCTCCTTCTTCGGCATCTTCGCCAGCTTGAGGGCAAACCCCATGTTGCTGCGCACCGACATGTGCGGGTACAGGGCGTAGTTCTGAAAGACCATGGCGATGTCGCGGTCCTTGGGGTGGATGTCGTTGACCACCCGGTCCCCGATCTTGAGGACCCCCTCCGAGATGTCCTCGAGGCCGGCGATCATCCGCAGCGTCGTCGACTTGCCGCATCCCGATGGGCCCACCATCACCAGGAACTCCCCATCGGTGATCTCGAGATCGAGATCGCTCACGGCCTTGAAGCCGTTGGGGTATTCCTTGGTCAGGTCTTCGAGGGTGACTTCCGCCATGGCTCCTCCCTCGTCTCGCCGGTAGCCCAATCGTAGCCAGCCGGGTCGGCAGGCGGAACGGCGCGCCTTCGATCGTGCGTGCTTAAGAGGGTCGCCACGCAGACCTTTAAGCACGTGCGACCCCTCGGGGGTCAGACCGACACGACGACCGGCTCGCCGGGTGACAGTCGCACCTCGCTCCCCTCGACCGTGACCATACGCTCCTCGGACCCACCGAGCAGCAGCGAGATCGCCTCGTGGGTGAGCGCGACGTCGAGGCGCGATCCGCGCACGGTCAGCGTGAACTCCAGCGAGCCCCACTCCTCGGGAAGGTGGGGATCGAAGCTGAGCCGTCCGTCGTAATCACGCATGCCCCCGAACCCCTGCACGAGGTTCATCCACAGCGCCCCTGCCGAGGCGAGGTGCACGCCGTCGATGCAGTTGCCGTAGGCATCCCCCAGGTCGGCGAACGCGGTGACCTCGAAGGACCGGAGCGCCTCGTCTATCTCACCGACCTCGGCGGCGACGATCGACTGGATCGGCAGCGAGAGGGAGGAGTCGTGGGTGGTGAGCGGTGCGTAGTAGGCGAAGTTCCGCGCCTTCTGCTCGGGGGCGAAGACATCACCTCTGGTGACCATCGCCAGGACGACGTCGGACTGCTTCAGCACCTGGTGGCGGTAGAGCACCAGCGGGTGGTGGTGGAGCAGCAGGGGGTACTCCTCCTCTGACGTGTTGGCGAAGTCCCAGCGCTCCAGGTCGAGGAACTCGGAGTCCTGGGGATGGATGCCGCGTGCTTCGTCGTAGAGCACGGTCATGGCGGCGGCGGCCTTCCGCCACTCTGCGACCTCGCCGGGCTCGAGCCCGGTCGCCGCGACGAGCTCGACATGGCGCTCGGGATGGTGGTCGGCGAGCCAGTCGACCACCGAGGCCGCATAGTGGAGATGGAGCTGGGCCATGAGATTGGTGTAGGTGTTGTCGTTGACCAGCGCCGTGTACTCGTCCGGGCCCGTGACGCCGTGGAGGTGGAACCGGCCGTCCTCGCCGAAGAAGCCGAGGTCGTACCAAAGCCGGGCGGTCGCAACGACGACCTCTGCTCCCGCGTCGATCAGGAACTGATCGTCTCCGGTCGCCTCGACGTATCGCTTCACTGCGTACGCGACGGCGGCATTGATGTGGTACTGCGCCGTTCCCGCCGGGTAGTACGCCGATGCTTCCTCGCCGTTGATCGTTCGCCACGGAAACAGCGCCCCGACCTGGCTCATCTCGCCGGCACGGCGCCGCGCCGCCGGCAGCGTCGCGCGGCGAAAGCGAAGCAACTCGACCGCCTGCTCGGGCCGGGTGTAGGTGAGGAAGGGCATGAAGAACATCTCCATGTCCCAGAAGTAGTGGCCGTCGTAGCCCTGTGACGTCAGTCCCTTGGCCGGTACGCCGGCTTCCTCGACACACGCCGTTGCCTGGATGAGCTGAAAGAGGTTCCAGCGGATCGCCTGCTGGAGGCGCGGCGGTCCGTCGATCCTGATGTCCGCCGTTTCCCACGTCTGATCGAGATGACGCCGCTGCCCGGCTGCGAGCTCGTCGAAGCCGGAATCGGCGGCCTCGGCGAGCGTTTCGAGCACCGTCGGCGTCAACTCCTCGAGATCGGGCGACGTGTGGTACGCGAGCAGCTTGGTGAGCCGGAAGGGGGCGTCCTCGGCGACCCCGAAGCCGATCGTGACCGTGACGACGTCGTCCTCAACGATCATCGCGGTCTCAGCCTCGCCGGAGGCTTCGATGACGTGGTCCATCCCGCAGCCGAGCGATAGACCGCTGAGCCGGGTCCGGAAGTCCATCACCGCACGCGTCCGGTCCGCATGATGATCGCCGGGAACCAGCACCCGCTCCATCATCAGGCGTCCCTGCCGGGGGTCGATCTGATCGAGCCGCTGGTGGGAACCCTCGTCCTGGTGGTTGACGAGCATCGAGACCAGGGCGAGATCGATCGGTGGGCCCTCGGTTGAAACCTCGACGTCGATCGCCGCCACATGGCGGCGTTCCAATGAGACCAGCCGTCTCGTCACGAGACGGATCCTGCTCGGCTCGACCTCCCACTCGCTGACGGTGGTGAGGACGCCCGAGCGCAGATCCAGGGTGCGCTCGAACGCGACGGCATCGACCAGGCGAAATGGCTCTTCGCCCAGGCGCAACTGGAGCGTCGTTCCATCCGGCACGTTGACGATCGTCTGCCCGCTGGTGGCAAAGGCGTAGGCCGCCTCCGGATACACGATCGGCCACGCCTCGTAGAAGCCGTTGATGAACGAGCCGGGGACGCGGACCGGAGAGCCCTGATCATGGGTCCCGCGTAGGCCGACATATCCGTTGCTCAGGGCGAAGATCGTCTCCATCCGCCCGGTGTGCTCGGGATGAAGACCGCGCTCGATCACCGCCCACTCGTCGGCGGGATACCCCTCTTCGGGCAGCGGGTTCAGACGGGGAGCCACGGGGCGAACCTAGTCCGGCAGCAGCTCACCGAGGTTGGCTACGACGAGATCGGCTCCCGCCTCGAGCAAAGCGCCCTCCGAGCCTGCTGGAGCGACGCCGACGACGAGGCCGAAGCCGCCCGCCCGGCCGGCCGCCACGCCGGAGAGGGCATCTTCGATCACGACGGCCTCCACCGGCTCGACCCCGAGGCGGCGGGCCGCTTCGAGGAACGTGTCGGGAGCCGGCTTGCCGGCCAGGTGGAGCCGATCGGCAACGACTCCATCGACGACGACGTCGAAGCGGCCGGCGAGCCCGGCTGCCTCCAGAACCGTCTCGGCGTTGGCGCTCGACGAGACGACGGCCGGCTTCACATCCTCCCGGCGGGCGGCATCGATGAACTCGACCGCGCCCGGCAACGGCTCGACACCCTCGGCGACGAGCCTCTCGTTGAAGAGCGCGTTCTTCCGATTGCCGAGACCCGCGATGCTGCGCGGCGGCGGGTCGGCCTCGGCGCCCCCGCCAGGGAGCGAGATGTGGCGTGAGGCGAGGAAGGCGGCTACACCGTCGAGGCGGCGTCTGCCGTCGACGTAGCGGAGGTAGTCCTCGCTGGAGAAGGGCACGAAGGGCTCGTCGTGCTCCTCATACCACCGGCGCAGGAATTCATCGAACATCGTTTTCCAGGCCTCCGCGTGCAGCGCTGCGGTAGAGGTGAGGACGCCATCGAGATCGAGGAGGACGGCGGCGTGGTCGAAGACGCCCACGGGCGACTACGGGTAGAGCGACTCGCCGACGACCTCGCCCTCGAGCATCACCATCACCGGGTCACCGGCCAGATCGTCCCAGGCGAGACCGTCGATGAACGCCGCGGATTGGGCGTGGACGACGACGCCGTGGCCGCCCCCGCTGGTTTGCCCCTGCTTGCCACTGCCGATGCCATCGGCCATGTTGTCGACCACCGTGCATCGGCTCATGTCGCCGCAGAAGAACGCCGCCCCCTGCGAGTTCGCGACGGTGTTGCCCTCCATCCGGCCGTCGGACATCTCCGTGATGTATACCCCCCGCTCCCGGGACCCGACCACGACGTTGTCGATGAAGCGCACATGGGACACGTGCGCCACCAGCCCCTCGTAGAGCGGACCCTCGATCCGGCAGCCTTGCACGAGCGACTCGGGGCGCCCGTCGGCGTTGCGGATCTCCAAGCCCTGGGCGAGCTCGGCCTCGAGGCCCCACACGAGGCAGTCGGTCACGGTCACCGACGAGTCATCGACGAGAATCCCGTGCCACTGTGATCCTCTCACCTCCACGCCTTCGAGCACGACGTCGACCGAGTCGACGACGTGGATCCCGGTATCCCCTCCGGAGACGACGAGATCACGAAGCGTGACGGCGTTGCTCGCCACGAGGACCGCCGGGGAGCCGGGGACCCCGGTCACGACGGCTCCAGGCTCGGCTACCAGCTCGACCGGCCGATCGACGACGATCGGGCCGGAATGGGAGCCGGCCTCAAGGTGGAGCACGGTCCCCGGCGATGCAGTGGCGATGATCTCGGCGAGGGGCTCTCCCGGCTCGACCGCGCGCGTCGTCTCGCCGCACGCGGCGAGGACGAGCGCCACGATCCCGATAGCGGCGCCGAGACGTCTCACTTGACCGAGCCGCCGAGCAGACCCGCCTCGAAGTACCGCTGGAAGGCGAAGAAGATGATCAGCGGCACCACGGCGGCGATGA
>CAZCBO010000133.1:0-7956 GCA_964496825.1 uncultured Acidimicrobiaceae bacterium
CCTCGCAGGGCCGACAGGCTTGGGTGCGAGTGGCTCAACCTTGAGAAAGCGTCGTTGACGCTCCCCTTCAGAAAGTGCCTTGAGATAGCCAGCGCCAGCGTTGTCGTGACAAAGCGCCATCACGCCTTCTTGGGCGATCACGCCTGCCGGGCCGGTGAGCGCCTGCATTGTCCACCGAGCAGCGCAGAGTCTGAAAGCGCATGTTGCCGGTTATGCGCTACCCGAGACCTTCTTCTCGGCCAATGAGGTGTTGTTCATCGTCTCTCGCTTCGACGCCTGCTCGGTAGCAGTGGCCGACTACCGGGCGTACCACCGCGCTAGGCCCTACTACTGCCCGCAAAGGCAGATCTGCACAACTTCTCTTCGGTACTGTTCGCGTAGATGGGGAGATTGCCGTCCGGGATCGTGTCGTTCTTGTTCACTGACATTGAGGGGTCGACACGTCTCTTCCGGCGCATTGGCGACGAGTACTTGTCGGTACTAGAAGAGCACAATCGTGTTCTTCGAGCCGTCTGGAAGAAGACGGACGGACACGAAGTGAAGACCGAGGGTGACTCCTTCTTTGTGGCGTTTGCGTCAGCGTTTCGAGCTCTGAATGCCGCTGTTGCTGCTCAGGAAGCCCTGCGTTCGCATTCCTGGCCGATCGCCAGCCCGCTCGTACGGATTGGTATCCACTCCGGCCTCGCCGCTCCGGTCGGCAACGACTACGTGGCGCTGGCCGTGCATCAAGCTGCAAGGGTCGTGGCTGCCGCCCACGGAGGACAGGTTTTGGCCACCGAAGAGTCCGTCGGGTTGGCTGCGGAAGAGGGGACAACCACTGCTCATCCTGTGGGTAGATATCGGCTTCAAGGCTTTGATGATCCTGTGCTGCTCTATCAGGTTTCGACATTGGGAAGCATTCGCGATTTTCCACGGGTGCGCGCGATTCCGGCTGATGGACACAACATTCCTCGTCCGCTCACGAGCTTCATAGGTCGTGGGGAGGATGTTGCCGGTGTGCTGTCGCTGCTCGACGAGTCTCGGCTTGTCACCATCCAAGGTCCGGGCGGGGTCGGCAAGTCGCGACTTGCCAAGGAGGTCGGCATCGGCGCGGCAGATTCGTTCGACGGGGGCGTTTGGATTGCGGACCTCAGCTCCCTGGAGTTAGCGGCTCCGGTGGATGGCGCGATAGCTGATGCCATCGGAGTCGAGCCCAGAGGTCGCTCACCCACGGCAGCGTTGTCCGACCGCTTTGGTGTCTCGGATGTACTGCTGATACTGGACAATTGCGAGCACGTGCGCGATCCAGTCCGGACCGTCGCGGGCGCCCTGCTTCGTGACTCACCGGGACTCAAGATTGTTGCTACGACCCGAGCAGCGCTCGGTGTCGATTACGAGAGCTTGTGGCACCTCGACCCGCTTCCCGTTGGTGCGGGCAATGGGGGCGCCGAGCGGCTGTTTCTTGCTCGCGCAGGGTCGCAGAGCCGTGCGTCGGAGGCAGTTCACAAGCTTTGTCTCAAGCTCGACGGCATGCCGTTGGCATTGGAGCTTGCCGCAGCGCGGGCACGTACGACCTCGCCCGAGGCAGTACTGGCGATGCTGGATGATCCCTCGCACCTCCTCCGGGTGCGCCAACCCGCTGGGGATCCACGACAAGAGTCGCTTGCCGCAACCGTCGACTGGAGCTTCGGGCTACTGGACAGCATCGAGCAACGAGTGTTCTTGCGGCTGGGCGTCTTCGGGGCTGGGTTCTCACAGTCGATGGGGTGTCAGGCAGCGATCGACGACACGCTCAGTCGTGAAGAGGTCGTTGACGCGATCTGGTCTCTTGCCGACAACTCCCTCCTCGAACGGATCACTGCGTCGGATGGTATGAGATATCGCATGCTCAACATGGTTCGGTCGTACGCAAATGACCGTATTGATGAGCGCGATCGAGTTGAGACAGCGAGGCGCATCGCTCTGTCGTTCCTGGGGCGGGTGGGTCCATGGATTCCGGTGACGCCAGATTGGACGAGCGAGATGCGAGTGGAGGCCAAGAACATCCGTGCGCTCGTTGCGGTTCTTGCGCAATTCGATCCCGAGACAGCGCAGTTGTTGGCGATTACGGTCCTGAAGCACCTCGATGTAGAAGCTGATTACGTCTCTGCCAACACCGAGGCAGAGGAGTTCGCGGCCCAGCTGCATGCTGTTACTCCGGTGAGGCCGGCGCTCCTTGCGCAAGTCGCACGATCGCGTCGGCGACTTGGCAGGTTCGACAATGACGATCTTCTTGACGACGCGCGCCGCAATAGCGGCGTGACCGGCGGCGTGCCGAATTGGGCCAGCGCGTGGGTCACGATCGAACAGGTGGAGATGCTCCAGGCCGTCGGGCAGACCGACGTTGCGATCGATCTTGCGAGAGAAGCTCTCGCTGCCGAGCTAACCGAGGAGGGCCGGCGGGAGTGGCTAGAGCAGATCGGAATGATGCTAATGGAGGACAAGCCCGCCGAAGGGATCGAGTACCTAGAACGTGGGCTGGCGATGACGCCGCAAGAACGTCTCTACGAGTATGCGACCCTCAACAACAACATCGCCGAGACTTTGATGCGGCTTGACGACCGCACGGGCGCGGCCAGGCACCAGCTCCAAGCCCTGCAGGCGGGCATGCAGATTGGGATGCCGATTCTCGTTGCGCTCTCACTGATCGTCGCAGCAAGGCTAAGTGCGCTCGAAACGTCGTGGGAGGTGGCTGTTCGACTGCACGCCGCCGCAAGCCGCTTCATCGAGGAATCCGGTATCGCCCTCTACTCGGACGATGTCGAGTTGAGCGAACAGATGCTTGGAGATGCTCGGCAGGTACTAGGAACCGGCTTCGATGCACTCTGGGAGAGCGGACACGCCGAGACTCTGGACTCCGCCGCAGTTGAGGGCGCCGAGGTCCTCAAGCGCATAAACGCCCTCTAGTCGGAACGAAGACCCTGCGAGAGCTGATATCGGCCCACAGTATCAGCCGGGTGAAGAACCCATCCATATCGGCACATATCGAGCGGCTTCCTTCAGAAAGCGTCGCTGCGCTCCGCGTGACTGGGGAAGCAAGCCTGCCGACGGTCGCCATGTCGATGGGGACCGCCTGAGAGCTCAGCTCTTCGAGTGGGTGATGCGCGGGGAAGTGCTCCTCGGCCTCCTCCCTGGCCTTCGCCATGGTCCCGGCGGTTACGGTGTGGGTACAGCCGGGAATGGTGCGGTCGCAGACAAACTCGTAGCGGTCGGCAAGGGTCTCATTTCGTCGCCCGGTTGGCGCACATACACTGGGTCCATGAAGGAGCAGACAGCGCCGACGGCTGGGAGCAGGATGCCGGTGATCTTCCTCAGCCATGGGGCACCGCCCTTGGCGGACGATCCGGTGTGGACTCGGCAGTTGGCCGACTGGGCCGGGTCGATACCCAACCCGGAATCGGTGTTGATGATCTCGGCGCACTGGGAGAACGATCCACTCACGCTGTCAGCGACGCGCACCGTTCCACTCTTCTACGACTTCTGGGGATTCCCACAGCGCTACTACCAGGTGAAGTATCCCGCACCGGGTGCTCCGGGCCTGGCAAAGGAAGTCGAGCATTTGCTGGGTAACGCCGGCCACGAGGTGAGGCGTGACGAGGAGCGGGGCCTCGATCATGGCGCATACGTCCCACTGGTCGAGATGTATCCAAAGGCGGATATCCCCGTCCTCCAGGTGTCGATGCCGACCCTTGACCCCGCCGTGCTGTTCGACATCGGGCGACGCCTGGAACCGTTGCGAGACCGAGGGGTCCTCATCGTTGGGAGCGGGTTCAGTACACACAATCTTCGCGAGATGAACTGGCACTCCGGGCCCGACGGCCGCCCCCCGAACTGGTCCGTTGAGTTCGACGACTGGCTGGCCGAGGTGCTAGCCGCGGGCGACGTTGACGCCCTCGTCAACTTCCAGGAGTCTGCGCCGGCCGCGGCCCTGGCCCATCCTCGCACCGAGCATTTCGCTCCTTTGTTCATCGCACTTGGCGCTGCCGCCGACAACGGGCTCGAAGCAGTGACCCCAATCAGCGGGTTCTGGTTTGGCCTCTCGAAACGGTCGGTCCAGTTCGCCTAACCACCTTGGAGTCACCTACCACCCAACCATGTCGGCAAGGCGGGAGAAGCCGGTCGCTAGGCCCTGAGCGCGACCAGGAGCCTCTGGGGCCCGTGCACGCCCTCGGTGATCTCAAGCTCGATGTCGGCTGAGCGACTGGGCCCAGTGATCATCACGAGATTCGACGGCAGAACGTCGGGATAGAACTCATTCATGTTCCGCAGCACGTCGCCGGGTGTCGGGACGATCTGATCGATCCGCAACAGCGCCAGATGCACCTTCGGAAGCAGTGAGGCGAGGCGCCCTTGTGCGCGGCGTGAATCGACGACCAGTGACCCGGTGAGGGCGATCCCTGCGACCGCTCCTGTGATGCCGAGATCGGCGCGAGCGATCGCGGCGACGTCGCCGGGCTTAGCGATCTCGACACCGGCGCCAGCCAGGATCACTGCGAGCCCCAAACACTCTGGATCGCCGCTGACCGCCACAACGCCGGGGGCTATGTCTCCGAGGACGTGTCGCACGACGTCTTCAATGGATTCGTGAGGTCCGCCGGCGAACTCGACGCCGGCCGCCTCGGCCGACGCTTTGAATGCCGCTACTGGTTCGCTCAGGTCGGGTGTGTAGACGATGGGATCGTTGTGGGTGTCGGGGAGCGGACGAAGCTGGTTCGGCGGGATGCCGTCGCGCAGTGCGTGCCTCACGGTGGCGAGGAACGTTTCCCTGTCCGTCACGAGCGCTCGTCCTTCCACTGTTGCCGGAACGACCGCTTCGGAAGATCGGGCATTTCCCTGCCCTGTCCCCAGCGATCAGCGATTCCAGGCAGGGGCACCCAATCGGGCAAGGCGGAACCCAACGCGCCTGCCCGCAGCGATGCTTGGTAGGTGCTCGGGCGTGACCATGCCGCGGCCCACCCCCGCCAGGCCGCCCGCTCCACCAGTGAGGAGTTCTCGGCGTGTTGGCGTCGAAGCCCGAGGAGCATGTCCTGTAGCGGGATCCCCACCGGACACGCCTCCCAGCATGCAGCGCAGAGGGACGACGCATTGGCCACTTCACCCGCAGCTTCCGATTCGAGAAGCAGCGGCGTGAGCACGGCGCCCATGGGTCCGGGATAGACCCACCCGTAGGCATGTCCACCGGTCACCCGGTACACCGGGCATACGTTGAGACATGCGCCGCACCGCACACAGGCGAGCATTTCGGTGAACTCGGTACCCAGGATGTCGGAGCGCCCGTTGTCGACGATGACGACGTGGACCTCCTCCGGCCCCTCGCCCTCGGCGGCCGGGCCGCTGATCGCAGAGACGTAGGTCGTGATTGGCTGGCCCGTGGCGGCCCGGGTCAACAGCGCCAGGAAGAGATCCAGCTGATCCCAAGACTCGAGGACGCGTTCCATCCCCAGCAGTGCGACATGGACGGGTGGGATCGATGTAGTGAGGCGCCCGTTCCCCTCGTTTGTGACGAGGATGAGGCTCCCGGACTCGGCAATGGCGAAGTTGACGCCCGAGATACCCATATCGGCGACGAGGAAACGATTGCGCAGCGTTTCTCTGGCAAACGCCACAAGGTCCTCTGGATCGTCCCCAAGCGGATCGGTGCAGACCGTCTGTAGCGAGTCTCGGCACTGGAAGCGGTCTTGGTGGATCGCGGGAACGATAATGTGCGATGGGGCCTCGCCGGCGAGCTGGATGATCCATTCCCCGAGATCGGTCTCGGTCACATCGATCCCAATGTCCTCGAGTACGTGGTTGAGCCCGATCTCCTCCGAGAGCATCGACTTCGATTTGACCACCGTGCGGACATCTCGCCCTGTGGCGATGCTCGCCACGATGTCGCACGCTTCATCGTCGGTGGCCGCCCAGTGGACGACAACGCCGGCGGCTTCGAGTCGGTCGGCGAGTTCCTCGAGCACCTCGGGAAGGCGGCTCAGCACCTGCGCTTTGGTGGCTCGCGCCGCAGCACGCAGCTGCTCGGGCTCAGCGAACTGCCCGTAGGCCAGCTGCTGTCGATCGCGCAGGGTGTCGGTCGCGCGCTCGAGGCTCTCGCGAAGGCGAGGCTGGTCAACTGCAACCGATGTGCGCTCCCGGAGCGTTGGTCCTTCGATCGACGCGGTCACGGCGGAGCTTCCGTCGCAGCCTCCACGACCTCGGCGAGGTGTGAAAACTCGAGATCCATGCCTCGCCGTTCCGCTCGTCCCTCGAGATGCATCAGGCATGAGGCGTCACACCCAATAACTCGACGAGCCCCGGTTTCCTCGAATGCATCGAGCACCTCGTCGGCCATCGCCACCGACGTTTCAGGGAGCTTGACCGAGAACATCCCACCGAATCCGCAACATCTGCCTTCTGATGCGCTGTGCCGTCGATCAGCGACATAGGTATCGATCACCGCTTCGGGTTGCTCGACGATGCCGAGTTCTCGCTGCATGTGACACGAGCGGTGGTAGACCACCGGCTCTCTGCCGCGAACCGTACCTTCTGGAGCACCGGTTGCGTCTATGAATTCAGCCAACTCGTAGGTTCTCAAGCCAACCGCCTCGACCTGCTCCCGGTCGTGTTCATCTCCCTCGAGATGGAAGAGCTCGCGCCAGAACACTCTGATCATCGTGGCGCAGCTCCCGGCAGGCACGACGATGTCGCCCTTGGTATTCGCAAGCGCTTGCAGTGTCGTGCGCGCTACTCGTGCTGCGGCTTCGGCCTGCCCCGCGTTCCAGGCGGGCTGGCCGCAGCAGGTCGCACCTTCGGGCACCGAGACCGACCAACCCATTCGCTCCAGAACACGCGCCGTGGCGAGTCCGATCTCGGGCTTCACGGCATCGACGATGCACGTTGGGAACAGGCTCACCTCACGGACCGGTTGCATCGCCCCTCCGTGTCAAATAGTGTGCAATCTTACATCGCCTCACTTCGGCTGGGCGGGCGAGGTGAACGGGCTTCGACGAGGAGCGGAGGCCGAGTGATCGGCCGATCGGAGGCACGTGCTGTCGAGTCGGGTCACAGATCCACCCTACCGCCGACCGTTGTGGGCTCGCGACGAGCGCGGAGCGGACGATGACTGACGCCGCGCCGGTGCTGACCATGTCGGGGATCTCGAAGCGCTTTGGCGCCACACAGGCCCTCGACGACGTGTCGCTCACGCTCTACCCGGGAGAGGTTCATGCTCTCGTCGGCGAGAACGGTGCCGGCAAGTCAACGCTGATCAAGATCATGACCGGCATCTATGCGACCGACTCGGGAATCATGGCCGTCGCCGGTGAGGAGGTCGCGCCGAGGAACTCGGCGGAGGCCCAACTGCTCGGCATCGCCGCCATGTACCAGGAGCCACTGATCTTTCCCGATCTGAGTGTCGCCGAGAACATCTTCATCGGCCACCAAGATCGCGGACGCGTCGTCGACTGGGACGCCATGTATCGCGAGGCGGAAGAGATCCTCGCCACACTCGACCTCAACATCGATCCGCGTATGCCAGCGGTCGGTCTGACCGTGGCCAGCCAGCAAGGCGTCGAGATCGCGCAGGCGATCTCGCTCGAGGTACGGGTGCTGATCATGGACGAGCCGACGGCGGCGCTGTCGGCCCACGAAGTGGATCGGTTGTTCCAGCAGGTGAGGGGGCTGCGTGACTCGGGTGTTGCCGTTCTTTTCATCTCCCATCGTCTCGAAGAAGTGTTCGAAATCGCAGACCGGATCACGGTCTTCCGCGACGGCCACCACATCTCGACCCACCCGATCGGCGAGGTCACCGAAGCTGGCCTAATCCGGGACATGGTCGGGCGCGATCTGTCCGAATTCTTCGCCAGAACCGAACGCGAGCTGGGCGAGGTCGTCCTCAACGTTGGGGGGCTCGGACGCTGGGGCGTCTTCGAGGACGTGTCGTTCGCAGTGCGATCCGGCGAGGTC
>CAZCBO010000134.1:0-7809 GCA_964496825.1 uncultured Acidimicrobiaceae bacterium
CGGCGAGGAGCAGGGGGAGCTCGTAGGCGATCAGCTGCGCCGCGGCGCGCAGACCACCGATCAGCGAGTACTTGTTCGCCGACGACCAGCCGGCCATGAGCACGCCGAGGGTGCCGATCGAGGAGATGGCGAGCAGGTAGAAGGCGCCGAGGTCGAGGTCCCTGACCACGAGGTCGGGCCCGAGCGGAACCACCACGAACACGGCGAGGGTGGCCATGACCACCACGTAGGGGGCGAACTTGAAGACTGTGGCGTCGGCGTCGCGGGGGGCGAGGTCCTCCTTCTGGATGAACTTGAGCCCGTCGGCGATGGGCTGGGCCCATCCCCAGCGGCCGCCGGCGTAGTAGGGGCCGACCCGGTTCTGCATGTGCGCCATCACCTTGAGCTCGGCGTAGATGACCGGGAGCGCCAGGGTGAGCATGAACCCGAGGGCGATCGCCACCTTGATCGCGGTGTCGAGCCAGAAGTAGCCGGTGGTGAGCTCGATGGCGAAGGTCATGCCGCTCCCTTCGGGAGCGGCATGACAGCTACAAGCTGCAGGCTGCAAGCTGCAAGCCCGAAGTGGGTCCTGCTTGTAGCTTGCGACTTGTAGCTTGAAGCTCTCATCGATCCACGTCCCCAAGGACGAAGTCCAGGCTGCCCATGATCGCCACGAGGTCGGGGACGAGCTGGCCCTGGAGGATCCAGGGCAGGATCGAGAGGTTGGAGAACGAGGTCGAGCGGATCTTCACCCGGTACGGCCGCAGCCCACCCTCGGAGATGATGTAGTACCCGAACTCGCCCTTCGGGTTCTCGCCCCGTACGTACGTCTGGCCTCTGGGGACCTTCAGCACCCGCGGCACCTTGGCGACCAGGTCACCCGAAGGGATCTTGTCGACCGCCTGGAGCACGATCCTGGCCGACTCCCGAATCTCGTTGAGTCGGCAGACGTAGCGGTCGTTGCAGTCACCGGTCTCGGTGCTGATGACCTCGAAGTCGAGTTCTTCGTATGGGAGGTGCGGCTCCATCCGACGCAGGTCGAAGGGAACCCCGGAGGCGCGCAGGTTCGGGCCCGACAGCCCGTACTCGATGGCCTTCTCCGCCGGGATGACCCCGACGCCGACGGTGCGGGCCATGAACAGCTCGTTGCCGACCACCAGCGTGTCGATGTCGTCGCAGACGGCGAGGACCTTCTCCATCGTCGCCCTCGTGTCGGCGAACCAGCCGGAGGGGATGTCCTGGGAGACCCCGCGCTGCTGCTTGCCCCCGCCGGCCTGGGGCTTGACCCCGCCGACCCGGTTGAAGTTGGGGTGGAACCTGCCGCCGGTGAGCCCCTCGATGAGCTCGAGCACACGCTCCCGCTCCCGCAGGGCGTGGAAGAGCGGCGTGATCGCCCCCAACTCCAGGG
Organism: uncultured Acidimicrobiaceae bacterium; assembly: GCA_964496825.1. GTDB lineage: Bacteria > Actinomycetota > Acidimicrobiia > Spongiisociales > UBA5794 > JACZST01. The sequence continues at coordinate 1,388 of CAZCBO010000134.1, forward strand.
GGTACGAGGACATGAACACCAGATGAGAGGCGATCCGGGCCATCTCGGAGAGGATGAGCCGGATCCACTGGGCTCGCTCCGGCGGCTCGACACCCATGAGACGCTCGACGGCGACGATGTAGGGAACCTCGCTGGCGAACCCGGCTACCCAGTCGATCCGGTTGACCAGCGTGGTGATCTGGGCATAGGTCCGTACTTCCGACAGCTTCTCGTAGCCGCGGTGCATGTAGCCGATCACCGGCTGCACCGAGGTGATCCGCTCCCCGTCGATGCTGGCGAGGAGGCGCAACACGCCGTGGGTCGAGGGGTGCTGCGGACCGATGTTGAGCGTCATCCCCTCGGTCTCGAGTTCGACCGAGACCGCCACCTCGGAGCGGTGCATCATGGCGGAGTCGAAGGTCATGAGCGCACCTCCGGTGCGGAGCTACAAGCTGCAAGCTGCAAGCTGCAAGCTGCGAACGGGGTCTTGCTTGTCGCTTGAAGCTTGTCGCTTGCGGCTCTCATTCCGCGCTCCCTTCGCCCCCCTCGTCTCCCGGCATTCCTTCGACGTCCACATCACCCGGCCAGGGCTTCACCTCGCGAGTCAGCAGCGGGAAGGACTTGCGCAGAGGATGTCCCTCGAACTCGTCGGGCAGATAGATGTTGACGGGGTACGGGTTGCCGGGGAACTCGATGCCGAACATGTCGCGGGTCTCGCGCTCGTGCCACTCGGCACCGCCGAACAGCGGAACGAGCGAATCGATGCTGGGGTCGTCCTTGGGGACCCGGGCGATGAAGTGGGCGGCGTCGGCGGTCTCGACCGATGACAGCCGGCACATCACCTCGAACCGCTCGTCGAGATCGTCGGGGTCCTCGACGCCCTCGCCGACCTCGACTTCCCTCGACCAGTCGATCCCGGCGAGCCACGAGAAGAAGGTCAGGCCCTCCTCATCCCTCGCCCGCCGAATCGTCGAGAGCCAGTTGTCGCGGTCGACGTAGATCCTGGCGGTGTCGAACTCGACGACTGCCTCGGCGCCGAGGCGCTCGGCGAGACCCTCGGCCCATTCCTCCCGGGTAGAGCTCATGTCAGGCTGGCTGGCGGTCAACCCGGCTCCATTTCTCCTGGAGGTCCTCGTTCTTGATCTGCTCCTGCAGCAACACGATGCCCTCGAGGAGGGCCTCCGGGCGCGGTGGGCACCCCGGCACGTAGACATCGACGGGGATGACCTGGTCGACCCCCTTCGTGACCGTGTACGAATCCCAGTACGGCCCGCCGGTGTTGGAGCACGAGCCCATCGAGATGACGTACTTCGGGTCCGGCATCTGCTCGTAGAGGCGCCTGATCGCCGGCGCCATCTTGTCGGTGACCGTCCCCGCCACGATCATCAGATCGGATTGCCGCGGCGAAGCGGGAAGCGGCACGATCCCGAAGCGCATGAAGTCGTAGCGCGGGCTCGACACCGCCATCACCTCGATGGCGCAGCAGGCGAGACCGAACTGGAAGAACCACAGCGAGTACTTGCGCGACCAGTTGAGCAGCCACGACACCGGCTTGGGCATGCCGAAGCGCTCGATCACTCCCACTTCAGCACTCCCTTCCTGATGGCGTAGACGAGACCGAGGATGAGGATCAGCACGAAGGCGACCATCTCGAAGTAGATCTGGGCCGACTGGCCGGTGGCGGCGAACAGGTTGAGGTTGACCGCCCAGGGGAAGAGGAACACCGCCTCCACATCGAAGATGAGGAAGAGCAGGGCGAAGATGTAGTAGCGGATGTGGCTCTGGTTCCACCCGCCGCCGAGGGGCTCGATTCCCGACTCGTAGGCGGTGGCCTTGAGACGGCTCGGATGGCGCGGAGCAACGAGGCCCGCTGCAAAGACGGCGACGAAGACCAGCGCCGCACCGACGATCAAGAAGATGGCGACCGTTACGTAGTCACCGAAGTACTCGTTTCGCACGCGTCGATGCCCTTCCCGGTTCGGCCGGCCCTGGGGCCCCTCGCCGGCGGCGAGTCTATCGGGTCACAGGGGGCCTCCCAATTCTATGGACGCCTGCGGCGGCAACCCGACCGCTACCTTCCCTCCATGCCGTCCATCACCGTTCCCGACTACGCCGGCGGGTCGCTCGTCAACCTCGTGTCCGAGCTCGAGCACCGGCTGACGGGAGCGAGCCCGAGCCCGCGACTGCACCCGCACCTCGGTGACCTCATCCCGATCGGCGAGAGCTACGTGCTGTTCCTCTTCGACGGCCTCGGGTCGCTCCAGCTCGCTCATCCGGCCGGGTCGGCGCTCGCCGTCTCGCAGCGGGCCACGCTCGACACCCCGTTCCCGACGACGACGACCGTCAGCCTGGCGTCGATCGCCACCGGGCTCCCACCGTCCCAGCACGGGCTGCTCGGATATCAGCTCTACCTCCCCGACCTGGACGAGGTGGTCAACACGATCAAGTGGACGACCCTGTGGGGCGCCCCGATCGAGTACGACACCGGGTCCTTCCTGCCCGAGGCGAACCTGTGGGAACGGCTGGTAGCGGCGGGGCGGGAGCCGGTCACCGTCCAACCGTGGAACTTCAAGGGCAGCGCACTATCGTCGATGCTCTATCGCGGGTGCCGGTTCGAGCCGGCCGAAACCGTCGACGAGCTCGTCGAGGCGACCGCACAGCTCGCCGGCCATCCGGGCCGGCTCGTCTTTTCCTACCTCCCCCACGTCGATTACGCCGCCCACGTCCACGGGCAGAAATCCGCCGAGTACGAGGAGGCCCTCGGCGTCGTCGCCGCCGCCTGGCATCGGGCTACCCACCGGGTGCCCGCCGGAGTGACCCTCCTCGGCACCGGCGACCACGGCCATGTCGACTTCGATCGCCGGGCGAAGATCCCCAAGGTCGACCACGCCGACCGGATCTTCTACGGAGATGGGCGGGCGATGTTCGTCAAGGGTGAGGGGAAGCGGCTCGCCGAAGCGCTGCCGGCGACGTGGATGCCCTTCGCCGAGGTGGAGACGTGGTGGGGCCCGGGTCCTCCCCACCCGCAGTTCGGAGCCCGGGCACCCGACGGTGTCCTCTTCGCCGACGACGACACCTTGTTATTGCACCGGCACTCCGATGATCGCTTGGTGGGGAACCACGGCGCCCTCACCGATGCCGAGCGACTGGTGCCGCTCCTGCTCCGTTACTAGCGCCGGTGGGCGTGGCCGCCCTGCGCTCGGCGCAATCCCGTGCCCACCGGGTGCGCTGATCTGGACCGCCGGCGATGGGAGTTGGTCCGACGGATCGAACTGGGACGGCGGTGTCGTTCCCGGCGCCATCGACGACGTCTGCATCCCCGCCGGCGTGACCGTCGACAGCCTGCGCAAGCGCTTCCACGATCGGTGGCGCCACCGCCACCGACCGCCGTTTTGCACTATCGCCGTAGTGCTAATAGGGTGCGCGCGTCAGGCCTACCTTCTCGTGGAGGTTTCGGCGAATGCGCCGCTCTGTTCTGCTCCTCGCTGTCATCGCGCTCGTTCTCGCCGCCTGTTCGAGCGATGACGACGGAACCCTCACCGTCTACTCGGGGCGCTCCGAGGAGCTGATCGCCCCGCTGATCGACCAGTTCCGGGAAGAGACCGGGATCGACGTGGCCGTTCGTTACGGCGGCAGCCCCGAGATCGCTGCCACGCTGCTCGAGGAAGGTGACAACAGCCCCGCCGACGTGGTCTTCACCCAGGATCCGGCCTCGATCGGATCCGTCGCCCTCGAGGGCATGCTGGCAGCGCTGCCAGAAGACCTGCTGGCGAGCGTGCCCGAGCGGTTCTCCGATCGGGAAGGCCGATGGGTCGGTGTCTCTGGCCGGGCGCGCACGGTCGTCTACGACACGGACCGGTTGGACGCCGCCGACCTGCCGGCGACCGAGGATGGTCTGACCGATTCCTCGTGGGCGGGCCGAGTGGGCATCGCCCCCTCCAACAGCTCGTTCCTCGCCTTCGTCGCCGCCAAGATCCTCCTCGACGGAGAGGAGGAAACCCTGACCTGGCTGGAGGCGATGGCCGGCAACGAAGCACCCAGCTTCCCCAACAATTCCTCGATCGTCGGCGCGGTCGCCGATGGTCAGCTCGAGAGCGGCTTGGTGAACCACTACTACCTGCTCCGGCGACTGGTCGAGCAACCGGACGCGACTGCCGAGAACTACTTCTTCCCTGAAGCCACCGCGGGCTCGCTGGTCATGCCGGCCGGGGTGGGGATCCTCGAGACCAGCGGCAGCCCCGACGCCGCTCGACGCTTCATCGAGTTCCTGCTCTCCCGGTCCGCCCAGGAGTATTTCGCCGCCGAGACCTACGAGTATCCGCTCGTCCCGGGGGTCGACGCCGACCCATTGCTGCCGCCGATCGACACCATCACGACCCCCGACATCGACCTCTCGGAGCTGGCGACGGTCTTCGACCGCGCCACCGATCTCGTATCCGAGGCCGGTCTGCTGTGACGGTCGCCGCGCCCTGGGAGCCGGAGGGTGGGGCGCCGGTCATCGGCGTCACCGAAGTCCCATCGCCTCCCCGGGAGCGAGTCGGAAGGCCGGCACCGTGGTGGCTCTGGGTCGCCGGCGTCGTGGTGGTGCTGCCCCTGGTGCTTCCGCTGGTCTCGCTCTTCGTCAGGGTGCTCGGCGCGTCGGAAGCGGCCATCGACGTCCTCACCGACCCGAGGACCGCAGAGCTGGCGCTCCGGTCTACCGCCTTGACCGTGCTCGTTTCCGCCACCGCGGTCGTCGTCGGTGTGGCGGCTGCGTGGCTGGTGACGAGTACCGACGTCCCCGGCGGCGCCGGTTGGGGTGTCGTCGTCCCGCTGCCCCTCGTCATCCCCTCCTATGTGCTTGCCCTCTCCTTTCTGGCCGCGTCCGGTTCCCGGGGGACGCTGGCGAGGCTCACCGGCTGGGACGTTCCGGTGCTCGACGGCCTCCCCGGAGCGTGGCTGGCGCTGACACTGTCGACGTTTCCCTTCGTGTATCTGATGGTGATGGCAGCGATGCGGCGCCTCGACCCGGCGCTCGAGGACGCGGCCAGGGGGCTCGGTGCCACCCGGTGGCGGGTGTTCTGGACCGTGACCGTTCCCCAACTCCGCCCGGCGATCGGCGCCGGAGCGCTGCTCGCAGCCCTGTACACGCTGTCGGACTTCGGTGCGGTGTCGCTCATGCGCTTCCCCGCCTTCACCAGCGTGATCTATGCCCAGTACGCAGGGCGGCTCGACCGCACCCCGGCCGCGGTGCTGTCGGTGCTGCTCATCGTGATCGCCCTCGCCATCATCTGGGCCGAGGGGCGGACGAGGGGCAGGGCCGCCTATCACACCAGGCACCCGGCCCGCCAGCGGTCGCGGCAGAGGCTGTCGTCCTGGGAGCGAGCGGCCGCCCTCACGTTCCTGGGCACGGTGGTCACGTTCGGGGTACTGATCCCCGTCGTCGTCCTCGTCACCTGGGCCTGGCGCGGGGCGTCGGTGGGTGAGACCGTTTCGATCGATTGGGGTGCGGTCGGTGGGTCGCTGGTCGGGTCCTCGCTGGCCGCCCTGCTGGCGATGGCCGCCGCCATCCCGGTGGTCGTCCTGCTGGTCCGGTACCGGGGCCGAGCCTCGGCCTGGCTGGAGCGAACGGTGTTCGTGACCTTCTCGCTGCCGCACATCACCGTGGCCCTCGCCGTTGTGTTCTTCGCCGTTCGCTACCTCGGCCCGCTGTACCAGAGCCTCACCGTCCTCGTCGTCGTCTATGCATCGATCTTCCTCGCCCAGGCGACGGGCGCGGCGAAGGCCTCGCTGCTCCAGGTCGACCCCAGCCTCGAAGAGGCGTCGCGGAGCCTGGGCAAGGGCCCGCTGCAGACGCTGCGCTCGGTGACCATTCCCCTCATCCGGCCCGGCCTCCTCGCCGGGGGCGCCCTGGTCTTCTTGACCACGATGAAAGAGCTCCCGGCGACGCTCCTGCTCAGGCCCACGGGATTCGATACCCTCGCGGTCCGGATCTGGTCGGCCGCCGACGAGTTGTTCTACGCCAGGGCGGCGGCCTCGGCGCTGCTGTTGCTGGCGCTGTCGGCCGTTCCGCTGTATCTCCTGGTGTTGAGGACCGGAGGCGAGGCGGGACGCCGAGCCGGGGCCCAAGCGGCCGGCCGCGGCGCGGCAAGAGCGGAAAGCGATTGAGGTGAGAGAGAGAACCGAGCGACGTCCTGCGATCGAGTGCCGCGGTCTCCACCAGCGCTTCGGTGAGACGGTTGCGCTCGACGCCTTCGACCTCGTCGTCGAGGACGGAACGATCGTGAGCCTCCTTGGTCCCTCCGGGTGCGGGAAGACCACGGCACTGCGAGCCATCGCCGGGTTCGAGCCCCCGGACGCCGGCACGGTGGCGATCGGCGGCCGGACGGTGTTCAGCGACGGGGTCGACGTGCCACCCGAGAAGCGTCGGGTCGGCATGGTGTTCCAGGAGTACGCCCTCTTCC
>CAZCBO010000135.1:0-7807 GCA_964496825.1 uncultured Acidimicrobiaceae bacterium
GGTCGCGTGCGTGATGTCGTCCATCTCGACGAGCCTCCCCAGCGGGGTGCGCGCCCGGAAGCCCTCCAGCACCTCGGGGGGCGTGGCAGCCCAATAAGGGCTGTCGCCCACGATGGCCGGGTGGATGGCATTGATGCGAATCGGCGCCAGCTGGATGGCGAGCGACCTGATCATGGTCGAGATCCCGCCGTTGACCGTCGTCACCGTCGTCGAGCCCGGATACGGCCGTTCCTTGGCCAGTCCGCCGAACAGCACGATCGAGCTGTCTTCGCTGAGCCGGTCCCGCAGGGCGTGGATGACCTCTGGATAGCCGACGAGCTTGAGGGTCACGAGGTCGCTGGCGCCCTCGATGTTGAATTCGTCGATGGTGTTGTTGTCGCGCTCGATGGCGACGATCACCAGGTGCTTCACCGGGCCCACTTCTTTGAGCGCGTCGGCGATCCCGTGGGGCTTGGTGAGGTCGACGGTGAGGCCCTTCGCCGTCGGACCGATCTCAGCCGCAGCTGCCTCCGCGTTCTCTCCGGTCCGGCTCGACACGAACACCTCGTGCCCCTGATCGGCGTAGTGCTTGCCGATGCGCTTGCCCATCTCCGAGGTGCCGCCGATGACGACGACCGCTCCGTTCTCAGCCACGTTGCTCCTCTCTACTCGAGTGCTTCTGCCAGATACGTCCAATCCCTGCCGAACCGGTACGAGTGGCGGCCCGGCGGCTGCGGCGCCTGGGTCTCCAGCCAGCGGACGATGCCGTCGTTGGGGTTGGAGAACTCGTGGATGCAGCCGACGCCGGCCCAGGCGACGTCGCCCACCTCGAGGGTGTACTCGTTGCCGTCGAACGTGGCGATGGTCGACCCCTCGAGGATCATGTAGGTCTCCTCGAGGGGATGGTCGTGGGCGCCGGCGAACCCGCCCGGCTCGTACTGCACCATGAACATGGTGGACAGGAAGGCCCCGAGGTCGGAGTCGACCATCATCTTCACGGTGATCCCGCTGTAGACGAGGAGCGCGGTGCGCATGCTGGCCGACTCGGCGAGGAACTCCTGGCGCTGCTTGGCCACCTCCATGTTCTCCGGGCGAATGTTGCCGAACGACCGGGTGCGCGGATCACGGGCGTCGATGTCGATCACCGGGACGTCGGGGAGATCTCCGACCCGCCAGGTGTCTCCATCGCTCCCGATCCGCGCCTGCGGAGCGAGCATCTCGGCCCACCGCACCGTCTCGGAGCTCTCGTTCCGCCAGGCGTGAGGGCTCCCCACCGGCACCATGCCGTAGTCGCCCTCCCGCAGACGGAATGCCCCCTCACCGGTGCGGCACACCACCTCGCCGGAGATGACGTAGAACGCCTCCTCGAACGAGTGGATGTGGGCGTCGATGGTGCCACCGGGCTCCAGCTCGCAAACGCCGAAGTCTTGATGGACCGAGCTGGCCTCGTCCACGATCGTCCAGCGGCGGAAGCCCTTGCTCAACGAGGCGAAGCGATCGGGGACGGTGTAGGTCGCCTCGGCTTGCCGAGCCACGAGGTGGCGTCCGTTTCCCGTGCTCAGATTCCCTCCTCGATCGCGGCAGCGACACTAGCGCATGTAAAGTCACGCTGTACGGCGGCGGCTCGCCGGCCGTCGGCGGCCGTCCATCCCCCAGGCGCGGTAACGTCGCCGAGGAATAGCCGCCCGGTGGCCGCCGTTTCGGAGAGACCCGAGCAGAAAGAAGACCCATGCCCGCCGTCACCGTCGACGACCTCCTGACCCTTCCCCGGCTCCCCGAGCCGGCGCCGGATGCGGTGAGCCGGCCGGTGAAATCGGTCACCACCGGGCCGACCGGGTTCGAAGGCGAGGGCTTTCCGGTGCGCCGCGCCTTCGGCGGCGTCGACCTCGCCGACCTCGACCCCTTCGTCCACCTCGACCAGATGGGCGAGGTGCACTACGCCCCGGGCGAGCCCAAGGGGACGCCATGGCACCCGCACCGCGGCTTCGAGACCGTCACCTACATGATCGACGGCGTGATGATGCACCAGGATTCCCACGGCGGCGGTGGAGTCATCACCGACGGGGATACCCAGTGGATGACCGCAGGCTCGGGGATCCTTCACATAGAGACGCCACCGGAAGAGCTCGTGGTGTCCGGGGGCCTGTTCCATGGATTCCAGCTCTGGGTCAATCTGCCCGCCGAGGACAAGTTCCTCCCGCCTCGCTATCAGGACCTGCGCGGGAACGATGTCGCCCTGCTGACCACCCCCGACGGAGGAACGCTGATCCGCCTCGTCGCCGGAGAGATGGACGGGCACCGGGGACCGGGCTCGACTCATACGCCGATCACCATGCTCCACGCCAGCCTGAGCCCCGGGGCCCGGATGCGGCTGCCGTGGCGCCGTGACTTCAATGCCCTCGTCTACGTGCTCAACGGCGAGGGCAGCTTTGGTGATGAGCGCGTTCCGGCTCGCGCGGGCAACCTCGCGGTGTTCGGACCCGGTGACCTCGTCACGGTGGCCGCCGACGAGCGCCAGGAGAGCCGGAGCCCCGAAATGGACGTGCTGGTACTGGGTGGCCTCCCGATTCGTGAACCGGTCGCCTGGGCAGGACCCTTCGTCATGAACACCCGTGCCGAACTGGTCCAGGCCTTCGAGGATTACCAGGCTGGTCGGCTCGGCCAGATCCCACACGGGGCCATCGGCAACCAATGACTCTGAGCCCCCTGCGGGCCCTGCCCTGGCGCCGCCTGATCCTCAGCATCCTGCTGGTTGCCCTGGCCTCACAACCGGTCTTCCTGGTGGCCGCCTCGTTCCTGCGCCTCGAAGACGAGATCGGCCTGACGACGACCCGCCTCGGCGTCCTCACTGCCGCCTTCTTCCTGTCGGCGGCGATCACTTCTCCGACGCTGGGCAGGACCGTGGAGCGGATCGGGTGGCAGACCGCGATGCGCATCAACACCGCGGGCTCTGCCGCCGTCCTCATCACCATCGCCCTCTTCGCCAGGAGCTTCGCCGTACTCCTCGTGCTGCTGGTCGTGGGCGGCGCCATCTACGGATTCTCCAACCCGGCGGCCAACAAGTCGCTCGCCGAGCGGGTTTTCCCTGATCGCCGCGGCCTCATCTTCGGCCTCAAGCACGCCGGCATCCCGGCATCGACGCTGCTCGCCGGCCTTGCCGTTCCGCTGGTGATCGTGCGGTGGGGCTGGCCCGCTGCCTATGCCCTCGCCCTCGTCCTGGTCCCGGTCGTGTGGCTCCTGATCGCCTCCGACGGGGACGAGGTTGCCGCGATTCCGGCCGTCGACGAGCCCGGCCGCGGTGCCAGGCGCCTTCGTGCCGTCCATCTCGCCACGCTGTCGACCGCGGCGGCGCTGTGCACCACGGCGGCGATGTCGTTGAGCATCTTCCTCGTCGAGGCATCGGTCGAGGAAGCCTCCCTCACCGAGTCGCAGGCAGGGCTCCTGCTCTTCGCCGGGTCGATCGCCAGCATCCTTGGTCGAATGTTCGCCGGCGCGGTGACCGATCAGGTCCACGGCCGCGGGTTCGCCACCCTCGTGGTGCTGATGGGCACCGGGGCCATGGTCTTCTTCCTCATGCGTCCCGCCACCGGCGTGGTGTTCGTGGTGCTCGTGCTCGCCGCCTTCGCCACCGGGTGGGGGTGGCCGGGGATGATGACCTTCACCGTGGTCAACGCCAACACCGAGACCGTTGCCGCCTCCTCGGCGATCACCCAGGCCGGGATCTTCGCCGGGGCCGGCGTCGGCCCGGTGCTGCTCGGAGCGATTATCGACGCCACGTCGTTCTCAACGAGCTGGGCGGTCGTGTCGCTCGCCCTGTTGACCGCAGCTTCGATCGTGGCCGTCGTCGCCGTCCGCACCCAGGGGAGGAGAGCCTTCGTTCCTGCCGAGGAGTGGCCGTGACCGAGCCTGCGCCGACGGAGCAATCGACCCGGCCGCCCGCCCCCCCGCCGAGATGGAAGTTCGCCATCATCGTGTTGCTCGGCCTCTATCCGCTGCTGATCATCATGCTGCCGCTGATGGCGAGGCTCTTCGACGTGCCACTCGTCTTCGGGCTCGCGTTCCTGGTACGCACGCTGATCACCGTGCTCGTCGTTGTCCCGCTGATGGTGTGGGGTGCGATTCCGCTGCTGAGCCGGGTGTTGCGGAACTGGCTGGAGGCGTAGCAGCGGACCGCTAGCACCGGCCGCACGTCATCGCTAGGGTCATTGGCCGGGGGGAACACGCGATCCGGACCTCGAGGGGGACGGAACGGTCCGGATCCAACTGGACGGAGGAAACGGAGCGTTCTATGAGATCGAAGAAACTGTGGTCGCTTCTCGCCCTACTGCTCGCCTTCTCTCTGATTGCCGCCGCCTGTGATGGTGATGGCGAGGACACCACCACGACGGGCGCCGAGCTGTCGGGTGAAGTCGAGTTGATGTGGATCAGGGGCGAGGACCACCCGGAGGGGCAGGCGCTGCTCGCGGTGCTCGACGCCTTTACCGAACAGACCGGGGTCGAGGTCGTATATTCGGGAGTCGGCGACGACCTACCGACGATCCTGTCGACCCGAATCGAAGGCGGCGATCCGCCCGACGTTGCCATGGTCGCCCAGCCCGGGCTGGTGACCGACCTCGCCGCGAGGGGAGCTCTCGTGCCAGCGAGCCAAGCGGTCATCGACGCCGTCGACGCCAACTATGGGGCCGTGTGGAAGGAGCTGGGTACTCGCGACGGCACCCTCTACGGCGTGTGGCCCAAGGCGAGCAACAAGTCGCTCATCTGGTACTTCGTCCCGACGTTCGACGAGCTCGGAATCGACCCGCCGGAGACCTGGGACGACCTGCTGGCCATTTCACAGACGCTGGTCGACAACGGCATCGCGCCGATGTCGGTCGCCGGTGCGGACGGTTGGACGCTGTCCGATTGGTTCGAGGATGTCTACGTCAGGGTTGCGGGACAAGAGGGGTATGAGCAGCTGACCGCCCACGAGATTCCGTGGACCGACCCGACGGTGAAGCAGGCCTTCGAGACGATGGGTGAGCTCATCGGCAACCCGGATTATGTTGCCGAGGGGCTCGACGGTGCCCTGCAGCTCGGCTACGTCGCCGCGCAGGTAAACGCCTTTGGCGACACGCAGGGCGCTGCGATGATGAAGGGAGCGTCTGACCTGGGCGCAGCCGCGGCTGCTGAGGCGGGCACGAACCCGGAAGACCTCAACTTCTTCCCCTTCCCCAGCATCGAAGGCTCTCCTGGTGCTGTCCTGGGCAGTGGGGACATCGCTCTGGCGTTCACCGACAGCCCCAACGCTCAAGCGCTGCTGGAGTTCCTGGCGTCGCCGGAGGCCGCTGACGTGTGGATCCCGCTCGGCGGGTTCACGTCGCCGAACCGGAACGCCGACCTGAACCTGTATCCGGACGAGCTGTTGAGGGCCGCGGCGACAGCGCTGGTTGAAGCCGACATCTTCGTCTTCGACATGTCGGATTCGGTACCGAGCGCCCTGGGCGCAACGACGGGGGCCGGCATCTGGGGCGGCCTGCAGACGTGGATGGAGAGCCCCGGGAACGTCGACGCCGTTCTGGAGCAGCTGGAGGCAGAGGCTGAAGCGGCACAGCCGATGGGATAGACCGCATTTGACCAGGGGGAGGGGCGCTGCCCCTCCCCCTGGTCCGTGATCGCGACTGCGGAGGTGGAGTGAAGCGGCGCGGATGGGTAGCGCTGGCGTTCCTGGCACCGGCGCTGCTGGTGCTGGGCGCCCTCGTCGTCTGGCCGGCGATCCGAACGATCTACGACAGCTTCTTCGACCGGTTCGGGCAGGAGTTCGTCGGTCTCGACAACTACCAGGAGATGTTCCGGTTCGACCGGATGCGGACCGCGATCTTCAACTCCTTCATCTGGGTCGCCCTCTTCCCGCTCTTCGTCACCACCGTCGGGCTCGTCCTCGCCGTGCTCTCGGACAAGGTGACGTGGAAGCGCGCCTTCCGGCTCATCATCTTCATCCCCGCTGCCATCGCCATCCTGTCGTCGGGGATCATCTGGCGGGTCATGTACGAGGCGGACCCGAACCGCGGCTTCATCAACGCGGTGATCAACATCCCGGTCTCGCTGGTCAGACCCGCCGGGCAGCTCGCCGGCGCCGGACCGTCCACGGACACCCTCGTGGTCACCGACGATGGCTCGATTGCAGCAACGGTCGACGTCGGGGCCGACGGCGGGGTGGCGCGCCTCGGCCTGCTCCGTATCACGGAGGCCGAGCTCCCTGAAGGTGCAGTCCAGGCCGTCGATCCGACCAGCGGAGGACCTGAGACATTGTCGGGTGTGGTGTGGCGCGACACCAGGCCCGGCGACAACGAGAAGGGCGTGGTCGAGCAGGGAGAGTTCGGGATCCCCGACGTCAACGTCGTGCTGGTCGATGCTTCGGGACAGGAGATCGCCAAGACGGAGACCGGGCCCGATGGTGGGTACCGGTTCGAAGGGATCCCTCCGGGGAGCTACGCCACCGGGATCGATGGCGGCGAGTTCCGTGAGCCGTGGGGCGGCATCACCTGGCTCGGCGCCGACCTCGTCACGTTCTCGGCGATCTTCTCCGGCATCTGGATCTGGGGCGGGTTTGCGCTCTTGGTGATCGCCGCCGGGCTGGCATCGCTGCCGCGAGAGACCCTGGAGGCGGCGCGCGTCGACGGAGCCAACGAGTGGCAGGTCTTCCGTCACGTCACGGTGCCGCAGCTCAGGCCGGTGTTGGTCGTGGTGTTCATCGCGCTGACGATCAACGCCCTCAAGATGTTCGACCTCATCGTCGGCATCGCGCCCGGCTCGGTGCAGGACGACGCCAACGTGATCGCCCTCGAGATGTGGCGGACGGCGTTCACCGGTCTCGGCAACCGCGGGTTGGGCTCGGCGATCGCCGTGTTACTGTTTCTGTTGATCCTGCCGGTACTCGTCCTCAACATCAGGCGCTTCCAGATCACGGAGGAGGATCGATGACGCTCAGTGCCGGAGCCGTCCGCCCGCGGTCGGAAGAGACCCAGGCCGCCGCCCAGCCCGGAAGACTGGCGGCGGTTGGCGGGTTCCTTTCGAAGGGGGCGGCCCGGATCGTGCTACTCATCATCGCCCTCTTCTGGCTGATCCCGGGGTTCGGCCTGCTGATCACCAGCCTGCGCCCGATCGAGGCCTTCGGCGAATCGGGATGGTGGACGGTCTTCACCGAGCCGTCCCAGCTGACGCTGGAGAACTACGCCAACCTCGTTGGCGACCCCGACCTCGTCTCGGCATTCTTCACCACCTTCCTCATCGCCATCCCCAGCACGTTGCTGCCGGTGCTGTTTGCGGCGGCGGCGGGCTATGCCCTGGCCTGGATTCCCTTCCGGGGACGCGACTGGTTGTTCCTCCTCATCATCGCCCTACTCGTTGTTCCGCTGCAGATGGCGCTGATCCCCGCCTTCTCGCTGTTCCGGACCCTCGGGCTGAGCGGAATCCCTTCCATCTGGCTGTTCCACACCGCTTTTGGGCTGCCCTTCGCCATATTCCTCATGCGCAACTACTACGTGGCAATGCCGGGAAGCCTGATCGAGGCGGCGCGGATCGACGGTGCTAGCGAAGGATCGATCTTCTTCAGGATCATGCTCCCGCTGGGATTCCCCGCCATCGCCGCCCTGCTCATCTTCCAGTTCACCTGGACGTGGAACGACCTGCTCGTCGCCCTGGTCTTCGCCGGCGAGCAGCGGCCGATCACGCTCTTCCTGCGAGACCGGCTCGGCGAGTTCAGCACCGGCATCGACGTGATCGCGCCCGGGGTGTTCATCGCCGCCGTGGTGCCGCTGATCATCTTCTTCGCCTTCCAGCGGTACTTCGA
>CAZCBO010000136.1:0-7664 GCA_964496825.1 uncultured Acidimicrobiaceae bacterium
CCTGGGCTGGTCGGGCACTCGACCGGTCACGGGACTGTTTGTCGAGACGATCGCCAGCGAGGTCTCGCGTCACGTGGACTGTCCGGTGGCGGTCGTCACGGCGGTTGGTGCAGAGCCGGAGCGAGCCGTGCTCGTCGTCTCAGAGCGCGACCTGCAGAGCTGGACCCTCGACGCGCTCCGCACCGCGGCAAGGCTGGCGATCGCGCTGGCACCGCAGCGCCAACTCATCGTTGGGCCGCTCGGACCGGCTGAGATCGCCGCTGCCGGTATCGAATTGCCCGAGTGGGCAGAGTTCGAACCCAACGGCCGTGACCTCGTTGCCTGGGCCGAACATGTATCGGACCCGGGTGATGTGATCGTCGCACTCTCCCGGGGCCGGCCGTCGGAAAGGACCGCCGAAGCCATCGTCGAGGGAGGCCGCTCGGTGATCGGCGTCACCCCGAGTAAGGCCCCCCGCTGGGTGACCGGAGACCCCTCGCCTCGATTCGCCAGCCGGCGCGGGTAGGTCGCGCCGCGCTCTCACACCAGCGTCGTCTCCTGGACCGTGGAGAAGAACGTCCTCACCAAACTCAGCTCGGAGGTGAGACCGGTCTGGCGGTTCATCTCGTCGAAGGCGGCCTGCAAGCCGGTCAGGTCGTCGGTGTCCCAGGAACACCACATCAGCTTCTCGTCTTCGGCGATCCAGGCGCCGTGGAGCTCTGCGATCCCTTGCATCCTGACGTCCTCGGCGAACTCCAACGCCTTCGCCACCAAGGACTCGGGCTCGACCTCGAAGTCCCAACGGTTCGTTCCCATTACCTGCATTGGCGACCCCTTCCTCACAGGTACCACGATCGTCGTCGATCAGGACCGGTCCCGTGAAGAGGCGAAGGTCCCGCTAGGCGCCAACCCTGGGTTCGCAGGTGCCGATATGACCCGGTGGACCTACGCTGCCCGCCGATGAGCGCACGTGGAACGCGCGGGATCCTCCTCGCAATCGCCGTCCTGGTCGTCACCGCCTGTTCCGGCAGCGACGCCGAGGTCACCGGCACCGTCAACAAGCTCGACCGCGTGGCCCTGCCGCCGAACGCGGTCGTGACCGTCGAACTGCGCGACACGTCGCGGGCCGACGCCCCGGGGATCACGTTGTCGACCGAGACGATCGAGCTCGACGGAGGCCAGCTCCCGGTGCCGTACACCTTGTCCTACGACGAGGGCGACATCGATGACCGCAACACCTACACGGTGTTCGCCAGGGTCGATGCCGACGGGCAGCTGCTGTACATCACCGACACGGCATACCCGGTGATCACGCGGGACGGTCCCAGCGAGGGCGTGGAGGTCCTCGTGGTTCCGACCGGCTAGCTCGGACGCCATCCGCGCTGCGATACTGCGCACCGTGGACCGGGCGTCCCTCTTCGAGAGCTACCGGCGTCACGTGAACGCCGGCAAGATCGACGTGTACGAGCAGTACGGGTTCGACGCGGTGATCGGCGAGCGCGACGGGATCCGCTTTCACGACGAGTACGACCCCGAGCGGTCGTGGATCAACTGCCACTCCAACGGCGGCGTGTTCAACCTCGGCCACAGGAACGCACGCGTCCTCGCCGCGGTCGCCGACAGCCTGGCGATCCGCGACATCGGCAACCACCACCTGCCCGCTCCCGGGAGGGCCGAGCTCGCCGAGCGGTTGTCGCGTACCACCGGCAATCGGCTCTCCGGGGTCGTCTTCGGGGTGAGCGGGGGCGAGGCGGTCGATCTCGCCCTCAAGGTGGCGCGGGGTGCAACGGAGCGGACCGGCATCGTCTCGGTCTCCGGTGGCTACCACGGGCACACGGGGATGGCGCTGGCGGCGGGAGACCCCCAATATCGCGATCCCTTCGGACCGAACCTCCCCGGGTTCCGCCAGGTCCCCTTCGACGACCTCCGGGCGATCGATGCCGCCGTCGGCGACGACACGGCGGCGGTCATCGCCGAGCCGATCCCCGCCACCCTCGGGATGCCGATCCCATCGCCGGGCTATCTGGGCTCGCTGCAACGCCTCTGCCACGACCGGGGTGCGCTGTTCATCGTCGACGAGGTGCAGACCGGGCTCGGACGCACCGGCCTCATGTGGGCGCACCAGCATTGGGACCTCGAGCCGGACCTCCTCGTGACGGGGAAAGGTCTCTCCGGTGGGATCTACCCGATCACCGCCACGCTGATGACCAGGGAACTCCACTCGGTGTTCGACGAGCACCCCTTCGTCCACCTCTCGAGCTTCGGTGGCGCAGAGCCCGGGTGCGCCGCCGCCCTCACCGTGCTCGACATCGTCGAGGAGCCCGGCTTCCTGGAGCACGTCGCCACGATCGGCGATCGCATCGCCAAGGGATTGGGCGGCATGCCCTTCGAGGTTCGCCACCTCGGGATGATGATGGGCCTCGCCTTCCCGGCACCGAACGCCGGCATGCTCGCCGCCAAGCTCCTCCTCGATGCGGGCGTCTTCGCCGTCTACGCGGGCAACGACACCTCGGTGCTCCAGATGCTCCCACCGCTGATTACCACCGAAGGCGAGGCGGGCGAGATCGTCGGCATCGTGCGATCGGTCTTCGGGTGATCGATCCGTCCGTTCTCGAAGCGGTGGAGGGAGAGGTCATGACCGCCCTCCGCAGCGGTTCCGACGACCAACTCGACATCGTTGGCTATGGCGAGATCTCCACCGTCCTCCGCATCGACACGAGCGTTGACACGGTGGCGGGCAAGCGGCTCCCGGCGATGACGCGTAGCCAGTTCGAGGCATATCGCGCCACGGTCGATCGGTACCTGGGGATGCTCGCGATGAGAGGGATCCGCACGGTGCAGACCGATGTGTACGCGGTCGGCTCGGATCCGGTCGTTCCTTATTGCGTGCAACCGTTGGAGCGTTCGCTGCTCGTGGACGAACTCGGGACCGCCGATCCGGGGACCGTGTCACGGCGGATGACCCAGTTGGTTGACGCCGTGATGGCGGTCGACGAGCGGGTCGGGCTGGATGCACAGATCTCGAACTGGGCGGTGCGCGACGATGCTCTCGTGTATTTCGATGTGACGACGCCGTTCCTTCGAGACGAGGACGGACGCGAGATGCTCGACCTCGATCTGTTCATCGCCGCCCTGCCGTGGGCGGCGCGTGCCGGGGTCAAGCGGTTCCTTCTCGATGCGATCCTGGCCGACTACTACGACGCCAGGGCCATCGTCCTCAACGCGGCCGGGAACCTCATGAAGGAGCGGCTCGACCACGTGATCGATTCACTGCTCGAGGCGGCAAACCGGTACGTGACCCCGACCATCACCCGTGCCGATGCGGAGCGATACTACCGATCCGATGCACGGATCTGGGCCCTGCTCCAAGCGCTGAGAAGGGCCGACCGGTCGTGGCAGCGAACGGTGCGACGGCGACCCTACCCGTTCCTGCTCCCCGGCCCGATCGAACGTTGACCAACCAGGAGAAGTGCGATGCCTGCCTTTGCGATCAAGACCCCGCCCCAACATGCCGAGTGGAGCGACCTCCTCGCCATCTGGCGGGCCGCCGACGGCCTCGAAGTGTTCGAGTCGGCCTGGAACTTCGATCACTTCTATCCGCTGACCCCTCCGGCCGACGGGGGTTGCCTGGAGGGTGCCACGACGCTGGCGGCGCTCGCCCAGGCAACGGACAGGATCCGGGTGGGAACCATGGTCCACGGCATGCACTATCGCCACCCGGCGGTGACGGCCAACATGGCAGCGAGCCTGGACATCATCTCGGATGGCCGGTTCGAGCTCGGTCTCGGAGCCGGATGGTTCGAGCCGGAGTCGAAGGCTTACGGGATCCCCCTCGGCACCATGACCGAGCGGATGGACCGCTTCGACGAGGGGGTCGAGGTCATCGTCGGTCTGCTATCCGCGGAATCGACGACCTTCGCCGGCGAGTACTACCAGCTCACCGCGGCGCGCTGCGAGCCCAAGGGGCCGCAGCAACCAACCCCGCCGATCGTGATCGGCGGAAAGGGCCGGAAACGCACGCTGCGCACCGTCGCCCGCTGGGCGGACCAGTGGGACGCGCTCGCCCCTGCCTCGACCGAGGAGTGGCTGGAGCTGAACGACGTCCTGATCGGCCACTGCGACGCCGTGGGCCGCGATGCGAAGGAGATCAGGCGTTCGGTTCACGTCTTCTGGGCCGAGGAAGACGATCCCCACGAGATCACCGATCGAGCGATGACCTTTGGCGATGCCGGCGTCGATGTCGTGGTGTTCTCGATGCGGCCGCCCTACGACGTGGCACGCGTGCAGCCGTTGGCGGATGCGCTGGCGGCTGTCGCCTAACGCCTGACGAGGTCGTTTACGGCATCGGCGTAGAGCTCGGCGTCGAAACGGTGGCCGAAGCAGACACCGGCGTGATGGCTCGCTCCGATGGTCTCCGCTTCGAGATGCAGCCGGATGGACGCCAGGCCCACCCAACCTCCGACGATCGCCACCGGTGCGGCCACCCACCACGGAGCGACGACCAGCGGCAGGACGATCAGGGTCCCTCCGATGAGCAGCCGCACTGGTCGCACCGCCGTGTGGACTCGCACCTCGCGCACGTCGACGATCGGCACCGTGATGTGGTCGACGCCGACCGGGACGATCCCGAGCAACGTCCGCGGCACGTCCCACCGCAGCTCGCCGTCGACGACCGCGAACCGAGATCGGAGATACCGGGTGAGCGAATGAACGGGCAGTGTCAGCGGCGGCACCTGCACCCCGGCGCGACTCGACTCAACCATGTCCGCCCCCTGACCAGAGGCCGTCGGCACAACGCGATTGGACGCCATCGCCCGGCCACGGGGAAGGGTCGTTCGGCCTGAAGTCCTATCCCGGCTCGGCCTGGAGGAGGAAGGTGCCCTCGGCATCCCGCAGGTGGAAGGCGTCCCGGATCGGGGACGCCGAATCGACTCGTGACATCGACGTAGTCCTTATCATCGGGGTGGACCGAGCATGCCGAGCTTGCGCAGGTGGTCGACCACGCGGGCACGGGTGTCCCTGCTCGGACCATCGGTCGAGAACTGCTCGAAGAGGTGCGCGACGTCCTCGGCCGGTGGCTCGAACTCCTGCCGCTGGCGTTCCATCAGCTCGATGCGACCGTCGGAGCGTGTGTCCCATGCCTGTCTTGCGTCGAGCCTCCGGCGCTGGGACTCGGGGTCGCATACGGTTTCGATGAAGCGCAGCTCGGCGCCGTGATCGCGAGCCATGTCGATGACCACGCGCCGCTCCTCACGCGTCTTGAACGCGCCATCGATGACGACCGGTAAGCCCGCATCGAGGAGATCGGCGGCCCTCCGGCTGGCCTCGTCGTACGTCTGCTCGTTCATCTCCCGCGAGTACAGGCCGGTGGCGTACGGGACCCAGACCCGGGTCGCCTCGCCGATACCGGCGATCTGCTTGCGCACTGCGTCGGTCGAGATGACGTGCCACCCGTAGATTTCGCGCAAGTGATTGGCGAGCGAGCTCTTTCCGGTTCCCATCAGGCCGTAGAGGACGACCAACGGTGGTCGGGCGGTGCCCCCGACGTACCGGTACGCAAGGCCAAACGAGTTGCGGGCCGCGTTGCGGTGCCGCCGCCGCTCTTCCCCGTCGAGATCGGGATCCTCCGACGTGAGTGCGGCGACCTTCGCCCGCACGAAGGCCCGATACGTCTTGTAGAAGTCGAGTACCTCGCGGAGTCCTTCGTCTCCGGAGCGCTCGATGAAGCGGTCGACGAAGTGGTCGGACAAGTCACTGCGCCCGTGGGAATCGAGGTCCATGGCGAGGAAGCCGATGTCGATGGCGACGTCACCGCATGCCAACCGATCGTTGAACTCGATGCAGTCGAAGACCAGGGGTGGGTCGCAGAAGAAGATGTTGTCCAGGTGGAGGTCGCCGTGGCACTCGCGGATGTACCCCTCGGCGATGCGGCGCTCGAACACCTCTTTCTGGTCGTCGAAGAACGCATCGGTCCAGGTTCGGATGCGCTCGAAGCGATCGCGCGAGATGAGCTTGCCGATGTAGCTCTCCGTCTGGATGAAGTTCTCGTCGGTGTTGTACTTGATCGCCTCGATCTCACCGTAGGCGTCGACGTCAGGACCTCGCCTGGCGCTGCGATAGAAGGGCACGAGGATCTCGACGAGCCCGTCGAGCTTCTCCTCGGTCAACGCACCACGTTCGAGGACCGCGACGCCGAGGTCGTCGTCGTCGAGCTGCTTCATGGCGACCGCCCAGTCGACGATCTCGCCCTCGCCGCTTCCCATCGACAACCGAGCCCCGTCGAATCTCACCGGAACGACGCCGAGGTAGACGTCGGGGGCGAGGCGACCGTTGAGCTCGACCTCGCGACGGCAGTTCAACTCTCGCAGCTCGAGGGTGGAGAAGTTGAGGAACCCGAAGTCGACCGGCTTCTTGAGCTTGTACGCGGTGCCGCCGGTCAGCAGGATCGACGAGATGTGGGTCTGGAGGTGGACGATCTCCTCGACCGGGTGCGGGTAGGCCGCTGGGTCGAGCAGGCCCTCGACGATCGTCGCGTGATCCATCTCTGTCCCCGTCGGCATACCCGTCTCCCTACCGGTGCGGCCCCACTATCACCGGACGACGAGGTTAAGGCAAGGCGTCAGCTCGCGGCGAAGGCCAGCACGTCCCGGGCGAGCCGTTTGTCGAAGAACGCACCGGCGTGCGTCCTGCCCATGTACAGGCGCAGCGTGCAGTCGGGAATCAGCCGGGCCGTCTCGGTGACGAGGTCGACCGGGAAGTGTTCGTCCTGGTCGCCGGCGAGCAACAGCACGGGAACCTCGATTGTCGGCAGGGCCTTCCGTGCATCGAAGCCCGCCTCGGCGTCGGCTTCAACCAGCACATCGTGACCGTAGGACGGGTGGTCCCCCGCGGCCAAGGGCCCGATCACCCTGCCGACGATCCCGGCCAGCCACCGCCAGCCGCGACCCGGCAACACCGACTGAACCATGATCGCCCCCGCCTCGGAGGTCTTGCCCTCGCTCAGCAGCACCGCAAAGCGGTGGTCCTCATCCTTCCCTTGCTCGCTGAGCTCGCAGGCAGCGACCGCGACCACGATGTGGTCGAAGGAGTTGGGGTGGTTCGCCGCGACATACTGAGCGATCATCCCCCCGTAGGAGGTCCCGAGCACCACATCGACCCTGCCGCCGAACGCGGCATCGATCACGGCCGCGTAGTCGTCCGCCATGTTCTCGATCGAGTACCCATCGGGCATGCTGCGGCGCCTCGCCACGTACCAGAGCGAATATCCGGCGTCGACCAGCGGTCGAAACGGCTTGAACATGATCAGAAGACCCAGGCCCTTGGGGATGTGGTTCCCTGGGCCCCCGGGGATCAGGAGGATGGTGCGCGCCCCAGTACCCCATCTGGCATACGCCATACCGTTGGAGAACGTGCCGAACGTCGGAGTGGTCATGTGCCGCCGCTCACCGGGTGCATCAACACCGGTTCAATCGTCCTCCACGTAGGGCTGGACGATCTCGGTGCGCCAGGTCGAGGGATCGGGTTCGGCCATCGGATCGGTGTAGTACACCTCCCAGGCGGGTCCGTTGGGCCGACCATCGTGCTTCCTGATCCAGGCATTGACCGCGGCGTACGCCGGCTCCATTGCGTCGTAGCGCCCGATGTGCATGGTGACGGCGGCATTTCCACCGGGAAGCGTCGACGCC
>CAZCBO010000137.1:0-7576 GCA_964496825.1 uncultured Acidimicrobiaceae bacterium
GGTTGTACGGAATGTGAACTCCACCCGGCTTCGTTGCCGTTTCGACACCGACGCGCGACCGGCTGACCTTGCCGGGGCGCCGTTTGGAGGCGTCAGACGCTGAGACGGTTCGCGATTCCCGTCGTATGATGAATGAGTCGTTTCTTCTCGCTGGTGAGCAGGAGGGAGCGCCCCATCAAGCCCTACGAGGCCCGTACCGTCGAGTGGATGCTGGGCCGTGTCGTAACGGACCCGGATTGGGACCGGCTCCCCGAATGGCCACCGGATGTCTTCGCCTGCACCGCGGTCATCCTCCATGTGACCGGCGCCTTCCGGTTTGCGGTGTCGCCACCTTCGGGGCAGCGATGGCCGCCGACGCCCGACTGGAGCGCCGACGTGGAGAAGGCTGCACGGCAGTGGGTCGACGAGCTGCGGGCCGGTGGAACGGAGCTTCCCGATCTCGTCGCCGAACATTGGGAGACGCTCGGCCGGGCCAGAACCATGCGGCTCGAGGACGTCGCCAATGGCACCCATTGGCCCACTTGCGTCGCCATTCTCACGCTCCACGCCGTGGTGGATGAGACGCTCGCCGGGCTGGACGACTACCAGGGAGGCGAGCCGGGATCATTCGAGGGGCGCGCCTGGCAATTGGTTGCCCAGACCGGATCGCTATCCCGGCTGCCGCCCTCGGGAATCCGGATTCTCCCCAAGTCCCATCTGTCTCAGGGAGGGATCAACCTGCGATCGCTGTCTCGTCACCTCTCGAGCCACGTCAGCCCGGTGGACGTGTCGTGGACCCGGGTGGTGCTGGGAGACGTAGCAGAACGAAGGGAAGTCGGCACGACGTGGAACGTCCTGCTTCTGCCCTGGCCCCTCGAGATCGACGAGGCGGACTTCGGGCCTTCGGCCCGACCGGTACTGGGCATGGACCCCAAGGCCTTCGGCTTCTTCGCCTTCGATCCGCAGCGGCGACTCGACCTGTCGTACGTCCGTGCGTCGCTCGCGTCTGCCCTGGAGCGGGGAATCGAGGTGCATGCGGTGGTGCTTCCCGAGGCGGCCCTCCTTCCCGAGGAGATCGGACCTCTGGAGGATGTGCTCGTCGAGCACGGAGCGATCTTCCTCGCCGCAGGGGTCCGGGAGCCACCGGACGCAGAGAGCCATCTCGGCCGCAACTACGCCCACATCGGGCTCTGGAGCGGCGCGGCCTGGACTCGGCTCGAAGCCGACAAGCATCATCGCTGGAGTCTCGACGAGAGCCAGATCGTCCAGTACGGCCTGTCGGACGTCCTCGCCTCGGAGAAGGTCTGGTGGGAGGCGATCTCGGTCCCGCGCCGGGGCGTCGCCTTCCTCGACGTGGGCGCCGGGGCCACGACGGCGGTGTTGATCTGTGAGGATCTCGCCCGTCTCGACGAGGTCGCCGAGGTTCTTCGGTACGTGGGCCCCACCTTCGTGATCGCGCTGCTGCTCGACGGACCACAACTGGCCACGCGATGGTCGTCGCGCTATGCCAGCGTTCTGGCCGACGATCCCGGCTCCGCGGTACTCACACTGACCTCGCTCGGCATGGCGACCCGTTCGCAGCATCTCGGTCGCTCGGGATCGCGCGTGATCGCCCTGTGGAAGGATCCCGACCGCGGCCTGCGCGAGATCGAGCTCGAGGATCGAGCCGGCGCCGTTCTTCTCACCCTGGGGGAGCAGCGGAGAACGGTGTGGACGGCCGATGGCCGCTGTCATACCGGCAGGACGCCGCGCCTCGTCCTCGAGGGGGTGCATCAACTGGCAACCGTTCCTCTCGCCGGTGGCGGGTGAATCGCTACTCGGGGATTCCGACAGCCTTCATGTGCCGCTCGAGCAGCGCGATTCGCTCGGGGTCGCGGAAGGGAAGCGCTTGTCGGTAGTCGGAGATGGTGAGAGCGGGCTCGAAACTCATCAGCCTGGCGCTCGACGCCTCGGCCTCATCGACGCGACCCACGCACTCGAGTGCCAACGCGTGCACCAGATGGGTTGCGAACCAGTCTTCGTAGACGGCGAGCGATGCCTCGGCGAGTTCCACCGCCGCCTCGCAGCGACCGGCGAGGAGATGAGTCATCGCCAAGCCGGTGAGGACGAAGAAGGCGGCGGGGTCGCGGCGGCTGAGCCGACGGGCCCGCTCCAGACTCGCCAAGGCGACGTCGAGGTCTCCGGCGAAGACGTTCGCCCAGCCGTGATTCATCAGGACGAACGGGTTATAGGGGTTGAGCTCGACGGCACTCGCCAGCGCCGCCATGCCGGCGCCGTAGTCCCGTCCCACCATGAGGAGCACGAAGCCGGCGATCGAGATGATGTTGGCGTCTTCAGTGTCGGCCGCCAGGGCGAATCGCGCCAGCCGCACCGCTTCCCTGGCCTCGTGGTCACCGGCTCCGTGCCAGCCACGGGTGATCCGTTGCTCGTAGCACCAGGCGGCGAAGGCTGCCGCCGGGACGTACGCCGGGTCGAGGCGCATCGCCTCTTCGAGGAGTTCGAGCGCCGTTGCATTGTCCGCCGGGCGCATGGCGTAGGCGTGCGGAAGCGCCCTCAGGTAGAGGTCGTAGGCGTCCAGATTCCCGGGGTGCTTGCGCCGCGCTCGCTCGATCTCGGCCCGGCGAAGCTGCGGTTCGAGGGTGCTCACCACTTGCTCCGTGATCTGGTCCTGCATCTCGAAGACGTCCTCCATGTGGCCCTCGAATCGATCTGCCCATAGGTGCGAGCCCTCCGTGGCATCGATCAGCTGCCCCGTGATTCGGACGCGCCGCTCGACCCTCTGCACACTCCCCTCGAGGACGTAACGAACCCCGAGGTCACGAGCGAACTGACGGACATCGATGGCCCTGCCCTTGTAGGCAAAGGTCGAGGCCCGGGCGATCACCCGCAGCCACTTGAACCGTGACAACGCGGTGATGATGTCTTCGACCATGCCGTCTGCGAAGTACTCCTGTGTGGGGTCACCGGACAGGTTGGAGAAGGGGAGTACCGCGATCGAAGCACCGGCGACGGCGGTGAGCGTCGCCAGGTGATTCGTGTCGGCGTCCGACCGAGCGGTCTCACGGCGATGAACCGCGTAGGCCCTGACGGGTTCGGCGATGTTCTTCACCGTCTGTGGGCCCAGGTCGTGATAGCGAAGATCGAGGATCCCGTGGACCTGTTGGTAGATGGCATCGGAGATGCAAATGCCTTCCGGCTCGGCGATCGACTCGAGCCTGGAGGCCACATTGACCCCGGTCCCGAAGATGTCTTCTCCGTCGAAGATGATCTCCCCGAGATTGATGCCGATCCGTAGCTCGAGACGCTGATCCGGCGAGAGCTCGGCATTCCGTGACGAGTTCGATTCCTGGATGTCGAGGCTACTGAGCACGGCGTCGGTCACACTCTGGAACTCCGCGAGCCACCCATCGCCCGTGCCCTTGACGATTCGCCCGCGGAACTCCTCGGTCGTCGGCTCGACCACGCTGGTGAGGATCGCCTTCAGCCGGTCGAAGGTTCCCGACTCGTCCGCCTCCATGAGCCGAGAGAAGCCGGCCACGTCAGCGATGACGATGGCGGCCAGCCGGCGCGTCGGGGCGTCTTGTGGCATTTCTTCGTCAGCATAAGCCCGGACTCCGGTGGCTCGACTGGGTTCACGCAACCGGACCGGCGGACACCGCGGCATCTTCCACCCGCGAGATGTCGCCACCGAGGGCCAGCCAGCGCAAGGGTGAGTACGCGCTGAGCATCTCGTTCGGACGAGCCAGCCAGTCGGCGATGACGATGTCGTCGAACCGATCGCGCAGCGGCCGCACCACCGAGGCGAGGTCGGACCGGACGCCGAGGTCATCGAACTGGAAGCCGAAGTAGGCCTCCTCGAGCCACGTCCCTCCGATGTGGAGGAGATCCGGCCGATGCAGCACCTCGTTCCCCGACATGCCGGATCGTTTGGCAGCCTCATGCCGGGTCAAGAAGTGACCGAGGAGGATGCGTTCTCTCACGGGAGGGCCGCCTCCACGTGGCGCTTGCTGAGAACGGCAGCCACCGCCTCGGCGATCTCTTCGTAGGACACGCGGGCGACGTTGCACACCATGTCGTAGCCGGTCGGATCGTCGATGTCGACGCCGAACTGGGCCCTGGTGAGGCGCACCCGATCGTGGTCGCGGCGGCGGGCGCCGGCCCTGGCCTCGCGCTCGGTGATGCCGAGGGAGTCCATGGCACGGCGGATTCGGAAGTCCTCGGGGGCGACCATGCGCAGAGTCAGCCCACCGGGAATGTCCCTCGTCACCTGGGCACCGCAGCGCCCGACGATGATCGCCTTGCCCATGCGGGCGATCGTCCGGACGACGAGGAACACGCGGTTGATCACCATGCCCTGGTCCACCGTCGATCGCAGGATCTGGGTGAAGAAGTCGTCCGTCTTCGACCGGTACTCCTCCTCGAGCAGTGAGTCGAGCGACGACGCAAACCGGGGGTCCCTGGCGACGATCTCGCAGAGTTCCCGATCGTAGAGTTCCCAGCCACCGAACAAGGCCGAGTCGGGCTGCCGCTCGAACACCTCGAGCATCGTCTCGCCGAAGGCGTGACCCCCGGTGCCTGCCTGCCGCGAGATGGTCACGAAGGCCCTCGTCATCGGCTCGGACCCCACCGTCTCGGGTTCGCGATGGGAGGCGAGTTGCGTCCGCAGATACCGGTCGATGTCGTCGATGCGTTTCATGGCTGCCTCCACCTCAAGCGTGTCAATCGGCTGCGGTGGTGCCTAGAGGAGATCGGCACTCGCCGATGAGTCCGTACACTCGTGGCTGGGCCCGTAGCTCAGTTGGTTAGAGCAGCGGACTCATAATCCGTCGGTCCCAGGTTCGAGTCCTGGCGGGCCCACCGGCGAAATCCCTGATCCTCCAAAGGCCTGCCGGGCTGTCGGCAGCTCTCAGCTCCTACGGCCCCCGCGAGCTTGGGCCGAGCTGGGGACGAGTTGGACCTCTCAGGCGACCCCGCGGAGACGTTCGTCGAGGCCGGGCGAGGATCCCAACGGCGCGGCACCTCCCGCCTCAAGGTTCGAGTCGCGAACAGCGATAAAGGAACCCACGGCCAGCGTCTTCGAGAGGATCTTCGAACGTGCGACGTTTCATTGTGCTTACCGCGGCAGCCGCGCTCATCCCAGTAGTAGGCGTCTCGATGACACCTGCGCTCGGCGCACCGCCAGGTCCTCCGCCGACCGTGTCGATTGCGGATGCCGCCTCGGTCGATGCAGGCGGCACTGCGGAGTTCTCGGTGACTCTGTCAGAGGCGTCGAGCAAAGCCGTGAACGTCCACTACGCCACTGCAGACAACAGCGCCGTCGCTCCAGGCGACTACGCCGCCAGCTCTGGTGTCGTGATCTTCAACCCCGGTGAAACGGCCGAGACGGTCACCGTGACGACGAACGGTGACGACGATGAGCAGAACGAGACTTTCTTCGTCAACCTGAGTTCACCAGCGAACGCCACCCTCGACGATTCCCAGGGTGTCGGGACCATCCTCGGCATTCCACCTGCGCCGCCGCCGACGGTATCGATCAGCGATGCCACGCCCATTGATGAGGGCAGCATCGCAGAATTCTCGGTGACCTTGTCGGGGGCAGCAGCCAGTGAGGTAACGGTCAACTACGCCACTGCAAACAACACCGCGGCGGCTCCCGGCGACTACACCACCAAGTCAGGCATCGTCACCTTCACCCCGGGTGATACCGCCGAGACGATCACGGTGGCGACGAACAGCGACGATGAGCAGGAAGCCACCGAGACTTTCCATGTCAATCTGACCGACCCGGTGAACGCCACCATCGCCGACGGGCAAGGGGTGGGAACCATCCTCGACGCCACCCCAGACGGCGGTGGCGACGGTGGCGGTGGCGGTGGCGACGGCGGTGGCGGTGGCGGCGGGGGGGAACCGGACCCGGTCCACACGGTCGGGCTCGTCGACTCCAGTCAGGGCATCTGGCACCTCTATGACAGCAACGGTGTCGAGCTGCGATCCTTCTATTACGGCAACCCCGGTGACTACCCGTTCCTGGGGGATTGGGACTGTGACGGTGACGAGACCCCGGGGTTGTATCGCCAATCCGACGGGTACGTCTACCTGCGGAACTCGAATACCCAAGGCGTCGCCGATATCCGTTTCTTCTTCGGCGACCCCGGCGACATCCCGATCGCCGGTGACTTCAACAATGACGGCTGTGACACGGTGTCGATCTACCGTCCCAGCGAGGCCCGGTTCTACATCATCAACCAGCTCGGCTCCAACGACGGCGGGTTGGGTGCTGCGGAGTTCTCGTTCCTGTTCGGCAACTTGGGCGACAAGCCGGTGGTCGGGGACTGGGACGGCGACGGGATCGACGAGATCGGGCTGCACCGGGAGTCGACCGGGTTCTTCTACTTCCGCAACACGCTCACCACCGGGGTCGCCGACGATCAGTTCTACTTCGGGAACCCGGCCGACCGGTTCGTTGCCGGCGACTGGGGCGTCGTCGACGGCACCGACACCCCCGCGGTGTTCCGCCCCTCCAATACGACGATGTACTTCCGCCACAGCAACACTCAAGGCGTCGCCGACTCCCAGTGGAGCGCAGGCCAGAGCGGCTGGCTTCCCGTGGCAGGCAACACCGGCCTCACCTAGAGCCGGACACACGGAGCCAACAGGCCGACGGTTCGCCCTCCCGGGCGACCCTGCCGCCCACACCCCCGGCCCCCCGCTCGGGCTCCAGCTCGCGCGGGTGGGGGTGATCCCCCATAGACGGATGGTGACCCGTCCAGGATGATGGGTGCATGCGGCGCCGCCGGAAGTACCGCCAGGTGCAATTGGAGTACGAGATCGGAGTCGTCGCCACGTCCTGGCGAGGTAGACGAGACCAGGGAAGATCCGGGACACCACGAGAGTGGTGGACCTACTTCAACTCCGGCCGATAGGCCCACCGACGAGGCCAAGGCGGCGAGAAAACACACCTCTCGGGTACGTTTCCTCGCCGCTATCTGCGATGGGGCCGCGCGGCGGTAGCATCGCCGGATGCCCGACCCCCAGAGCGACCCACACGTGTTCCGCATGGGACACGCCCCGACACCCTTCACTGCCGCCGAGATCCGCGACGGCTGCCCGGCGGGCCGGACCATCGGGCTGTTGATCGAGCCGAGGGACGGCGACCCGTACCTCACGATCAACCGGTTCGTCACCGTCGACGAGGAGGGCGCCGACCACACCACCGAGTCGCTGAGCATGGAAGGCGAGCCGATCGACGATCCCGTCGAACTCCGCACGAAATGGGAGGAGTTCCAGGCACACGCCTCCTTTCCCGAGGACCAGACCGAGATCGCCGACGACGTCCTGGAGTCCCGTATGGGTGATCTGCGGTGCAGGCGATACACCGTGACCGACGGGCCGACGACGGACGTCTACTGGTTTGCCGTCGACAAGCCGGGGATGCCGGTGAAGGTCGAGACCACCGCTCCGGGCGGGGTCACGTACCGGATGACGATGATCAACGACAACCGCTGAGGCCGCTCGATAGGCTCGAATCGATGCAGCCACCGCAGATCCGTTTCACCGCGACGAGCGACGGCGTCACCATCGCCTACTGGTCGATCGG
>CAZCBO010000138.1:0-945 GCA_964496825.1 uncultured Acidimicrobiaceae bacterium
GCCCTCCATCAGGATCATGTCCCTATCAGCGATGTAGGCGTCCTGTTTGGCGGCCCATTCCTCGTACTCGGCGCGGGTCATCGACGGTTTGAACTCCTCGTCGTCGTCGACGAAGAACGTCGAGCCACCGAGCCGCGCCTTCACCTGTGCCTTGTAGTTGATGTTGTCGAACTCGGTCACGGTGATGTTCGGCATGTACTCGAGCACCCACTCCCGCAGCTCCTGCTGCGTCGGGTTCTCGACCACCGATGCGGCGGGGGGAAGGGTCATGGCCACGGTTTGCTCCCTGGGTCGGCTACGCGATCGTGATCGACTCGTCGAGGTACACGTCCTGGATGGCGTTGAGCAGTTCGACGCCCTCGTTCATCGGGCGCTGGAACGCTTTGCGCCCCGAGATGAGGCCCGTGCCTCCGGCCCGCTTGTTGATGACGGCGGTGCGCACCGCCTGCTCGAGGTCACCGGCTCCACCCGAGGCGCCTCCGGAGTTGATCAGCCCCGAACGGCCCATGTAGCAGTTGGCCACCTGCCATCGGGTCAGGTCGATGGGATGGTCGGAGGTCAGCTCCTCGTAGACGAGCGGGCTGGTGCGACCGAACCCGACGGCGCCGTAGCCGTCGTTGTTCTCCGGCTGCTTCTGTTTGATGATGTCGGCCTCGATGGTGACGCCGATGTGGTTCGCCTGGCCGGTCAGATCGGCCGAGGTCTCGTAGTTGGTCCCGTCGACGGTGAACTCCGGATTGCGGAGATAGCACCAGAGGACGGTGAACATCCCCAGCTGATGAGCCGTGGCGAACGCCTCCGATACCTCCTCGAGCTGGCGCATCGACTCTGAGGAACCGAAGTAGATCGTGGCTCCTGCCCCTGCGGCCCCCAGGTCCCAGGCCTGCTCGACCGAGCCGAACATCACCTGGTCGTAGGTGGCCGGGTAGGTGAGCAGCTCGTTGT
>CAZCBO010000138.1:955-7569 GCA_964496825.1 uncultured Acidimicrobiaceae bacterium
ATGGGATCCGATGGGCGTACTTGCGCGCCACCGTGCCGAGCACGCCGAGGGTGCTGGCGACGGCGTTGGTACCACCGGCGAGGGCCAGTTCGACGATGTTGCCCGGGTCGAAGTAGGCGGGATTCGGAGCGAACGAGGCCGCCGCCGAATGCTCGATGCCCTGGTCGACCGGGAGGATCGACACGTACCCGGTGCCCGCAAGCCGGCCCGAGTTGAACAGGGTGTGCAGGTTGCGCATCACCTGCGGGTTGCGGTCCGACTGGGCGACGACGCGATCGACGAAGTCGGGGCCGGGGAGGTGGAGGTCCTCCTTGGGAATCCCTTTGGCGTCATAGGTGAGCAGCGACTCGGCCTCGTCGCCGAGCATTGCCTGGATGTCCATTGGCGTCTCCTCAGAAGATTGCTCCAATTATCGCGGATGCGGCTCCGTTCGGCATTTCCGCAGTCGCTCAGAACCCCAGGAACCCGACCAGGTCGGCTGCAACGGCCTCGGCCCGTGCGACGAGGCGCTCCTCGGTGGCGCGCCAGTCGTCGCCGGCGTCGTCGAGCAGATCGACGTAGATCTTGAGCTTCGGCTCGGTCCCGGACGGTCGCACCAGCGCCCTTCCGGCATCGCCGAGGCTGAGCTCGACCAGGGGCGTGGCCCCGAGGTAGCGGGGCCGCTCGTCGGCACCCTCGCGGTAATCGGTCCCTCCGGTGACCGGCACGCCGGCCAGGCTCTCGGGCGTCTCATCGCCGAGCCGGGCCATCGCCTCGGCGATCTCGACGGCGCCCTCGGCCCCGGCACGGACGATCGACTCCTGGGTGCTCACCCACACCCCGTCGCGGCTGTAGAGGTCGCCGAGCCGGTCCCACACGGTGACGCCGTCACCGTGGGCCTCCGCCGCGAGCACGGCGAAGGACACGGCGGCCGAGATCCCGTCCTTGTCACGGACGGTCGGCCCGACCGAGTACCCGAGGGCCTCCTCGTAGCCGAAGAGGAACTCGCCACGACCCGCCGCTTCGAGGTCGAGGGCGGCATTCCAGATCCACTTAAATCCGGTGAGGCTCCGGTCGTAGGTGGCGTCGTGCCGGGTAGCGATCGATCCCAGGTGCGGCGATGAGACGATGCTGTTGAGCACGATGGGCTGCGCCGGCCCGCCGTGGGAGAGGAGGAACTCGGCGAGCAGCGCCCCCACCTGGTTCCCGGTGAGCTGGTGGTAGGCGCCGTCGGGCTCGGGGAGCGACACGGCGAGGCGGTCGGTGTCGGGATCGTTGGCGATGACGAGGTCCGCATCGATCGATGCGGCGAGTTCGTGGGCGCGATCCATTGCCCCCGGCTCCTCGGGATTGGGAAAGGCAACCGTCGGGAACCGTCCGTCGGCCTCCAGCTGTGCCGCCACCGGATGGACGTTGCTGAAACCAAAGCGGTCGAAGGCCTCGAGGACGTAGCGACCGCCGACGCCGTGCATCGCCGTGTAGACGATGCTGAGGGAGCGGTCGCCGGTGACCGGAGGCAGCGTCACCGCAACCTCCTGGAGGTAATCGTCGAATAGGTCGTCGGGCACCGGCGTGACGTGGTCGCCGTGGATCTCGGCTCGCGGGACGTCGATCGCCGGCCCGACCGCGGCGATGGCCGCCGCGATCTCCTCGTCGGCGGGCGGGACGATCTGGACCGCGTTGGCGTCGTAGACCTTGTATCCGTTGTCGGCGGGCGGGTTGTGGCTCGCGGTGACGACGACCGCCGAAACGGCGTCGAGCCCCCTGGCGGCGTAGGCGACGAGCGGAGTCGGCGTCGGATCCGGGAAGAACCGGATGCGGAAGCCCGCGGCGACGAGCACGGCGACGACGTCCTCCATGAAGGCCTCCGACGACAGCCTGGCATCGCGGCCGACGACGACCGGGCCTCGATCGTCCGGCGTGGAGGCGAGCAGGTAATCGGCGAGGCCCCGGCTGGCGCGGATCACGGTGGCGCGGTTCATGCGATTCGAGCCGGCCTCGACCCTTCCCCGCAGCCCGGCGGTCCCGAACACGAGCGTTGCACCCATGCGCTCCTGCAGTTCCGCCGCGTCACCGGCGTCGAGGATCGCCCGGAGCTCCGCCCGGGTTTCCGGATCGGGGTCCCCGGCGATCCACTCCTCGGCGGCGGCGGTGAGATCCTCCGTTCTTGCGTAGCCAGAGCCCATATACGGGCTGACATTACGCAAGAACGGCTTACGCTCAGCGTGATGACCGATCTCTCCCTGCTCGGTCCGGATCAACGTCTCGCCGCCCTGGCCCGGATGGCCGACGAACACTTCGACGTCGTGATCATCGGCGGGGGCTCGACGGGGATGGGCGCGGCGCTGGACGCCACCTCCCGCGGGCTCGCGGCGGCGCTGATCGAGCAACGCGACATCGCATCGGGGACCTCCAGCCGATCGTCCAAGCTCATCCACGGCGGTCTGCGCTATCTGGAGCAACTCGACTTCGGGCTGGTGCGCGAGGCGCTCAAGGAGCGAGGCCTTCTCCTGACCACCCTGGCACCGCACCTGGTGCGGCCGGTGCCGTTCGTCTACCCGGTCAAGAGCCGGTGGGAGCGCCTCTACGTCACCGCCGGGGTCACCCTCTACGACGCCCTCGCCGCAACGGGCCCGAACCCGCTCCCCCGTCACGAGCAGCTCTCCCAGGAGGACCTGCTCGAGGTGTTCCCTGCGCTCGATGCCGATGGCTTCACCGGCGGGTTGCGGTACTACGACGCCGGCACCGACGACGCCCGCTTCGTTGCTGCCCTGACCCGTACCGCCGCCCGCGACGGGGCGGCGATCGCCACCAGCGTCCGCGCCGTCGGCGTGCTCCGCGACAACGGACGAGCGGCGGGAGTCGATGCCATCGACCTGGAGTCGGGCCGGTCGGTGACGATCCACGCCGACGTCGTCATCAACGCCACGGGCGTGTGGACCGACGAGGTCGAACACTTCGTCGGCGACCCGGTTCGCAACGTCACCGCATCGAAGGGAATCCACCTCGTCGTGCCGAGCGAGCGGATCGAAGCCACCGCCGGGCTGATCACCAGAACGGAGAAAAGCGTGCTCTTCATCATCCCGTTCCATGAGCACTGGCTGATCGGGACCACCGACACGCCGTGGGATCTCGACCTGGCGCACCCGGCGGCTTCGGCGGGTGACATCGACTATCTCCTCGACCAGGTCAACCGGCTGCTCTCAGCCCCGATCGAGCACGAGGACGTCATCGGCGTTTTCGCCGGCCTCCGGCCCCTGGTGTCGGGCACGTCAGGGGAGACCACCCAGCTCAGCCGCGAGCATGCCGTCACCCGACCGGCGCCCGGCATGATCACGATCGCCGGCGGCAAGTTCACCACCTACCGGGTGATGGCCAAGGACGTCGTCGACGTCGCCCTGCGTGAACGCGGCGGGGCCGTCCCGCCGAGCCGGACCGCCCAGGTCCCGCTCGTCGGTGCCGAGGGATTCGCCGAGCTATGGAACGGCAGGCGGGCAATCGCAGCGAGCCGCGACATGCCCCTGGCCACCATCGAGCACCTGCTCACCCGCCACGGCTCCTCGGCGAGGGAGGTTCTGGATCTCATCGACGAGGACCAGGAACTCGGCGAGCGGCTCGACGAGGATGCGCCCTACCTCAAGGCCGAGATCGTTTGGGCGGCCCAGGCCGAAGGTGCCCTCCACCTCGACGATCTGCTCACCCGACGAACCCGGCTCTCGATCGAGGTGCGGGACCGCGGCATCGTCGCCGCCGTCGAAGCCGCCCGTCTCGCGGCGCCGGTCCTGGGCTGGGACGAGGCCACGATCGCCAGGGAGGTCGAGCACTACCACCTGCGCGTCGCCGCCGAGATGCAGTCACAGACCCAGCCGGACGATCACACGGCGGACGCGGCTCGCCTTGGGGCGCCGGACGTGAGAAGAATGGGCCGGTGAAGCGGGACGACGTGTATCGGTGTCCGCCGTGACCCCCACCGTGATGAGGGCGATCGTCTACGAGCGATATGGCTCACCCGAGGTGCTCCAGCTACGCGACATCGCGGTTCCGGAACTGCGCGACGACAGCGTGCTGATCCGGGTCCATGCGGCATCGGTGAACCGGTCCGACTGGGAGACCCTGACGGGGCGCCCGCTGTATGCCCGTCTCGAAGGACCGCTGCGACCGAAACATACGGTTCTCGGATCCGATGTTGCGGGGACCGTCGATGCGGTCGGCAGCGACGTCACCCGGTTCAAACCCGGCGACGAGGTGTTCGGAGACACTCTCTACTGGGGACACGGTGGGTTTGCAGAGTATGTGCGGGTGCCCGAGCGTGCCCCGCTGGTCGCCAAGCCGGCCGGCATCACCTTCGAACAAGCCGCGGCCATCCCCCAGTCCGGTGTCCTCGGGGTGCAGGGTCTTCGCCACAAGGGCGGGGTCCAGCCGGGTCAGCGGGTCTTGGTCAATGGTGCCGGTGGTGGCGGAGGAAGCTTTGCGGTCCAGATCGCCAGATCGCTCGGTGTCGAGGTGACGGCGGTGGACCACGGGACGAAGCTCGAGGTGATGCGATCGATCGGTGCCGACCGCGTGATCGACTACACCCGTGTGGACTACACGAAGGATGGCGAACGGTACGACCGGATTCTCGACTTCGTGGGAAGCCGGTCGCTGTTCGCCAACCGGCGTGCCCTACGACCCGAGGGGACGTACCTCATCGCCGGGGGCCCAGTGCGTCGCCTCCTCCAGGCGGCGGTGACCGGATCGATCGCTTCGAAGCTGGGCAACCGCCGGATGGGCGTTCTCCTGGCCGGGCCAAACTCCGAGGACCTCTCCTACCTGGCGGGCCTCGTCACCGATGGAGCGATCACCCCCACCATCGACGGGTCCTATGCGTTGGCCG
This sequence comes from uncultured Acidimicrobiaceae bacterium, assembly GCA_964496825.1. Classification (GTDB taxonomy): domain Bacteria; phylum Actinomycetota; class Acidimicrobiia; order Spongiisociales; family UBA5794; genus JACZST01. The sequence goes on from CAZCBO010000138.1 coordinate 5,811, forward strand.
AGGTGCCCGAGGCGCTGTCCCGGCTCGGAACGGGGCGCGTCAACGGGAAGGCCGTCATCACGATGTGACCAGCTCGAGCGCGGTGTCGATCGCCTGGAGGTTGACGTCGGCGAACGATCCGACCGAGCACACGTCGCGCAGCGCCTCGAGCGGGAACGGCGCGACCATCGTCATGGCGATGGCGAGGTAGACGAGGCCCATCGACGTCTTCGGGATGCGCTCCGACGCCGCCTTGGGGTCGAAGACCACCACCTTGGCCTCGGTGTCGAGATCGGCGTAGTCGGGGATCGTGATTACCAGGTCCTCTGCGGTCATCTCCTCCAGGTAGGGACCGGCCTTCCGGTAACCGTCCTCCGAGATGACGAGCAGCACGTCGGGGTGAGTGATCGTGCGCAGTGGCATCTCCTCGGGTGACAGCCAGAGCTGGGACACCGAGTGCCCCGCCTTGACCGTGACGGGGAAATCGTCACGCTGGGCCGCCCACAGGCCGGAGCGGATCCCGGCCACGGCCACCGACTTGACCGCCGAGCGGACCTTCCCGCCCGCCGAGCCGGCGACGACGATGGCCAGGGGTCGCTCCAGGTTGTGCCGGTGGCTCACCGGGATCGGTCGCGGGCCGGTCGATTCCTTGCCGATCAGGTCGGCGTGGATCTGTCGGTACCCGGCGGCATACTCCGTGACATCGCGCTCGTAGAGCAGTCCCGGCTCGAGGCCCCAGGAACGCATGTCCTCCTCCATCCCGGCCCTGGTGAACTTGTTGGTGCGCACGTAGTAAGCGGTGCACAGGTCCCAGATGTCGAGCAGGGCGAAGCCGGGCTTCTCGATGGCCTCCTCGATCCGGTCGGTGAGGTCCTTGTCGAAGGACGTGCCCCGGTAGGCGTAGGCGGCGCCGTTGACGCCGACGGTGGCGACGATGTCGAGCGGGTGCTCGAGGTTGCCGAGGGGCGTGGTCGCCGTCACGCCGGCCTCGGGAGTGGTGACCGAGTGCTGGCCGCCGGTCATGCCGAAATTGAGGTTGTTCATCACGATCACGGTGATCCCGATGTTGCGCCGCGCCGCCGACAGCAGGTGGGTGCCGCCGATCCCCGTGCCGCCGTCGCCCATCAGCACGATGACCTCGAGCTCGGGGTTGGCCAGCTTGATCCCGGTGGCGTAGGTGACCGAGCGCCCGTGCAGGCCGTGGAACGCCGAGGTGGTGAAGTACTCGTCGGAGAGCCCGACGCACCCGATGTCGGAAACCAGCACCACCCTCGCCGGGTCGAGATCGCGCCGGATCATCGCCTCGTCGAGCCGGTCGAGGATGAGGCCGTGCCCGCAGCCGGGGCAGAAGGGGTACTTCTCCTCGGTCTTGTAGGTGGCGATCGGGGTGACGGTGATCGTGGCCATCAGAAGGTATCGGCGATCTCCTGGAGCGTAATGAGCTCACCGTCGATGCGGTTGACGCCGATCACCTCCCGGTCGCCGGCGATCCGCTCGACCTCCCGCCGGTACAAGCCCATGTTGAGCTCGGGCACGATGACCCGCTCGATCCCCTCCATGGCCTCGCCGAGGGCGGTCTCCGGGACCGGCCACAGGCTGTGCACCACGAGGAGGGACATCGGCGTACCCTGACTGCGGGCATGTTGCACGGCCGCCCGGGCGGCGCCGGCGGTCACGCCAAAGGAGACGACGAGGGTGTCCGCCTGCTGATCGAGGTCGGCAGCCACGAACTCGAGCTCGTCGCGGTGGTCCTCGATCTTGGCGATGAGGTGCTCGTTGA
>CAZCBO010000139.1:0-7545 GCA_964496825.1 uncultured Acidimicrobiaceae bacterium
ACATCGGCGGCGGCACCACCGATGTGGCCGTGATCTCCCTCGGGGGCATCGTCGTGTCGAGGAGCATTCGGATCGGCGGTGACGAGCAGGACGCCGCCATCATCGATTGGGTGAAGAAGGAGTACAGCCTGATGCTCGGCGAGCGCACCGCCGAGCAGGTGAAGATGGCGATCGGCTCCGCCTGGCCGTCTCAGGACGAGCCGGCCGCCGAGCTGCGGGGCCGCGACCTGGTGTCCGGTCTTCCCAAGACGATCGTGCTCTCGAGCCAGGACATCAGAGAGGCCATGGAGGAGCCCGTCCAGGCCATCATCGATGCGATCAAGTACACGTTGGACAAGACGCCGCCCGAGCTGGCCGCCGACATCATGGAGCGCGGGATCATTCTGGCGGGCGGTGGAGCGCTGCTGCGGGGGCTGGATCAGCGACTCGTTCACGAGACCGGGATGCCGATCGTCACCGCGGAGCATCCACTGCAGAGTGTCGTCATCGGTTCGGGCGCGGTGTTGGAGGAGTTCGATGTTCTGGGCAGCGTGCTTCATTCAACCGGTCGCACGTGATGTGACGACCCCGGTCGGCTGATGCTGCCATCGGGCAGGCGCTTCGACCGCGTCACCGCGTTGTTCCTCTCGCTGCTGGCGGCGGGGTTCGTCATCGCCACCTTCGACGTTCGCACCACCGAGACCGGCATCGCCGACACGCTCAGGGGAGGGACTCAGACGCTGCTCGCTCCCCTCCAGCGCGGCGCCGACATGGTGATCTCTCCGGTCGTCGGGTTCTTCGAGGGGATCTCGAACCTGGCGGGCCTTCGCGAGCAGAACGCCCGCCTCGAGGCCGAGGTCCGCGAGCTCGAGTTGAAGCTCAGGGAGACCGAATCGCTCCAGGCCAAGGTCCAGGAGCTGGAGGCGATCAACGGTCTGGCGCCACCCCTCGAGCTGGCCTCGGTTGCGGCGCGGGTCTATTCGTCCGGCGCCTCCTCCTACGACCACGTCCGGTACATCCTCAAGGGATCCGACGACGGGATCGCCGTCGGCCAGGCCGTCATCGACGAGCGGGGCCTGATCGGGCGGGTCGATGCGATCACCGCCGACACGGCCAGGGTTCGTCTGCTCACCGACCCCGTCGTCGCCGTGGGCGTGCGGGTCCGAGAGACGAACGAGACCGGCGTGGTGACCGGCGTCGGCACCGACTCGCTGCGCCTCGACATGTTCGATGCCTCGACGCCGGTGACCGAAGGCTCGGTCGTCGTCACCGATGGGAGCCGGTTTCCGCCGGGGATCGTCGTCGGGTTCGTCTCGGAGTCCGCCGACGCCGAGGTGGACTTCGTCCTCCGAACCGAGGTCGAGCCCGCCGCACAGTTCTCCAAGCTCGACTACGTCCGGGTGATCGTGGGCTGGTCGCCCCTCGATGCCGAGATCGAGCCCGAGTCGCCGCTGATCGCCCCGCCAGAGTTCGTCGACCCCGACCCCAGCCAGCAGTGAGACGCCACCGGAACACCCTCATCGCCTTCGGGCTCGTGCTCGTCTCGCTCGTGCTGCAGACCACCCTCTTCAACGAGGTCCGGCCCTTCGCCATCGCCCCCTCGATCGTCCTGCTCACCGTCATCGCTTGCGCCCGCTACCTCGAGCCCGAAGCCGCCCTGCTGGTGGGCTTCACCGCAGGCTTCCTCACCGACCTCGTCGGCGGCTCGTCGCTCGGGCTGTGGGCGATCGCGATGACGGCGGTGGCCTACGCCACGGTGAAGCTGCGCCACCGCGAGGTGGACGGCGTCCTCGTCGTCGCGGTGGGGATCTTCGGCCTCACCGTGGCCGGCCAGGTGCTCTACGCCATCGTCGGCACCCTCTTCGGCCACTCGATCATCAGCCAGCCGGATCTGTGGAAGCATCTCCTGTTGCCGGCGGTGTGGAACGTGATCCTCGCCGCCCCCATCTTCTGGGTGTCCAACCTCACGATGCGACGGGGCGAGCGGGGGTGGGCGCTGTGAACTCGTCGTGGCGGATCGTGCTGGTGGGCGCGGTGCTGGCCGCGATGCTCGGGTTGCTCGGCCTGCGGCTCTGGACCGTTCAGGTCACCGGGGCCCTGGAGTACGAGGCGAGGGCCAGGTCCAACCAGGTGCGCCTGGTGAATACCCCGGCGCCGCGGGGCGACATCTACGACCGGGACGGCGTGCTGTTGGCGGGAACCAGGCCCTCGCTGGCGGTCGTGGTCGACATGGCTCTGGTCACCGACGACTCGGTCGGTCTGCTGGCCAGCACGCTCTCGGCATACCTCGACCAGCCCGAGGCGGAGCTGCTCGACACCTTCGAGCACGCCAACAGCGGTGCCCAGCTCATCTTGGCGAGGGACCTGTCGGAGGACCAGGCCCTGAGCCTGCTCGAGCACCGGGAGGACTTCCCCGGGGTCGACGTCATTCCACAGCCGGTGCGCGAGTACCCGCGGGGCGACCTCGCCTCGCACGTCCTCGGCTATATCGGCAGGCCGTCGGCCGAGGATCTCGAGCGCCCCGACGTCAAGGGAAACGACGTCGTCGGTAAGGCGGGCGTCGAGCGCTACTACGACGACGAGCTGCGCGGCACCGAAGGGATCGTCAAATACCGGGTCGATGCCGACCGCACCGTGCTGAACAAGGAGGGCGAGCAGCCACCCCGACCCGGGAGCAACCTGTATCTGACCATCGACGCCGGGGTGCAGGCCCAGCTCCAGGCGTCGCTCGAGGAGGGGCTCGAGCTCGCCCGCCGCGTCGAGATGGAGGAGCGGGCGGAGGCGCTGGAGCGGATCGACGTCCCGACGCGGATGGCCCTGGCCCGAGAGGAGGCGGTGGCAGCCATCAGGGAGGCCGCCGCCAGGGCCACCGAGGTTACCGAGTCCGAGGACGGTGCCGGGACCGAAGCGCCGGTCCTCGATGAGCTCGCCTCGCTGCCGAATCCGGACGAGCTCACCGAGGCCGAGGTGCTCGGCTCGCTCTACGACGGTCTCCCCATCGACCGCCGGGGGATCTGCGTTCCGGTGGAGCGGCTGACGATCGACCTGGGTGAGCGGTCCTTGCTGAGCGGGTCCGTGCCCCGCTCGATCCGGCTGGTCAGCATCACCGATGGACGGGAAGCCGAGCGGTCGGCGGTCGTGATCGTCGAGGGGGAGCGGTCGGCGGTTTCGGTGGGCGACTCCTTTGCCGCGACGCTGCGGGTCCTCGCCGTCGAGCGCGACCGGCTGATCCTCACCCACTCCGACAAGTACTGCCCGGTGCGAGCGGTCGGCGTGGTCGAGGATCCCCGCGACGGCTCGGTCCTCGGGATGGCGTCCTACCCCTCGTACGATCCGACGGCCTTCGTCAGCGGTCTGACCTCGGAGGAGTGGGAGCGGCTCGGGACCGCCAACGCCTTCACCAACTTCGCCGTGCAAGGTCTCTTTGCCCCGGCGTCCACCTTCAAGGTCATCGCCTACATGTTGGCGATGGAGGAAGGGATCTACCCGCTGGATCGGCCCGCCGACGATCGCGTCCTCGGTGAGGGGGCCGAGGAGGCGGAGGAGGGATCCGATGAGCCACCGCCGGCGCAGGTGACGTTTGCGCCGCTGAGGTCCGACACCGATCTCTACCACTGCACCGGGAGCCTGCGCTTCGCCTTCAACGACGGCTCGACCCAGGTCTATCACGACTGGAAGGTGGGCGGCCACGGCCCGCTCGATCTCCACGGTGCCCTGCAGGCGTCGTGCGATCTCTACTTCTGGGAGATCGCCCTCCGCATCTGGAACGAGCGCGCCGACGCCGAGGGCATCAGCAACGAGAACCTCTGGCAGGAGTGGGCACGGTCCTTCGGCTTCGGCGATCTGAGCGGTGTCGATCTCCCGTTCGAGAAGCAGGGCCTGATCCCCGATCGCGCCTGGTTCCGCGAGGAACAACGCGCCGGCACCGGCCGGGTCCGTGCCTCCGGTCCCTGGGTCGGCGGTGACCTGTTGAACGCCGTCGTCGGACAGGGCACCGTGCTGGTGACCCCGCTCCAGCTGGCCAACGGGTTCTCGGCCATGGTCAACGGGGGAACGGTCTGGCAGCCGAGGGTGGTCGACCGGATCACGAACCAGACGGGGACGGTCATCAGCGATCCGGAGCCGCTGGCGCTCAATCACGTCGCCCTCGACTCGGCCACGGTCACAGCCTTCCGCAGCGACCTCCAGCAGGTGGTCAACGGACCGCGGGGGACGGCGCGCCGGGCGTTCGAGGGCTTCGGTGAGGGCGTCACCACGGTGGGGGGCAAGACCGGTACCGCAGAGATCATCAAGTCGGACGATCAGAGCGGCGAGGTCGATACCGCATGGTTCGTCGGGGTCGCCCCGGTGTTCAGCCCCGAGTACGTGGTCTCGGTCGTCGTCGAGCGCGGCGGATCGGGGGGCCAGGTGGCGGCGCCCATCGCCCGCCAGATCCTCCAGCACCTCGTGAACGGACCGGGAGGGGTCACGCCGCTCGAGGCGGGAGAGCAGGCAGATTGAGCGTCCTTGATCGACCGTCGCAGCCGGTGATGCTCCTGCAACGGGAGCGGGCGATGCGGCCCGACCTCGCCTTGGTCGGCTCGTACATCGCCCTCTCGATCCTCGGTCTGCTGATGGTGTACACGGCGTCGGCGCCCCGGCTCGAGGAGGCCGGGCTCAGCCCGACCCGAGACCTGGAGCGGCAGGGGGCTTTCGTGGTGGCAGGGTTCGTCGCCTTCGCCTTGATGTCGGCCTTCGACACCCGGTCGCTCAGGCGCTGGGTGCCGGTGATCTACCTCGCCAACGTCTTTGCGCTGCTCGTCGTGCTCACCCCCCTCGGCCGGACGGTGCAGGGGGCCCAGCGGTGGATCCAGCTCGGGCCGCTCCAGTTCCAGCCGGCGGAGCTGGCCAAGGTCGCCGTCATCCTGGCGGTCGCGGCGCTCCTCGCCTCGGCACCCCGCCCGATGCGCTGGGATACACCGCCGCGGGTCGTGGCGGTGGTGGCGATTCCCGCCCTGCTGATCTTCCTCCAGCCGGACCTCGGGACGATGCTCGCCTTCGGGGTCATCGCCATGGTCATGCTGTTCATCGCCGGCGCCACCGCTCGCCAGATGGTTGCGCTGGTCATCCTCGCCGCGGTGTCGGCGGTGGCGCTGTTCCAGGTCGGGGCGATCAAGGCCTACCAGGTGACGCGGCTGACCGCCTTCCTCGACGGCGGGGGCACCGATCTCAGCGCGCAGTACAACCTGCAGCAGTCGGAGATCGCCATCGGGACGGGGGGGTTGTTCGGCAAGGGTCTGTTCAACGGGACCCAGACCAACCTTCGCTTCGTCCCCGAGCAATCGAGCGACTTCATCTTCACCGCCGTGGGCGAGCAGCTCGGCTTCATCGGCGCCATGATCGTCCTGGCCCTGTTCGCGGTGCTGCTGTGGCGGGTCCTCGCCGCGTCGCTCAACGCCAGGGACCGGTTCAGCCAGCTCGTCGCCGTCGGTGCTGCGGCGCTCATCACCTTCCACGTGTTCGTGAACGTGGGGATGACGGTGGGCCTGATGCCGATCACCGGGCTTCCGCTCCCGTTCATGTCGGCGGGAGGCACCGCCTTCGTCGCCATGAGCGTCGCCCTCGGCATGGCGCACTCGGTGTGGCTGAGACGATCGCCGGTGCCGGGGGAGCGGGCCGGCGAGTAGGGGAACGCCGGCTCGATATCTACTACGCTCGCATTCCATGCACCGACGCGCCGAGCAGGGCTGGATCGAGGTCATCGCCGGCCCGATGTTCTCGGGGAAGAGCGAGGAGCTGATCCGGCGGGTCACCCGCTACGGGATCGCCAGGATCCCGGTCCAGACGTTCAAGCCGGTCGTCGACACCCGCTACGCAGAAGCCGAAGTGGTGTCGCACTCCCAATTGACGACCGCCGCCAAGCCCGTCGCCGACTCCGATGAGCTGCTCCGGTCGGTCGAGGACCGCACGGTGGTGGTCGGCATCGACGAGGGGCAGTTCTTCGACGATGGCCTGGTGGAGGTGGCCACGCTGCTCGCCGGCGCCGGCAAGCAGTTGATCGTGGCCGGGCTCGATCTCGACTATCTCGGCCGTCCCTTCGAACCCATCCCGTCGTTGATGCTGCGGGCCGAGTACGTCACCAAGACCCTGGCGGTGTGCCATCGCTGCGGTGGCCCGGGACTGTTCACCCAGCGGGTCATCCAGTCCGACGAGCTCGTCGTGCTGGGGGCGACCGATGCATACGAGGCACGGTGCCGGCGCTGCTACGACCCAGGCGAAGCCGCCCAGCCGAGCCTCGACATCACCGCCGACGTGGTCGGCGGTTAGCCTCATCCTGCGGTTATCCCTGCCGATGAACTACCCTCAGCACAGCTCGACCGCGATGTGCGGTCGTCCGTTTCCGAAACGGGACGACATCGTGCCCAACAACAGGTCTGACGACGGCGCCCTCTCCGGGTCTCCCCACACGGGGGAGCCCTCCCTCCGCGCCGCCGGGCACGGTCGCTCCCGATCCACCTCGAAGGAGTACCGGTATGGGTTTGTTCAGGAAGAAGCGTGCGCAGGTGCTGCGCAAAGGGTCGTCGGTCGAGGAGCGCACGGAGCGTACCGTGGGCGGCGAGACCGTGACCGTCCGCCGCTTCACCGAGCCTGAGCCGCAACAGCAGCAGCAGAAGAACCGCCAGCAGTCCCGTTCCAAACCGTCGAAGCGTCCCGCCGAGAAGCGGACGAGACGGCCGACCCACCTCGAGGTGGTGCCGCCCCCCGAGACGGCGCGGAAGCAGATGCTGGTCCGCACGCTCCCGCACCAGACCCAGATCGTGGTCATGGAGGGCCCGGTGCTCGTCGAGCACTACGTCGCCCGGTCGGACAAGAAGTCCCTGGTCGGGAACGTCTACCTGGGCAAGGTGCGCAACGTCCTTCCCGGGATGGAGGCCGCCTTCGTCGACTTCGGTGCGGGGAAGAACGGTGTCCTGTACGCCGGCGACGTCAACTTCTCCGCCTACGAGCTCAACGGCAAGCCGAAGCGGATCGAGTCCGTGCTCGAGCCCGGTGACCCGGTCCTGGTCCAGGTGGTCAAGGACGCCATGGGCCACAAGGGTGCCCGGCTCACCAACCAGGTGAGCCTGGCGGGCCGCTACCTGGTGCTCGCGCCCGACACCAACGTGCGCGGGATCTCGCGGCGTCTACCGGACGACGAGCGGCGGCGGCTCCGCGACCTGATCGCCGAGCATCGCCCCGAGGGAATGGGGGTGATCGTGCGGACCGCCGCCGACGGGGCGAGCGAGGCCGACATCAAGGCGGACATCGACCGGCTCCAGGAGGTCTGGCAGACCATCGAGGCCGAGCTGGGGACCGCAGCGGCGCCCGCGCTCCTCTACGAGGAGCCGCCGCTGGTGACCCGGGTGATCCGGGAGCACTTCACCAGGGACTTCAAGCGGCTGCTCATCGACGACAAGCAGACCCACGACCGCGTCCTCGAGTACCTCGGCGGCACCGAATCCGATCTCCTCGACAAGGTGCAGTTCTACGAGGACGAGATGGCGCTCTTCGAGCGGTTCCACGTGGAGGACCAGCTGCGCAAGGCGC
>CAZCBO010000140.1:0-256 GCA_964496825.1 uncultured Acidimicrobiaceae bacterium
CTGGGAGAAGTGCTCTGGACCCAGCGCTATCGCTCCCCCACGAACCCTTCGCGCGGTGCCGAGCGCTTCGAGCTCGTCGAGATCCCTCCGGATCGTCATCTCGCTGACACCGAAATCTGCGGCGAGCTCGTCGATGCGGACCGCGCCCCGTTCGCTGATCAGGTCGCGCACGAACTCGAGCCGTTCCTCGGGGCTGTTGAACCGGGCGCGAGCCATCATCTCTCCGTGTGAGATTGCTGTTCAATGTTACATGTGC
>CAZCBO010000140.1:266-7543 GCA_964496825.1 uncultured Acidimicrobiaceae bacterium
ATCCCTTGAACGATGGCGTTTCCGAGCGCTGTAGCCTCGGGCGAGCCCACCACCACGGGCAGGCCGGTCCGTTCCGAGATCAGCCGGTTGAGCAGCTCGACCCGGGCGCTGCCACCAACAACGAACACCCGCTCCATCGGCGTGCCGGTGATGTCCTCGAGCTCACCGACGATCGCGGCGACGCTGGCGGCGATCGACTCGACAATGCTACGGACGAGCTCGGGGCGGGTTGGTTCGCGGTCGAACCCGGCTGCATCGATGATCGCTTGGAGCATCGAACTCGGCGAGACGAAGCGGGCGTCGGTGGCGTCGAAAGTCGGGACGGGATACGAAACGGTCTCGACCTCCTGAAGGAGCTCCGATATGGGGGGATTCCCCCAGGCGGGGCGGCACTGTTCGAGCAGCCAGAACCCGGTGACGTTCTTGAGGAAGCGAAAGCCACCGAGCGCTCCCCGCTCATTGGAGAAGTTCGCCACCCGGGCTGGCGCCGACGTATCGGGCTCGGGCCGTTCGAGGCCGACCAGCACCCAGGTGCCACTAGAGACGAACACGGTGTCGGGCCCCGGCGAACCGGGCATACCGAGGAATGCCGAAGCGGTGTCGTGGCTTCCCACCGTCGTGACCGGGATCCCTTGCCATGTTCCGGTCCGGCCCGGCGCGTCGGTGATGGCCGGGAGGACCGACCGGGGAAGCTCGATGGCGTCGGCGAGCTCGTCCACCCAGCGACCGTCGATCACGCTCAGCATGGCGGTGGTCGAGGCATTGGAACGCTCGGCACCGACCGTTCCCGTGAGCGCATGGACCATGAGATCGGGGAGGAGCAACATCGTCGCAGCCCGATCCAGCTCCGATCCATCGTGGACCGCCAGCTGGAATAGCGTATTGATCGCCATGAGCTGGATCCCGGTCAGCGCATAGATGTGATCGGCGCCGACCCGGTCGAGGACAGATCCCCACGCATCGGTTCGCGGGTCGCGGTACGAGAAGGGCAACGCCACGAGGTCTCCGTCTCCATCGATGAGTCCGTAGTCGACTCCCCATCCGTCGATTCCGATCGATGCCACGGGTCCGGCCTCGACCGCTTTGGCGAGACCGGTCTCGACCTCCGTCACGATGCGGGGCCAATCCCAGCGGAGGGTCCCATCGGCCGTTTTCAAAGGAGCGTTCGCCCAGCGGTGTACCACCTCGACCTCCGGCAGCTCCGCGTCGAGGTCCACGACGGCCACGCGAATCGAGGCTGCCCCCAGATCGACGGCAACGACCCTGCCTGCCGTGCTCACAGACCGGTCGACACCGACTCGGCTCCGCGAAGGTCAATCATCTCCTGTCGGTAACCGATCTCCCGATACGTGCCGAGCGGATCGATTGCTCCACCCTCCCGGCGCCGCGCCTCGGCAACGAGCGGTCGGACATCGGTTCGGAAGGCGTCCTGCACGATGGATTGTGCGAGCGCAGCATCGTTCGTGTTCTGGGCCTCAGCGAGGCCAGCGCGGTCGAGGAGCATCGCCTGGGCGTAGGCCACGGCAATCGCTTCCGTCGACTGGATGAGGTCCTCCAGCGGATCCTTCAGGTTGTGGCTCTGGTCGATCATGTAGGCGAGATCGGGCAGGCGGCCCGACCCGGCGTCGATCAGCTCGCAGAAGATCAGATACAACTGGAAAGGCTTGATCGAGCCTGTGGTGAGGTCATCGTCCCCGTACTTCGAGTCGTTGAAGTGGAACCCGCCGAGTCTTCCCACCATCGCAAGGCGGCTGACGACCTGCTCGATATTTGCGTTGGGGAGGTGGTGGCCGAGATCGACGAGGCAGGATGCCCTCGGTCCAGCGTGCTGGGCCAGCAGCAGCGACGATCCCCAGTCCTGATTGACCGTCGCGTAGAAGGCCGGCTCATAGGGCTTGTGCTCCGTGTACATCTGCCACTCGTCGGGGAGGTGATCGTGGATAGCCTTGAGACCGTCGGCCACCCGCTCGAACTGGAGCCGGTGGTTGGCCTGGCCCGGGTGGTTGGTGCCGTCGGCAAGCCAGACCGTGAGGGCTGTCGAGCCAAGCGCGACCCCGAGATCGATCACGTACTTGTTGTGCTCGATAGCGATGTCACGGACCGCGGTGTCGGAGTGTGCGAGGCTCCCGAACTTGTAGGAGATTCTCCCGTCTTCGGTGGTCGATGGGTTGTCCTGGAATGTGTTCGAGTTCATTGCATCGAATTTGATGCCGCGAGCAGCGGCGTAGCCGCGCAGCGCCGACGGATCGCTGGGGTCGTCCCACGGAACATGGAGCGAGATCGCTGGGTTTGTCCGGGTCAGCGCGTTGAGGGCGGCGACGTCGTCGATCTTCTCCTCGGTGGTCCTCGGCTCACCACCCAGTGGGAACCTGCCGAAGCGCGTGCCGCCGGTTCCAACCGCCCACGACGGGGCTGCTGCCGAGAATGTCGTCAGTGCTTCGATGATTGTCTCGGCGCCGACTCCGCCGGCACGGTCGAGCCGGGCCGATAGCTCCTCGACATCGCGGGCGAGCTCGTCGGCGTGTTGCTTGTTGACCGTGTCGATCCGTTCTCTGTCGATCATGGTGATCTCCTTCTCAGCGCAGGAAGCCGGCGGCCAGACCCGAGTCGACCGGGATCAGCAACCCGGTGGTTTGGCTGAGTGCCCCCCCAACCAGGGCGACCGCGGCGTCGGCAACGTGCTCGGGAAGCACCTCCTGCTTCAAGAGAGTCCTGCCCGCGTAGTACGCCCCGAGCTCGCTCTCTGGGACTCCGTAGACCTTGGCACGCTCCGCGCCCCATCCCTTGGCGAAGATACCCGAATCCCGAACGACGCCGTCAGGGTTGATTCCGTTGACGCGAATCCCGTGTTCACCGAGCTCGGCGGCGAGAAGCCGGACCTGATGGGCCTGGCTCGCCTTGGCCGATCCGTAGGCGACGTTGTCGGGACCAGCGACGATGGCGTTCTTGCTCACGATGTAGACGATGTCCCCGCCCGTCCCTTGGTCGATCATCTTGGCAGCGGCGTGCTTCGAGAACAGGAACGAGCCCTTGGACATCACGTCGTGTTGGCCGTCCCACTCCGCTTCGGTGGTCTCAACAAGTGGCTTCGAGATGGAGAGGCCCGCGTTGTTGATGAGGATGTCGATTCCGCCAAAAGCCCGCACGGTCCTGTCGATCGTTCTGCGAACCTCTTCCTCGTCGGTCACATCCACGGTGACCGCGAGCGCGGTGTCGGGTCCGAGCTCGTCGGCGACGGCGCAGGCACCTTGCTCGTCGATGTCGGCGATCACCACCACTGCGCCTTCGTCGGCGAATCGGCGGGCGATCGCCCTGCCGATGCCCGACCCGGCGCCGGTCACCAGGGCCACCCGGCCGGCAAGCGCCTTTGGCTTCGGGCGACGCCGCAGCTTGGCCTCTTCGAGCTCCCAGTACTCGACCCTGAACTTCTCGCGTTCGGGTACCGGGTCATAGGAGGACAGTGCTTCGGCGCCGCGAATCACGTTGATGGCGTTGATTTAGAACTCGCCGGCCACCCGGGCGGTCTGGCTATCGGTGCCGAAGCTGAACATGCCGACGCCCGGGATAAGGAAGATCGCCGGGTCGGCGCCCCGCATCGGCGGAGTCGATTCGTCGGCATATCGCTCGTAGTAGGCGCGGTATTCGTCACGGTATTCCTTGTGAAGCGTCCGTAGGCGCTCCACCTGCTCATCGAGCGGCGCCGTGGCTGGGATGTCGAGGAGCAGTGGGCGCACCTTGGTGCGAATGAAGTGATCGGGGCACGACGTCCCGAGTGGGATCACGCGTGGCGCTGCCTCTCGAGCGATGAAGTCGAGGATCAACTCGTCGTCGAACCAGCGGCCGATGACGTGATTGTCGGTGGACGCTAGACCGCGGATGGTCGAGGCCAACGCCGCGGCACGTTCTAGGCGCTCTGCTTCCGGCAGCGCCTCGAATCCGGACCGGATGGATCCGAGTGGCTCCGATGCGCCTTCCCGGTCGATGAACTCGGCGGCCTGTTGGATCAAGTCGAGCGAGGTTCGCTCGGCCTCCTCGGACGTGGCGCCCCAAGTGGTGAGGCCGTGGCCACCCATGACGACTCCCCTCAGACCGGGATTGCGGTCGAGGAGCCCTTCGATCTCGAGTGCGAGCTCGAACCCCGGTCTCCGCCAGTCGACCCACGCCACGTCGTCTCCGTAGCAACGCTTGGTGAGTTCCTCGCCATCGGCCGCGGCCGCCAGCGCGATCACCGAGTCGGGGTGGAGATGGTCGACGTGGGCCCGGTCGATGAGTGCGTGCATGCTGGTGTCGATGCTCGGCGCCGGTCCGTCTGGCTCGAAGAGACACTGGTCGAGCAACAGATGCATCTCATCCTCGTGTTCTTCGCCCTGGTAGACGTCCTTCAGCCGTTTGATGCGCTCGGTCCTGAGCACGGACAGGCCCTCCGGGCTGAGGGTGCCGAGATCGCCGCCCGATCCCTTGATCCACATCACGTCGGTCTCTTCGCGGCTGACGGGGTCCACCAGCCGTCCCTTTGCGGATGTGTTGCCACCGCCGTAGTTGGTGTTCCGCGGGTCCGACCCGATCCGGTTTGACCGACCGATCAGATCGGGGACGACCGATCTGTCGTTGTTCGTCATCGAATCGACCCCCCTGTTCGTTTCGACGTGGCTTCTGTGTTGTTCATGTTCACCTCGGAGGGGATGGGCTCCGTTGCCGGAGCCCATCCCCCGACGGGCAACGTCAGCCGACGTTGTCGGCGTTGTAGACGGTGAAGGGTCCCATCAACACGCGGAGTCCGGCGTCACGCGTCGGATCGGCGGTGATGGTGTAGTCACCCATTCGTCCTGCGGTGAAGCTCACACCCTCGGCTGCCTCGATCTGACCCGTGGCGATCCCGTACGCCACGTAGTAAGCCAGGTAGCCGAGATCGACGAAGCTCCACAGGGCGAACTGCGGTGCACACCCGCTCAGGGTGAACTCTCGCATCTCGTCGGGCAGTCCGAGACCAGACACCTTCACCTGATCACAGAGCCCTTCCTGGGTCATGGCCTGGGCGGCGGCAACGATGCCAACCGTCGTGGGAGCCATGATCAGCTCAAGATCCGGGTACTGGTCGACCAGCGCCAGCGCCTGGGTCACCGAGTCTTCCGCCACGTCGTTGCCGTAGACGGTGTCGACGAGCTCCAGATTGGCGTATGCGTCACCTTGGATGACTTCCTCCATGGCTGCGATCCAGGCGTTCTGGTTCGCCGCTTCGGGAGTTGCCGACAAGATGGCGAACTGGCCGCCATCGTCGCCCAAGATATCGAGCGCCATGTCGGCCATCACCTGGCCGGTCTCGTCGAAGTCGACCTGAGCGATGAACACGCTCTCGCCCTGAGCCGACGGGATCGGCGAGTCCCAGCTGATCACCGGGATACCGGCGTCGGCTGCGGCTTGGGCCGACGGTGCCAACTCGTCACCGGCGTTGTTCGAGATCATGATGGCGTCCACACCCTGGGTGACCGCGTTCGTCATGAACTCGATCTGTCCGGTGGCATCACCACAATCGGCGGGACCCACGAACGCCGCCGCATCCGAGCCCAGCTCGGCAGCGGCTTCCTCGGCCCCGGAATTGGCCTGCGGGAACACCGCAATGTTCGTGCACTTCGGCAAGAACGTTCCCGAAATCGACCCGGCAGCCTCAATCGTCACCGAATCGCCAGCCGCGGTACCTTCCGTCGTGGTTGTTGCTTCGCCAGCGGTCGTTGTCGTGTCGTCCGTCCCGCCGCACGCGGCGGCGATCAGCGCCAGAGCAAACAACGCCGCCAGCGGCCTTATCCATCTGTTCACAGCGTCTCCTCCTCCCGTTGTTGTCTCATCGTGGATGCCTTCTGCCTATTGCCATGCCTCCTCCTCTGGGCGAGTGGTGGTTGGAACCGGTCAGGGTTCCGCCGCGGGGATTCGAGTACGGAACTTGACGAGCAGGTTGGGGACGAGGACCGACCCGATCAGGAGCATCCCGACCACTCCGGTTTGAATGATCCCGTCGACGTTTGCCAACCCGAGGCCGTTGCGGATGTTGAGCACGGTGAAGACCGCCAGCGTTACGCCGAGCATCGTTCCCGAGCCCCCAAAGATGCTGACCCCGCCGAGGAGGACCATCGTGATGATGTCCAGCTCGAAGAACTCGGCCAGGCTTCCCCTCACCGATCCGAGCCGCGCGGCGAAGAGCACCCCCGCGAGTCCGGCGGCGAGGCCCGAGCTGACGAACAGGAGCAGCTTGACGTTGGCGACGCCGATGCCCGAATAGCGGGCGACGTCGGCGCTGTTGCCAATGATGTACACCTTGCGTCCAAAGGCGCCACGCTCGAGGACAATCCAAGCGATCGCGAGGAGCACGAAGAAGATGATGAGCGCCAGTGGTACCTGGCCAATCAATGCCTGCTGACCGAGCCGATCGAACCACTCCGGAAACTCGCCCACCGATCGATCCTCGAGCAACGCTCGTGCCGCGCCTCGGAACCCGATCAAGCCGGCGAGCGTGACGACCAGCGATGGGAGGCCGACACGCGCAATCAGTAGTCCCTGGGCGAGCCCCGCCAACCCTCCTGCGGCCAGCCCGATCAGGACGGCGGCGGCAAAGGGGATGTCGCCGCCACCGAAGGCTGCGGCCATCGCCGCCGCCGAGAAACCCATCACCGACGCCACCGACAGGTCGATCTCGCCGTTGATGATCACGAAGGTCATGGCAATGACGACGATGATCTTCTCGATGGACAGCCAGAACAGGTTGATGAAGTTGCCGAAGCCCAAATAGAACGGAGACAACAAGGCGTTGACAACGATGGTCACGAGCAGGATGCCGGCCAGTACGGTTTCCCATCGGTGACGCGATACCCAGTCACGCATCTGACGCCTCCCCTCTGGCGTCGCGGCGCTCTCCGATCGTGGTGGCCGGGACTCCGCCCTCGTCCTGGAGGGCTGCTGCCGTGAGTCCTCGGCTCAGACGCTTCTGCAGCCAGAAGTCGAGCAGCACACCGACGAGAATGAGGATGCCAAGGAGAGCGTCGCGCCAGAACTCGCTCACCTCGGGCACGCGCACCAGGCTCAGCCGGAGCGTCTCAATGAGCGTCGCCCCCAACAGCGCCCCGATCATCGTGCCGGAGCCCCCGAAGATGCTGACCCCGCCGACGACGACGGCCGCCACCGACTCGAGCTCGAGACCGGCGCCGGCGGTAGCGCTGATCGTGCCGATCCTCGCCATGAACATGAATCCCGCCAGCCCGGCGATGGCGCCGCAACCGACGAACGAC
>CAZCBO010000141.1:0-7542 GCA_964496825.1 uncultured Acidimicrobiaceae bacterium
GATCACGATCGGGCCCGACCCGATGAGGAGGATCGACTCGATGTCCTGTCTACGCGGCATGGACGGCGGCCTCCAGGAATCGATCGAACAGGCGCTGGGCGTCGTTGGGACCCGGTGCCGCCTCGGGGTGGTACTGCACCGAGAACGCTCCCACCTCCGGGCAGGAGAGCCCCTCGAGCGTCCCGTCGTTGAGGTTCTGATGGGTGGTCTCGATCGGGCCGAACTCGCTCTCGACCCGTGCCGGCAGGAGTGCCGGATCGGCCAGGCCCCGACGCAACGGTGGCTCCTCGTGCGCTAGGGACCAGAGGTCGACGGCAAACCCGTGGTTCTGCGCGGTGATCTCAATGCCCCCATCCGAACGCCGCCGGACGGGATGGTTCCCCCCGTGGTGCCCGAAGGGCAGCTTGAACGTCGTCGCGCCGAGGGCGAGGCCGAGGATCTGATGCCCGAGGCAGATCCCGAAGAGCGGTACCCGCCCCAGCAGGGAGCGCACCGCGTCGATCGAACCGGTCAGCGGCTCAGGGTCACCCGGTCCATTGGAGAGAAAGACGGCATCGGGCTCGAGCGCCAGCACCTCGTCGGCCGTGGCGCCCGCAGGGACCACCGTCACCGTTACTCCCCTCGTGTTCATGGCGCGCAGGATGTCGCGCTTGATCCCGAAGTCGTAGGCGACCACATGCCCCCTGGTCGGCCCCTCGGGATCCACCCGGTATGCCCGGTCCGTGGTGACACCGGTCACGAGGTCTCGGCCGCTCATTCCAGGCGCGGCGGACGCCATCACCAGGAGATCACCGATGTCGGCGTCGGTGCCCACCGCCGCCGGCATCGAGCCGTGATCGCGGACGTGGCGGGTGAGCCTCCTGGTGTCCACGTCGGTGAGTACGACCATCCCGTGCGCGGCGAGAAAGGCGTCGAGGCGGCCGTCGGACCGCCAGCTCGAGTCCATCCGGCTCATCGACCGTGTCACCATGGCGACCGCATGCGGACGGTTGGCCTGCTCGTCGTCCGCGTTGACGCCGTAGTTGCCGATGTGCGGGGTGGTCATAGCGACGATTTGGCCGGCATACGACGGGTCGGTGATCACCTCCTGGTAGCCGGTCATGGCGGTGTTGAACACCACCTCACCGGTGGCGACGCCCTCGGCACCCGTGGACCGGCCCCGGAACACCGCACCGTCGGCCGTGACGAGGACGCCGGGCTTCACGCGGTCAAGGCGACGGGCACGCCGTCGCGAGCGGTGACCCTGCCGCCGTAGATCGTCGCCACCACCCGTCCCTCGAACTCCATGCCGAGGTACGGGGTGTTGGAGGATCGGGAGACCGTCCGATCCGCGACCCAGCGACGGCTCGGGTCGAACACGGTCAGGTGTGCCGGGTTGCCCTGTGCCACCCAGCGGCCATGGTCGTCGAGTCCGGCGATCGCCGCCGGGGTCACCGCCAGGCGGGTGTAGAACGTCGACGCCTCGAGGGGCACGACGGTGTTGACCACCGCAGCGGCCCACTCGAGGCCGATGATGCCGTTGGGGGCATGCTCGAACGGCACATCCTTCTCGTGAGCGGCATGGGGCGCATGATCGGTGGCGACGACGTCGATCGTTCCGTCGATCAGGCCCCGGCGTAACGCCTCCCGGTCCTCGCTGCTGCGCAGCGGGGGCATCATCTTGAAGGCCGGATCGGTCGTGGCGACCGCATGCTCATCGAAGGCGAGATGGTGCGGCGTGACCTCGGTCGTGACCGAAAGCCCTCTCGCCTTGGCCTCGGCGACCATCGCGACCGCACCCGCCGTCGTCACGTGCTGGACGTGATATCGGGCGCCGGTGAGCTCAGCCAGCCGGAGGTCCCTGGCGACGATCGTGTCCTCCGCCTCGCTGGGAATCGCGTACATCCCCAGCCGCGACGACACCGCGCCCTCGTGCATGAATCCTCCCTCGGCGAGGTCGGGGTCGACCGCATGCTGGGCGATCACTCCTCCCCTCGTGGCGAGGTAGTCCATCGCACGCCGCAGGAGACCGGCATCGGCGACGGCATCGCCGTCGTCGGTGAAGATGCGCACACCGGCGTCCCACAGCTCGTCGAGATGGGCCAGCTGCTCACCCCGTCTCCCCAGCGTGACCGCCCCCGCCGACATGACGTCGATGAGACCCGTGCTCCGTCCGCGGTCCGCGACGAACCGGGCGAGGTGGCCGGAGTCGATCGCAGGGTCGGTGTTGGGCATCGCCACGACGGCGGTGTAGCCACCGGCGGCGGCGGCCGCCGATCCCGAGGCGATGTCCTCCTTCCATTCCTGACCGGGCTCACGCAGATGCGTGTGGAGATCGACGAAGCCAGGACCGACCCAGGCCCCGTCGCACTCGATCACCGTGGCTCCGTCGAGGTCGTTCCCGATCGCCGTCACGACGCCGTCGGCGATGCCGACATCGGCCTCCACGATCCCTTCCTCGGTGAGGACCTTCCCCCCGGTCAGCACCAGTTCACTCATCGTGCTCACCTCCCAGCAGCCGGAACAACACCGCCATGCGTACCGCGACTCCGTTCGCCACCTGCTGCAGGATCAGGCTCCGTTCGTCGTCGGCGACCTCGGCGGCGATCTCGACCCCGCGGTTCATCGGGCCGGGGTGCATGACGACCGTGTCCGGTTTGAGTCGGGCAAATCGTTCTCTGGTCATCCCGTAGCGGTTGGTGTACTCCGACAGCGACGGAAACACCGAAGCCCCGCCCCGCTCGGCCTGGACGCGGAGGAGGTAGACCACGTCGAGCTCGGAGAGAACGTCGTCGAGATCCTCGGTTGCCACCGCCGGCCAGCCGGTGGAATCCAGCGGGAGGAGCGTACGCGGCCCCACCATGGTGACGTCCGCACCCAGCGTCGCAAAGGCAAAGACGTCGGAGCGGGCGACCCGCGAGTGCCGGATGTCGCCGACGATGCCCACTCGCAGCCCGTCGAGCGTGCCGAAGCGCTGCCGGATGGTCAGGGCGTCGAGGAGGGCCTGGGTCGGATGCTGGTGGGCGCCATCACCGGCATTCAGCACCGGCTGGTCCACCCACTCGGCGACGCGCCATGGGGCACCGGTCGCCTGGTGACGAACCACCATTGCGTCGGTGCCCATCGCCTGCACGGTCAGCACGGTGTCCTTGAGGCTCTCGCCCTTCGAGAGGGACGAGGTGCCCGGTGAGAAGGACATGGTGTCGGCGCTCAGCGCCTTGGCCGCCTTCTCGAACGACAGCTTGGTCCTGGTCGACGGCTCGAAGAACATCGTCGCCACCGTCTTGCCGCGCAGCGCCGGGACCTT
Organism: uncultured Acidimicrobiaceae bacterium; assembly: GCA_964496825.1. Classification (GTDB taxonomy): domain Bacteria; phylum Actinomycetota; class Acidimicrobiia; order Spongiisociales; family UBA5794; genus JACZST01. Next base: position 3,287 of record CAZCBO010000141.1, read on the forward strand.
GGGGATGGGACGGGAGAGCACCTCGACGAAGGTGTCGGCGTCGTCGAGAAGAGCGGTCAGGTCTTCCCGACTGACATCCTCCGTCGTGAGGAAATGCTTCATGGAGTACCTCCAGGTTCGATCTCTACACCGTCGACGCCGTCGATCTCGGCGACGCTGACGGTGACCCGCTCGTTGGCGGCGGTCGGAAGGTTCTTCCCGACGTAGTCGGGACGGATGGGAAGTTCTCGATGACCCCGATCGACGAGCACGGCGAGCTGGACCCGCGCCGGCCGACCCAGATCGGCAAGAGCGTCGAGCGCGGCCCGTATGGTCCGTCCCGTGTAGAGCACGTCGTCGACCAGCACCACCGTGACACCGTCGACCGGCTCGGGGACCTCGGTCTTGCCCAGCTCGGTCCGCGGCCTCGTGTCGAGGTCGTCTCGGTAGAGCCCGATGTCGAGGGTGCCCGAGCGCACGGGGCTTCCTTCGATTCGCTCGATGGCCGCCGCCAAACGCTCGGCGAGCGGCGCTCCCCTGGTGTGGACGCCGACCAGGACGAGGTCACCGGAGCCCCGGTTGCGCTCCAGGATCTCGTGGGCGATGCGGGTGAGGGCCCGGTCGACGTCGGCGGGGTCCATCACCTGCCTGCTCATGTAGCGGCAAAAAGAATGCGGCCGGCGGTTCGAGGAGATCCGCCGCCGCTGCGGGCGTCGTGCATTCTGGCTCCTTCCTTACCGGCCTCTCGGGACCGGTTTAAAGGTCGTTGCTGTCGGTAGAACCGTACCACGCGCGACGACAATCGCGGCGCACGGGCTTCGAGGACCGCCGCTCACCGTTGGCGTCGCTACGGAGCACGCTCCTCCCCGGCGATCGTGGCGAGAACGCCGTTGATGAACCGTCCCGACTGGGCGGTCGAGTACTCGTTGGCGAGCTTGACCGCTTCGGCGAGGACCACCGCGACCGGAGTGTCGGTGTAGCGCAGCTCGTAGACCGCCAGGCGCAGGATGGCTCGATCGACCGCTGGCATCCGTTCCACGCGCCAGTCGGTCGCCTGGGCTTCGAGCATGGCGTCGATCTCGTCGCGGTGCTCCCAGGTGTCGCGAGCCAGTCTGAAGGCCCGGCCCTGATGCTCGGAGGTCTCGATTTGCGAGGTGTCGCCGGCGTCGGCCGCATAGAGGAGGCCGATGGCGCGTGCCCGCGCCTCCCGGCCGCTCACGAGACCCGGGTGAGGTAATCCCCTGTGCGAGTGTCGACCTTCACGACATCCCCGACATCGACGAACAAGGGGGCCTGGATCACCAGCCCGGTGACGAGCGTCACCGGTTTGGTCGCCCCGGATACCCGGTCACCCTTGACGCCGGGCTCGGCGTGGGTCACCTCGAGCTCCACGGCGGTCGGCAGCTCGATCCCGATGGGGCTGCCCTCGAACATCGACAGGCGCACGGTCGCACCGTCGGCGAGATAGGAGGCCTCGTCTCCGACGGCGTCATCCGTCAGCGCGAGCTGTTCGTAGGTCTCGCCGTCCATGAAGTGGAACCCCATGTCGTCGCGGTAGAGGTACTGGAAGTCGCGCCGGTCGATTGTGGCCCTGGGGACGTCCTCATCGGCGCGGAAGGTGCGGTCGACGACGGCACCGGTGGTGAGGTTCTTCAGCTTCATCCGGACGAACGCCTTCCCCTTGCCGGGCTTGACGTGCTGGTACTCGACGATCTGAAACAGGCCATCGTCGAGGTTCAGGGCCATCCCGGGTTTGACGTCGTTGGTCGAGATCATGGTGCGTGGACTCCGATTCCCACCGAGGCGAGTGCGGCGCGTACGGTAGCGGGGTCGGCGGATACCAGCGCCGGCCTTCCCACCGCCTCGAGCACGACGAACCGAAGACCCTTCTCGTCCCGCTTCTTGTCCATTGCCATCAGCTCCTCGACGCGGACGGGCGAGACGTGGGGCGCCCTGACGGGCAAGCCCAGCGACGCGATGAGCTCTCGCTGGGCGGAGGCGCCCTCGAACCCGGTGAGATGCTCAGAGAGCGTCCCCGCCGCCGCCATGCCGATCGCTACCGCCTCCCCATGTCCGATCCCTGCCGCCACCTCGATGGCGTGCCCCACGGTGTGCCCGTAGTTGAGCACGGCTCGCCGTCCGCGCTCGGTGAAATCTGCGGAGACGACGCCAGCCTTCACCGCGACCGCCCGGTTGATCACCTCCTCCAGCGGTGCAGCCAATCCCTCTCGTTCGTAGAGCCTCACCAGTTCCGGATCGCCGATGTAACCGGCCTTCAGTGCCTCGGCGCTCCCGTCCCGGAGCAGCGCTTCTGGGAGACCTGCGATCACATCGACGTCGACGATCACGCGCACCGGGTGGCGGAACAGGCCGGCGAGGTTCTTGCCGTCGACGTTGACTCCGGTCTTGCCGCCGATGGCGGCGTCGACGGAGCCGAGCATGGTCGTGGGGACGAAGACGGCTTCGACACCGCGCAGGTACGTGCCGGCGACGAATCCCGCGACATCGGAGAGCGCTCCTCCCCCCACGGCGACGATGGTGTCACTTCGCCCGAGTCCGGCGATGACGAGCTCGCGATAGATGTCCTCGACCACCCCCATCCGCTTGGCGGCCTCGCCGTCAGGGACCGTGATGGTGACAGGATTCAGCCCCTCACGACCGAATCGCTCCTCGAGGGCCCCGGCGATCCGAACCACGGTGGGCTGGGCGATGATGGCGACGGAGGCACGGCCGACGCGCTCGGGGAGCAAGGGCTCACGGCCGAGCGCTCCCGCCTCGACCAGGATCTCTGAGACTTCCTGCCCGTTCTCGGTGATCACATGTCGCATGAAGCCTCCACCCGGGCGGCGACCGTCTCGACGTCGTCGTTGGCATCGACCACCACATCGGCGGCGGCCCGGTAGGCGGCCGTGCCATCGGCGAGGATGTCGGCCAGCATCTCCAGCGAGTCCTCACCAGGCAACGGCCGGCTCGTGGTGTCGCTGATGCGCTCGGCCGCGGTCTGCGGGGTCACGTCGAGGAGGACGAGCCTTCCGTGCTCGCGCATCACCGACACGTTCTCATCGTCGAGGATCGCTCCGGCGCCGGTGGCCACGACGCCGTCCGGCTCGGTGCCGATGGTGCGCAACGCCGCCGACTCGAGGGCGCGGAACGCCTCCTCGCCTTCGATGAAGAAGATGTCGCTCACCGATCGGCCGTAGCCGTGCTCCATCCTGGCATCCACGTCGTAGAAGGGCAGGCCGGTGCGTTCGGCGAGTGCGGCGCCGACGGCGGTCGTACCGCTGCCCATCAGGCCGATCAACCAGATGTGACCCATCAGTAGGCGGCGATGCGCGCCAAATGGGCCCGGTGGGCGTCGGTGAACGCCTCGACGGTGTCACCGCCGTGCAGCCGCTGCAGTTCCGCAGCAAGCACGAAGGCCACCATCTGTTCGGCCACGACCCCGGCCGCCGGCACCGAGCACACGTCGCTACGTTCCCGGAAGGCGTCGGCGGGGTCCTTGGTGGTCACGTCCACCGATCGCAGCGGCCGCATCAGCGTCGAAAGGGGCTTCTGTGCGGCCCGAACCCGGATCACCGAGCCGTTGGAGATCCCGCCCTCGATGCCACCGGCACGGTTGGTGTCCCGCAGCATCTCGCCTCCTGCGGCGAGGATCTCGTCGTGGGCCTCGGATCCGGGACGGGCGGCGGATGCGAACCCGTCACCGATCTCAACGGCCTTGATGCCGGGTATCGACATGAGGGCGCCGGCGAGCAGCGTGTCGAGACGCCGGTCGTAGTGAACGTGGCTCCCCACTCCCGTCGGGACGCCCAGGGCGACGACCTCGACGACCCCACCGAGCGTGTCGCGATCGGCCTTGGCCTGATCGATTGCCTTCACCATCGCCGCCTCCGCCTCGTGGTCGTCGAACACGCGGACGGGCGACGAGTCGATGCGGCTCAGGTCGTCGGCACCCGGGATCGTGCCCTTGGTCACCTCGACCGGTCCGATCCGAACGACGTGGCTCAGGACCGCGATCCCGATCTGGTCGAGGAGTTGCTTGGAGGCGTATCCGGCGACCGTCCGTGCCGCGGTCTCGCGGGCCGAGGCTCGTTCCAGGATGTCGCGGGCGTCGTGGGTGCCGTACTTCACCATACCGGCGAGGTCGGCATGGCCCGGTCTCGGTGTGGTCATCGGACGGGTGGACGCACCCGGGCCCGGAGCCATCTCCTCGCTCCAGCGCTCCCACTCGGTGTTGCGGATCACCACCGCCACCGGGCTGCCCAGCGTCCGCTCGA
>CAZCBO010000142.1:0-7521 GCA_964496825.1 uncultured Acidimicrobiaceae bacterium
GCGAACCGGTGACGACGACGGCGCCGTCCTTTCCTGCGGCTTCGATCGCGGCGTTGACGGCCTCCTCCACCGTCGGGAACGCCGTCGCCTCACACCCGAGCACCTCGGCGGCCGCGGCGGCCACCTCCTCGGGTGGCTGTGCCGCCGGATCGTCCGGCGCGGCGGCCCACACGTGGGCGATCTGCCCGTCGAGCGGAACCAGCACTTCCCCAGGCGACCTCGACCCGCGGATCCCGACCCCGAGCTGGTATGCCTCCTCGGGGAACTCTTCGGACAGGGCAGCGGCGAGCCCTTCGACCCCCTGCTGGTTGTGGGCGCCGTCGACGATCACCAGCGGGTGCCGGTGGACGACCTCGATGCGGCCCGGTTGGCTCGTCGCCGCCACCGCCGTCCGCAACGCGTCGGCGTCGAGATGGTGCCCGACGAAGGCCTCGGACGCCGCGATCGACGTCGCCAGGTTGACGATCTGGTGCCGCCCGTGCAGCGGCAGGTACAGGTCGTTGTACGGGGCGTACACGCCCTCGATGTCGACGACCCAGCCGCCGACGGCGAGCGTCTCGGACTCCACGGAGAAGTCGTCCCCGTAGCGGAGCCACCGGGCATTGGTCTCGGCCACCCGGGCCGTGACCGCACCTTCGGCCCCCGGCGGGAGCGGGCCGGTGACGACCGTGCCGTCGGGATCCACGATGGCGGCCTTCTCGGCGGCGATCTCCCCGACCGTGTCGCCCAGGAACTCGGTGTGGTCGATGGCGATCCCGGTGATGACGGCGACGTCGGAGACCACGACGTTGGTGGCGTCGAGCCGGCCTCCGAGCCCGACCTCGATGACCGCCACGTCGACCGCGGCCGCCGCAAACAGGGACATCGCCAGGGCTGCGGTCACCTCGAAGTAGGTGATCCCCGTGTCGGCACGCCGCTCGTACTCCTCCACGAACCACGCGATGTCACCGACCGCCTCGACGAGCGCCTCGGTGGAGATCGTCTCCCCGTCGATGCCGTAGCGGTCCTCGACCCGGTGCAGGTGGGGGGAGGTGAACGTCCCCGTGCGGTATCCGTGCGCGCCGAGGATGTCGGCAACGAGCCGGGTCACGGTGGTCTTCCCGTTCGTGCCGGCGACATGGATCACCGAGTAGCTCAGCTGCGGGTCACCCATGAACTCGAGAAGGCCGGTGATCCGCTCCAGCCCGGGCTTGACGCCCATCCCGATCCGCTCGTCGAGGAAGGCCACCGCCTGATCGCGGTTCTCGATCGTCGTGGAGTCGCTCACCGCGTCAACCAAGCTCGGCGAGCTGCGCCTCGAGCTTGTCGAGCCGGGCGCGTGCCTCGTCCGCTTTGTACTCCTCCGAGGCGACGACCTCCGCGGGAGCCCGCTCGCGAAAGTCGGGATTGGCGAGCTTGGCGCCGGATCGCTCGAGGTCGGCGCGGGTGTCGGCGACGGCTCTGGCCAGCCGCTCGCGCTCGGCATCGACGTCGACGAGTCCCTCGAGCGCCACGAAGGCCTGGACGGGCCCGGCGACGATCCTGCTCTGGGCCCCATCGCCGTGGCCGTCCACGATCGAGACCGCCGCCAGCGCGGCGAGGTGATCCGCCCACCACGGTTCCATGGCCCCGCCGGGATCCTCGATCGTGACGTCGATCGGCGTCTTCGGGCTGATCTGGTGCTCGGAGCGGAAGCGGCGGAGCCCGACGATGAGCTCCTGGAGCGTCTCCATCGATGCCGGACCTTCCACCCGGGGCGTGGACGGCCACGGGTTGGTGATGAGCAGGGTTCCGTCACCGAGCTCGCTCCACAGCTCCTCGGTGAGGTAGGGAATGGCCGGATGGAACAGCGCGAGCAGGTCGCGCAGGACGACACCGAGGGTTGCCCTGGTCACTGCTGCCCGTTCCTCGTCGCGCAGAGGGGTCTTCGCCAGCTCGAGGTACCAGTCGAAGACCTCGGACCAGGCGAAGTTGTAGAGCAGGGAGTACGCCTCGGCGATGCGGTACTCGTCGAAGAGGCGGTCGAACTCGGCGCTCACCGCACCGAGCCTGCCGAGAATCCATGCGTCCTCGGGACCGGGGTCGTCCGGATAGCCACCCGACGAAGGCACGCCGCGGATCCCGACCACCTCGACGGCGAAGCGGAGCGCGTTCCACAGCTTGTTGCCGAAGCGCCGGGTGGCGTCCACCCAGGAGTCGTCGTACGGGACGTCGTGGCCCGGCGGGGAGTTCTGCAGCAGCGCCAGCCGCAGCGGGTCGGCGCCGTACCGTTCCACCACCTCGAGGGGATCGGCGGCGTTGCCGAACGACTTGGACATCTTGCGTCCGTCGGCGGTGCGGATCATCCCGTGGATCACGATGTCGCTGAAGGGCTCCTCACCGGTGAAGTGGATCCCGGACATCAGCATGCGGGACACCCAGAAGGTGATGATGTCGAAGCCGGTCACGAGCACGTCGGTCGGGTAGTAGGTCTCGAGGTCCTCGGTCTTCTCCGGCCAGCCCATGGTGGAGAACGGCCACAGCTGTGAGGAGAACCAGGTATCGAGGACGTCCTCGTCGCGCCGCAGGCTCGCCGAGCCGCAGGCCGTGCACTCGGTCGGATCCTCGATCGCCACGATCACCTCACCGCACTCGTCGCAGTACCACGCCGGGATCTGATGCCCCCACCACAGCTGACGGCTGATCGTCCAGTCCCTGAGGTTCTCCATCCAGCGGAGGTAGTTGTTCTCCCAACGCTTGGGCACGAAGCGGCTGCGACCTTCGGTGATCGCCTCGATGGCGGGGCCGGTGAGCGGCCCGACCTTGACGAACCACTGCTCGGACAGGAGCGGCTCGACCACGGTGCCGCAGCGCGAGCAGTGCCCGACCGAGTGGTGGTGGTCCTCGACCTTCTCCAGGAAGCCGCGCTTCATCAGCTCATGCCGGACCGCCTCGCGGGCCTCGAAGCGGTCCTGGCCGTGGAAGGGCCCACCCGCCTTGGTGATCCTCGCCTCGGTGTCGATGACCTCGATGGCCTCGAGATCGTGCCGCTGGGCGATCTCGTGATCGAGGGGATCGTGGGCGGGTGTCACCTTCACCGCCCCGGTACCGAATTCCCTGTCGACGGCGGCGTCGGCGACGACCGGGATCTCCCGGTCGAGCAGCGGGAGCAGGATCGTTCGCCCCACCGCACCGCGATACCGCTCGTCGTCGGGGTGGACCGCGACCGCGGTGTCACCCAGCATGGTCTCGAGCCGGGTGGTGGCGACGGTGATATGCCCGTCACCCTCGACGAAGGGGTAATTGACGTAGCTGAGCTCGCCGGCCTCTTCTTCGTGCTCCACCTCGATGTCGGAGATCGCGGTGTGACAGCGCGGGCACCAGTTGATGATCCGCTTGCCCCGGTAGATCAGGCCTTCGTGATAGAGATCGACGAAGACCTTGCGGACGGCGCTCGACAGGCCCTCGTCCATGGTGAACCGCTCGCGGTTCCAGTCGGGCGAGAACCCCATTCGGCGCATCTGCTCGGTGATGCGATTCCCCGACGACCGCTTCCATGCCCACACCTGCTCGACGAACGCCTCCCTGCCGAGGTCGTAGCGGGTCATGCCCTCCTTGGCCAGCTCGCGCTCGACGACGTTCTGGGTGGCGATCCCGGCGTGATCGGTCCCAGGGACCCAGAGGGCGGCGAAGCCCTGCATCCGTTTCCTCCGGATGAGGGCGTCCTGGATGGACGTGGCCCATATGCAGGGAGCCGGTGACGTTCGGCGGTGGAATGACGATGGAGAACGGCTCGCCGTCGGGGTTGGTCTCAGGCGCAAAGGCGCCGGCGTTCTCCCAGGCCGTGTACCAGCGCGACTCGACCGAAGCCGGTTCGTACGTTGCCTTCATCATGCCTCTCGGTCATCGCAGCTGGACCTCCAGAGCCGGGAAGTCTACCGGCCCGTGCACGGCTGTCGAGAACGCGGTCGCGGCCGTAGAATCGCCCCAATGCGACGGACCACACGCTGGAACATGGTCCACAGATCGTCTCCACCCCTCAGAACAGCAAAACGGCGCCCTGGGGACCATGTTTGGGGCCGCCGGCGCCCGTCGCGCACCTTCCGAACCGCCGACGGTGGGCTGACACGCATGGCGCGCACCCTCATCACCCTGGTGATCGTCGTCGCGGTGGGATCGACGGCGTTCTTCGGATACCAGATGCTCAACCCCTCCGAAACCGTCGTCGTGTCCGTCGTGGGCAACGGTGAGCCGGTGGACGGAGCGGTCGTGACGGTGGGCGATGCCGAGCACGTGACCGGCGCCGATGGCACCGTCGAGCTCTCGCTCCGCCTCCCTACCGAGATCCAGGCGGCCGCGCCGGGGTATCACACCGCGATCAAGACCATCGAAGCCGCGACGCCGGCGGCGACCCGGGTCGCGCTGAGCCCCATTGTGGTCTTCGGCCTGGTGACGGATCCCGCGGGCGACGGAATCCCGGGCGTGCTCGTCAGGAGCGGGAACCAGGTCGCGACCACCGACGCCGACGGCGCCTTCGAGCTGGCCTCGAGCGGAGGCGTGGTCGAGATCGGCCGTCCCGGATACGGGACCATCGAGGTGGCCGTCGAGGAGGGTCAGCGCACCCTCGAAGCGGTGCTCGAGCCGTTCAAGGTGAAGGGTCTGCGGGTCAGCCCCGCCGCCGCCGGCGACGCCGCACGCTTCTCTCAATTGCTCGCCCTCGCCGAGGACTCGGTGATCAACACCCTGGTGTTCGACACCAAGAACGAGAAGGGGGCGGTCCGCTATGAGTCAGCGGTGCCTGGGGCGGCGATGCTCATCGCCTACAACGCCCCGCACGTCCTGGCCCAGGCCAAGGAGCGGGACCTCTACACGATCACGCGCATCGTCACCTTCCAGGACGCACCGCGCGCCCGCAACTTCCCGGAGACCGCGATCCGCGACCTCGACGGCGAGATCTGGGTCGACGCCGCCGGCCAGGCTTGGGTCGATCTGACCAATCCGGCCTCGTGGGAGTACCCGATCGCCCTCGGGGTCGAGGCCTGCCGGCTGGGGTTCGACGAGATCCAGTACGACTACGTGCGGTTCCCCACCGACGGCGACATCGAGAACATCGCCTGGACCCAGCCGCTGAGCGAGGAGCTGCGGGTGAGCACGATCGGCGCCTTCATCTCCAAGGCGGCCGAGACCATCCACCAGGAAGGCTGCGTGGTGTCGGCCGACATCTTCGGGATCATCATGTCGACGAGCGACGACCAGGGGATCGGACAGCAGGTCACCGACCTGTCGGGCGCCGCCGATGCGATCAGCCCCATGATCTACCCCAGCCACTACGCCAGCGGCTGGCGCAACCTCGACCAGCCCAACGACCACCCCGGGATCGTGGTCGGCGACGCCCTGGCCACCGGCATGCCCAAGGCCACCGGCGGGGCGCTGATCCGGCCCTGGCTCCAGGCCTTCGCCCACACGCCGGAGCAGGTCAGGGAGAGCATCGAGGCCGCCGAGGCGATGGGTCTGGGCTGGATGCTGTGGAGCCAGGAGAGCTACTTCGACCCGGCGATGATCCCACCGGGGTGACCGAATCGCTGCCGAACCCGGGACGCCGAGACCGCGTGGTCAGCGCCCGAGTGAAAGCGCAGGGCGCCAGGCAAGCATTGCCCCACGGCCGACGACGGAGCGCAGCATGACCCGGTCCACAAAGGCGAGGGTCGGAACCCGGTATAGGTTCCGACCCCGCTCCACCACTCCCCCTGCTGGCTAAAGGTTCCCGATTCGCCTGAACGGCACCCACCCGTCACCCGAGCCGGGGCCGTGAGGCGATCCCCCACGCGACCTTCAACCTCACAGCCACCATATGGCTACGGCAGGTGGCCGTCGAGACACAATCCGTGGTCGCACAAACGCGCTAGTCATCTTCTTCAAAGTAAGCCCAATTAGCGAGACGACCAGATCGCGGCACCGGGGCCACAGGTCGCAAGCGGCAAGTCGCAGGCCAAGCTTGTAGCTTGCGTCTTGCGGCTTGTAGCTCCACTACGGTGGCGCCCCACCAACTGAGCGAGAGGACCTCGATTGACCATCCGCATCGACGCCGATCTGCTGATCCCCGGGCGCGGTGAGCCCATCGCCGGCGGGACCGTGGTCCTCGACGGTTCCACGATCGCCTACACCGGCCCCACCGCCGCTGCCCCGCCAACCCCCGACGCCGACGTCACGACCGTGTCCACCGTCCTCCCCGGGTTGTGGGAGTCCCACGGCCATTTCATCGGGGAACGGATCCCCGACATCGAGATCTGGGCGAAGGGTGACTCCGCCACCCAGGCGACCCGGGCCGTCGCCGATGTCCGACGCACCCTCGAAGGCGGCATCACGTCGGTCAGGGAAGTGGGCGGCCTGGGGGTGCTGATGCAACCGGCCATCGCCGATGGCTCGATCGTCGGACCGACGATCTACGGCGCCGGTGACGTCCTCTCCACCACCGGAGGCCACGGTGATACCCACGGCTTCCGGCTCGACTGGGTCCACGACGGCGGCGGCTTCGGTGTGATGTGCGACGGCGTGCCCGAATGCCTCAAAGCGGTCAGGCTCCAGCTCCGGAAGAACGCCAAGGTGATCAAGATCTGCGCCTCGGGAGGCGTGCTCTCCGAGATCGACCACCCCCTCCACCAGCAGTTCTCCGCAGAAGAGCTCACCGCCATCGTCGAGGAGGCCGGACGGGCCGAGCGATTCGTCGCCGCACACTGTCACGGCAAGGCCGGAATCATGGCGGCGCTCGAGGCCGGTGTGCAGACCATCGAGCACGGCTCCTATCTCGACGAGGAGGCGGCCCGCGTCATGGTCGAGCAGGGCGCCATCTTGATCCCGACCCGGTTCGTCGTCGATCAGCTGCTCGGCATGGAGGACTCGGTCCCTCGCTACGCCTACGAGAAGCTCGCCGCCCTCGCCGAGAGTCATGCCGAGGCCATGAAGATCGCCGTTGCCGCCGGTGTCAAGATCGCCATGGGCACCGATATCTTCGTCTCCGGCGACGACTACGGCCGCAACAGCAGGGAGATCCGCCACCTCCAGGACGCCGGGTTGCGCGCGATCGAGGCGATCGAGGCCGCAACGGCCCGGGGTCCCGAGACCCTGGGACCCCAGGGTCCCCGGTCGGGTCAGCTGCGCGCGGGATTCGATGCCGACGTGATCGCCATCGACTTCGATCCGTTGGTGGAGAGCGACGGCTGGGGCGACCGCGACCGGGTCACCCACGTGTGGAAGGGCGGGGAGGCGGTCAAGGCCCCCTAGGCGGAGCGCTCTTCTGGGAGGTCGGCGGAGGCGAGGTCGGAGATCGGCACCAGCGTCGGGTTGACCCGGTCGCGCACGACCTGCTCGTCGATGACCACCCGCGCCACGTCGGAGCGGGAGGGCAGCTCGTACATCGTGTCGAGCAGCACTTCCTCCATGATCGCCCGCAGACCCCGGGCGCCGGTCCCTCGCGTCATCGCCTGCTGGGCGATGGCCCGCAGGGCCTCGTCGGTGACGATCAGCTCGACGCCGTCCATCTCGAAGAACTTGGCGTACTGCTTG
>CAZCBO010000143.1:0-7521 GCA_964496825.1 uncultured Acidimicrobiaceae bacterium
CAGGGCTCGGGACCGCGCCAGGCGCGGCTGCGAACCCAGGGCTCGGGACCGCGCCGGGCGCGGCTGCGAACCCAGGGCTCGGGACCGCGCCGGGCGCGGCTGCCGGCCCACGGTTCGACGGGTCGTACCATGCCGATCATGTGCGGCCGGTTCGTCCAGACCCAGAGCGCCGAGACCTACGCCGAGTACTTCTCGGTGGATTCGATACGCACCGACCCGCTGCCGGCTTCGTGGAACGTGGCGCCCACCGACACCGTCTATGCCGTCGCCGACTACCACGACGAGCGCCAGCTCGGGACCTTCGAGTGGGGCCTGGTCCCCTGGTGGGCGAAGGACCGCAAGATCGCCGCCAAGCACATCAACGCCAGGGTGGAGACCGTCGCCGACCGGGCCGCGTTCCTGGATTCGTTCCGGGAGAAGCGCTGCATCGTTCCCGCCGACGGCTTCTACGAATGGGAGAAGCGGGAGAAGGGCAAGCTGCCCCACTACATCTATCGCAGCGACGGGGAGCCGATGGCGCTCGCCGGTTTGTGGGCGAGCTGGAAGGACCCCGAAACCGAGGAGCGGCACCGCACCTGCACGATCATCACCGGCGAGCCGAACGACATGGTGGCGAAGCTCCACGACCGGATGCCGGTGATCCTGCCCGAGGCCGTCTGGGACGCCTGGCTCGACCCAACCATCGAGGACTCGTCAACCCTGCGTACCTTGCTCCGATCCTTCGAGACCCCCGACCTCGACGAGCACGCCGTCTCGACCCTCGTCAACAAGGTGCAGAACAACCTCCCCGACCTGATCAAACCCCTCGAGAGCGGCGCCGTCGACGGCTAGCCCAGCCGGTCAGCCCGAGTCCAACTCCCCGGTGACCACCTGAACCACACCGATGAGGGGCCGGATCCATAGATCTCGCCGGGGTTCACGGCGGGTCCACTCGCCACGATGCTGAACGGACAGATCGACTCGGCCGTGGAACCGATCTCGATCTCGACCGGGAGTGGCCCGGCCGACGAGCAGGCAGCCGCCAGGACCACGAGAGATCCGAGTGCCGAACCGGCAGCCACCTCCCGACACCCCACGCCTCTAACCTCTCCGCATATGCGAGCCCTGCGCAAGCTGTCCCCGGGCCCGGGTTTCGAGATGATGGAGATCCCGGTTCCCGACTGCGGGTCCGACGACGTCCTCATCGAGGTCCTCGCCACCTCGATCTGCGGCACCGACCTCCACATCCTCGATTGGGATCCCTGGGCCGCCGAGCACGTCCAGACCCCGGTGACGATGGGCCACGAGATCACCGGCATCGTCAGGGAGCGGGGCGCCAACGTCGTCGATCCCCAGGTCGGCCAGCTCGTGTCGGTGGAGTCCCACGTCATCTGCAACTTCTGCGACTGGTGCCGCACCGGCCGGGGCCACCTCTGCCCTGCCACCGAGCTCCTCGGCGTCCACCGGGACGGCGCCTTCGCCGAGTACGTGGTCGTCCCCGCCGAGAACGCGTATCCCGACCCCCCGGAGATGGCGCTGTCGATCGCCTCGCTCCAGGAGAACTTCGGCAACGCCGTCCACACCGCCACGGTCACCGACGTCGCCGGGCGCAAGGTGCTCGTCACCGGCTCCGGGCCGGTGGGGTTGATGTCGATCGCCGTGGCCAAGGCCAAGGGCGCCCGTGCCGTCTACACCACCGACCTCTCCAACTATCGCCTCGATCTGGCGATGACGATGGGCGCCGACCTCGCCCTCAACCCGACCCAGGACGACGTGGCCGCAGTGCTCTCGGACGCAACCGAGGGGGAGGGCGTCGACGTGCTCTTCGAGATGTCCGGGGCACCCGCCGCCATCGAGACCGGCTTCGCCTTGCTCAAGCCGGGCGGGGTGGTGGCGATGCTCGGTCTCACCGGCAAGCAGATCGAGTTCGACTTCGACGACAACATCATCTTCAAGGGCGCCACCGTGTACGGGATCGTGGGGCGGCGGATCTCCCAAACCTGGTTGGAGATGCGCGGCCTGATTCGCTCCGGCGCCGTCGACCTCGCCCCAGTGGTGACGCACCGCTTCGCCCTCGACGACTACGAGAAGGCGTTCGAGCTGATGGCCTCGGGCCAGTGCGGCAAGGTCGTGATGTTTCCCGACCCGTCCCTGGCCGATGGACCGCTGAGCTGACGGAGACCACATGACCGACAAGACCGCATACCTGGCCGAAGAACTCGATGCCCTCCGCGAGCAGGGCCTCTACAACACGATCAGCACCCTCGAGGGCCCGCAGGGGGCGTGGTTGACCGTCGATGGCGAGCCGGTGCTCAACTTCTGCTCGAACAACTACCTGGGCCTGGCCAACGACGACCGGCTGATTGCCGCAGCCAAGGCGGCGCTCGACCGCTACGGGGTGGGGCCGGGAGCGGTGCGCACCATCGCCGGCACGATGACGATCCACGAGGAGCTCGAGGCGGCCCTGGCCCGCTTCAAGGGCGTCGAGGCGGCCCTGTCGTTCCAGTCGGGCTTCGTCGCCAACCTGGCGGTGATCCCGGCCCTGGTCGGCGATGGCGACGTGATCATCTCCGACGAGCTCAACCACGCCTCGATCGTCGACGGGGTGCGCCTGGCCCGCGCCGGTCGCAAGATCTACCCCCATGGCGACGTCGACGCCCTCGCCGCCCGCCTCGCCGAGGCCCGCAGTGAGGGCGCCGCCAACATCCTCGTCATCACCGACGGGGTCTTCTCCATGGACGGCGACATCGCCCCGCTCGATCGGATCGTCGAGGCCGCCGACGAGCATGCCGCGATGGTGATGGTCGACGACGCCCACGGCGAGGGCGTGCTCGGCCATGGAGGCCGGGGGATCGTCGACCACTTCGAGCTCCACGGGCGGGTCGACGTAGAGGTGGGCACGATGTCGAAGGCCTTCGGCGCCGTCGGCGGCTACGTCGCCGGTTCCACAGAGGTCATCGACTGGCTGCGGCAGCGAGGCCGGCCCTTCCTGTTCTCCTCGGCGGTGACCCCGCCCGACGTCGCTGCCTGCATCGCCGCGGTGGAGACCCTCGAGGCCTCGACCGATCTCGTCGACCGCCTCTGGGCCAACGCCGGGGCCTTCAAGGAGATGATGACCGCCGCCGGCTTCGACCTCGGGCTCAGTGAGACGCCGATCACCCCGGTGATGCTCGGCGACGAGCACCTCGCCCAGGAGTTCTCCGCCACGCTCCTCGACGCCCACAACGTCTTTGCCCAGGCCATCGCCTACCCCACCGTCGCCAAGGGAGCGGCCCGGATCCGGGTGATGATCTCGGCAGCGCACTCCGACGCCGACCTCAAGACCGGCGCCGAGGCCTTCACCGCCGTCGGCAAGAAGCTCGGCGTGGTGTGACCGACCCCCCACAGGACCCGGCCGTCCCCGAGCTGGCGATCCTGCTCGGGGACGAGTCCGACGATGTGCTCGCTCCGGTACTCACCGAGCTCGGCACCCGTTTGGTGTCGTCGGAGATCATGCAGGTCCGCTACGTGCCCGGACGCTCGGTGACCGTTCAGTACCGGGTCGAGGGGACGGCGGAAGGGGCGAGGACGAGCGACGTCATCGTCGCCGCCGCCGGGCTCGACGTCCCCGACGAGGTACCACGGCTCGCCGCCGACGGCATCGAGATCGCGGTGTGGCGGTTTCCCCACGACCCGTTCCTGCCCGGCCTCGCCCGGGCCTCGGACACGGATCAGCTCCAAGGCGTCTTCGAGCAGCTCGGGGTGTCGGTCGAGTACGTGCGGCTCCGCACCCGCGCCTACCGACCCGGCCGTCGGGCGGTGATCGAGGTCGTCGCCCCCCAGGCTCGCATCTACGTCAAGGTGGTGCGCCCGGAGCGGGTCGGGGAGCTCCAACGGGTCCATGCGGCGATGGCCGGAACGGTCCCGATTCCTCACAGCCTCGGCTGGTCGGAGGACCTCGGGCTGGTGGTGATCCAGGCGATGCCCGGCCGAACGCTGCGCAAGGCGCTGGAGTCGGGGACGAAGCGCCTTCCCACCGCACACCAGCTGCGAACCCTGCTCGACCGGCTCCCCGACGATGTCGAAGTCTCCCCGGCGGCGAGCGCCAGGAGCCGGGCGGGCCGCCATGCCGAGCTGCTCAAAGCCGTGATGCCGGCCGATCTCGCCCCACGGCTCGACGCCGTGGTGGGTGCCGTCGCCGGCGAACCCGACGAACCGACGGTTCCCATCCACGGCGACTTCCACGCCTCGCAGGTCCTCGTGAAGGGAGACGAGATCGTCGGGCTCATCGATGTCGACACGGTCGGGAGCGGGTTCCGCAGCGACGACTACGGCTCGATCCTGGGTCATCTGGCGACCCTGGGTTTGATGTCCAGGGCTCGCCGCAACCTCGGCCGCTACGGCGCCGAGTTGACCGCCGGTTTCGACCAGGAGGTCGATCCGGAACAGCTGCGGCTGGCGATCGCCGCCTCGGTCTTCGCCCTCGCCACCGGGCCGTTCCGGGTCCAGGAGGCGAACTGGAGGGCAAACACCGAACACCGGCTTGCCCTGGCGGAACGCTGGATCGACTCGGCGCACGGCCCCGCCGGGGACTAGTCACGTTCAAGATTTATCCGACGCTTTGCCGATGGTTAACCCCACGACGCCCGGTGCGCCATAGGGTGTCCACGAGTGCGAATAGACCGATCGGCAGGAGGGACCATGGAGTTGTCAACCCGATTCAAGGTGGTGACCGGAACGGTGTCCGTTGCCGTCGCCCTGGGCGCCGCCGGTGCCTTGGCGGCCAACGGCGAGCAGGAGAACGAGATCCCGCTCGACGACGTGGTCGGCCTGGAGGAGGTCACGACGACCTCGACCACGGTGCCGAGCCTCGCCGACATCTCGAATCTGGTCGAGGAAGAGGGCGACTCGCTCTCCTCACCCTTCGACGATCCCGAGTCGGTGGACACCGTCCTCGCCGAAGAATCGAACGGCGACGACGACCAGGCGCCGACCGTGGACAACACGGACTCGCCCCAGAGCCCGGACTCGGCCGACAGTCCCGATGATTCTTCGGACTCGCCGGACAGCCCGGACTCGGCCGACACGCCCTGATGTCGTCCCGGCCTACCCCTCGGCCGCGGCCCGCTGGGCGGCGTGGATCGAGGGGCCTCGGTCGGTGACGATGATGCGGTAGCCGGCCCAGATCAGAAGCAGCCCGATCAACTCGGTGACGTAGAGTACCTCGACACGGCCGGTGCGGGCGGCGGCGCCGCCGATTCCGGGGAGAATCGCACCGACGGCGATGGCGACGTTGCCCGCTACCCGCCGGCCGGTCCCGACGTCGGTGCGGAAGTAGCGCCATGCCGACCAGATCGCCCCACCGACGAGCCAGAACACGGCGTAGAGGTTGACGACGGGCGTGAGGAGCCGCACCCACTCCCACTCGAAGACCTCGCCCGACAGCCGGTACGGCTCGGAGGCGGCGGCGTCGACGGGGGCGATGAGCACGACGACGGTGGCGATCGCCAGGTAGGACACGAGGATCACGGTGAGGGTGTTGGCGGTCCGTGGCGAGGCGAGCAAGTAGACGACGCCCTGGGCGAGCAGCACCCCGCCCATCAGCGCGCCGGTGATGTACCACATCCGGAAGACCGGCTCGCTCCAGCCGAACACGGTGGTGAGGCTCTCGGCGAGGGTTCCCAGCCCGTACATCACGACCCCGGCGGTCCACCACGCCAGGTACTTCGCCTGGGGCCGGGACCGCCAGTGGCGGAACAGCACCACGGCAAAGGCGGCGGCGACCCCGGTGGTCACCAGCGGCAGGTAGTGGATGAGGGTTCGCTCCATCGGTGACGGATCATCCTGGTACCACAGCCCCCCGACAGGAAGTCGGATGTGTCGGTGGTTCGGTGGGGGAATCACTAGGTTGTTGGCCTCGGATCACCGAGATTTCGCGCTCATGACCCAGGCCAAAGAGACTCAAGCGCGGGGCATTCCGTGGGGTCGCATCCTGATGCGGACCGCCTTCCTGGCGGCAGGTGCGATTTCGCTGTACCTGCTCGCGCCCCAGCTCCTCGAGCTGTGGGAGCAGGCCCCGCTGCTCGAGGACGTCCAGTGGCGCTGGTTCTTCCTCATGGGAGGCCTGATGACGGGGGCTTTCGTCGCCCTCTGGGCCCTGACCCGTACCGCCGCACCGGGGATCTCCTGGTTCGTGGCCGCCACCTCCCAGCTCACCTCGAACGCGGCGATCAAGATCATCCCCGGCGGCATCGTCGCCGGCGGCGCCTTCTACTTCAGGATGCTGGCGGTGTCGGGGGTTCCGATGGGTCAGGCGGCCGCCGCCCTCGCCGCGGTCGGCGTGCTCTCCAACCTGGTCCTGTTCGCCCTTCCCGCGGTGGCGGTGATCATCGCCGCCATCTCGGCACCGATCCCCGAGGGCATGGTGCCGGTGGCGATCGCCGGGACCGTGCTGTTCTTCGCGATGTTCAGCGCCACCGTGGTGCTGGTGCGGTTCGACAGGCCGCTCCACCTGCTGGGCCGGCTCGCGGAAACGATGGTGGCCTGGGCGGCGAAGCGGTTCAACCGGTCGTGGAGGTTCACCGAAACCGGGCTCGTCGAGAACCGCGACATGGTGGTCGGCGCCCTGGGAAGGCGATGGTGGAAGGCGCTCGGGTTCGCCGTGCTCAACTGGCTCCTCGACTACGCCACCCTGGTGGCTGCCCTCTTCGCCGTGGGGGCCAACCCGAGGGTCAGCCTGGTGCTCCTCGCCTTCGCCGGCGCCGCCGTGCTCGGCATGATCCCGATCACCCCTGGGGGCCTCGGCTTCGTCGAGGTGGGCCTGGTCGGCATGCTGACGATCTCCGGCATCCCGGCCTCCGACGCCCTGCTCGCCACCCTGGCCTACCGGCTCTTCCAGTTCTGGCTGCCGATCCCCGCCGGCCTCGTCGCCTACGTCCTCTTCCGCAGCCGATACGGGAAGCTCTCCGAGCTGCCCGAAGTGGCCTAGCGCCGGTCGTACGTGCTTGGAAGGGGTGCTCAGCGCCCACGTACGCACGCGCGATGATGGGAACCATGCAACTCACCGACGACGACGCCTGGGACCGACTGCGCGACGCCCGCCACGGGGTCCTGGGGACCGTGCATCCCGACCGGGGCGTCGATCTGGTCCCGGTGGTGTACGCCGTGGCCGAGGACCGCACGATCTTCATTCCGGTCGACACCGTGAAGGCCAAGGCGTCGACCCGACTGCAGCGGGTCGAGAACATCCGGCTCGACCCGCGTTGCGCCCTCCTCGTCGACGACTACGACGACGCCTGGGACCGATTGTGGTGGGTGCGGATCACCGGCGAAGGACGCGAGGCGAAGCTCGACGACCTGCAGCACTTCTCGTCGCTGCTCTCGGACCGCTACCAGCAGTACGCCGATCCGGTGGTGATCGCCGGCGGGATCGTGGTGACGCCGATCGAGGTAGCGGGCTGGGCCGCTGGCTAACGACGCAGCGGTCTCGTCTCGGCTCACCCGCGATGTGGAAACGCGCCCGGAAACCCGATTTCGCGGGCGAGTTGACCAAGGACCAGCTGC
>CAZCBO010000144.1:0-7517 GCA_964496825.1 uncultured Acidimicrobiaceae bacterium
CCTCCTTCTGGTGGGTCGAGATCCCAGATGACCCAATCGGGGTGCCAACCGTCGCCGACCGTGACCGTCGGCACGTGATAGGTGATCGCGGCGAGATTGGCGAAGAATCCGAGCCCCTCCCGATCGCCGACGATCGGATGCACGGTGACGCCGTCCTTCTTCTCCAGCTCGACGGCTCCGATGTTCTCCGGGGCGTGACTGGGCCGGTTCTTCTGCATGAAGCCCTCGCCGTCGATCCCCTTGGGGTAGCGCTCGACGGAGAGCGGGCGATCGACCAGGTGCGGCAGCATCCGATCGGCTACGGCGTCGTAGTAGTCGGCGACGTCGGCCTTGGTCAGCCCGCTCTCAGGGAAGAGGAGGCGGTCCGGATTCGTGATCCTCATCTTCTTGCGTAGCCTGAGCCCGTATCCGGGCTCAGGCTACGCAAGAACGGTCAGCGGGTCGTCAACACGTAGCCGTCGGCCGCCTCTGACCACTCGTAGCCGATGAGTCCCCTGGCCTCGGCTGCCTTGACGAATTGGAGGAAGCTCGAGTACCCGTACCGCTTCTCCGAGAAGTCCTGGTCGCGTTTGCGCATCTCGTCCTTGAGTCCGGACAGATGGACCTCGCCATCCTTCTCCAGTTCGGCAACCACGTCGCGGAGCAGATCGAAGACGGCGTCCTCTCCCCTCCGCTCTTCGGGAAAGGTGACGACGGGATCGCCGACCTGGCCGCTGTCGTCGAGCTCGACCACGCCCTTTTCCTCGAGGTGGTGAAGCAGCTCACGGAACCCGCGGAACCCGTAGTCGCCTTCGGTGAACGTCGGATCCTTGCGCAGCAGGGCGCGTTTCACGTTGGATGCCCGCACCGAACCGTTTCCGGCGCGGAGCAACCCCGTGAGCGTGGGAACGATCACCGCCTCGACATCCAGGGCCTCGCTGGGCAGTGCCGGCTCCTCTTCCGGCGCAGCTCGCATCCGGTCTGGGGCGTCGACCCCTGCCAGGTTCTCGTAGAACAGGAACTCGTCACAGGCCGCAGGGAGCAGGGCGGAGGTCGAAGCCCTCAGCCCGATCCCGATCACGGTCCGGTTGAGCTCGCGGAGTTTGTGGACCAGCGGGGTGAAATCGGAATCCCCGGTGCAGATCGCAAAGGCGGTGACGTACTCGCGCTCGAAGGCGAGCTCCACGGCGTCGACGGCCATCTTGATGTCGGCGGCGTTCTTGCGGACCGTGCCCTTGCGTTGCGGGATCTCGATCAGCTCGACCTGATTGAGCGTCAGCATGCGCCGATCCTTCTCGAACGAGGTCCAGTCGGCGTAGGCGCGGCGAACCACGACCCGACCCCGCTCGGCGAGGGCGTCGGCGATCGGCTTGAACTGGAACTCGACGCTGAGGTCCTCCCTGGCACCGATGGCGAGGTTCTCGTAGTCGATGAATACCGCGATGCGTTCTTCTTCCATGAGCGCAGCGTATCAGGGGTCTCAGCGCGTTTCGGTGAGGAAGTCGATGAGGAGCTCGTTGATGCGATCCGGCTGCTCCTGCTGGGTCCAATGGCCGCTGCCTTCGACGTGCTCGACCCGGAGGTCGGGCACCCACCGCTCCATCCCCGCGGCAAGGCTGGCGGGCAGGATCGGGTCGTAGTCGGTGGTGACCATCAGCGTCGGCTGGCTGATCGGGGCGTCCTTGAGGTGCACGGTCGCCTGGAGGTTGGCGTCGATGTTCCGGTACCAGTTGATGGGGCCGGCGATGCCGCCGTCGGTGAAGGCATCGAGGTAGACGGTGAACTCCTCATCGGTCATGAACTCGGTGTTGGCGGTGATGCCGAGGTACGTCCGCCGCAGCCAGCGCGCCGGATCGTGTTCGAACGCCTGCTCGGCGCGGCCCGGCTCCTGGAAGTAGAGGACGTAGGAGAAGCGCTCCCGGAGGGCGTCGTCCTGCTGCATGTACTCGGTGGAGGGGAACCCGGCACACCAGCCCCGGTAGGGAACGTTGAGGCTCGCCACCCGTGACACGCGGTCCGGGTGTATCAGCGCCGTGCTCCACGTAACGATGCTCCCCCAGTCGTGGCCGACCAGCGTCGCGTCCTCGAGGTCGAGGGCATCGAGGAGGCAGATGACGTCGTCGACGAGCGTCGTGAGCGCGTAGGCCTCGATCGCTTCGGGCTTTGACGACCCGCCGTAGCCGCGCTGGTCGAAGGCGATCGCCCGGAACCCGTCGTCGGCGAGCGCCGGGACCTGGCGGCGCCACGAGTAGCCGAGCTCGGGGAAGCCGTGGAGGAGGACGATGGGCGGGCCGTCGCCCTGCTCGGTGACGGCGAGCTCGATGCCATTGGCGTCGACGAGGTGAGTGGTCGGCACCGGTGGAGCCTACCCGGCGAACGTGTGGGCCCCTCGGGAGGGGCCGAAGCGCCTGACCCCGACTCTGTGGGCTGGCAGGGTCATATATGCGCCTGCGAGCCCTGGGCTCGCGGGCGTGGCTAGACCCCGCCGGACCAGGAGACGAACTCGAAGACCTGCTTCTTGCCGGTGTGGTCCTTGACGGTGACGGCGAAGACCACCCCGTACGGGGCCTCGGGGAAGAACACCTGCTTCTCCCAGTTCCCTGCGGTGTTGGCGGTGGCCGAACCCGAGCCGTACTCCGAGGTGATCGTCACCGTGGTGCCGGGGTCGGCGGTGCCGTGGTACACGTCGTAGGGAGGATCGAGCTCGCACGATCCGTAGGTGGCAAACGCCGAGAACTCGACACCCGGCGGCGGCTCCTCCTTCGGGGGCGGCTCCTCCTCCGAGAGGTCGAGATGCACGGTGATACGGGCCGTCGTCTCGTTCCCGGCGGCGTCGATCGCACGGAAGCCGGCGCCGTTGGCCCCAGGGGATAGCACCAGGTTGATCGACCAGTGGCCCTCGGCCGTCACCGCGGCCTCCCACTTCCCCCCTGCGATGACGGTGGCTCCGGGTTCGGTGGTTCCGGAGAACGTCACCACCTTCTCCTCGAAGTGCGCCCCGTCCGCCGGTGAGGTGATGGCGAGCTCGGGGGCCGTGGTGTCGAGGGTCGTTGTCGGCGCCAGGGTGGTCGTCGTGGCCTCGGTCGTGACGGGAGGTTCGGTCAACGGCGGAGGCGACACCTCGGGTTCCGGGGCCGGGGCCACGGTGGTCTCGGTCGGCGGAGCCTCCGTGGTGACGGTCGTCGGTTCGGTGATCGTCGTCGCCACGTCGGGCTCCGGGGCAGGGGCGAAGATCGCGGCGCCCACCACCGCGGCGGCCGCGGCGCTGCCCGCCAGCGCCCATCCCGCTCCGGCCCAGAGCGCGTGACGGCGCCTGGCAGCGGCGAACCCGGACCTGCTGGTTCCGGTTGCGATCGGGTGTTCGGCGACGCTGCGCTGGATCGCTTCGACGGCGGCCCTGGCCCGATCGTCGAGCATGGTCATGATGCTGCCTCCCTCTTGAGGCCGAGCCGCAGGGCGAGCCCGGCCCTTCCCTTGTGCAGATGGACCTTCACGGTGCTGGGGCTGCACTCGAGGATCTCAGCGATCTCGGCGACCGGTCGATCCTCGAGGTAGTGGAGGGCAAGCGCCTGGGCCTGCCGCTTGGGGAGAGAACGAACCGCCCCCCAGAATTCGTCGGCCTCGGCCGGCAGCTCGGCGAGGACATGCTGCTGACGGTTGAGCCGCGCCAGCGCCTTGGCCTCCCTCACGCTCTTGCGAAAGCGCGACACCGAAAGGTTGGCGACCACTCGCCTGACCCATGCTTCCGGTCTGTCGTACTGCGAGATCTTCTCCCAATTCCGGTGCGCAGCCACAAAGGCATCCTGTGCCAGATCCTCAGCCGCCGACCGGCTGCCCGAGAGGGCATAGGCCAGGCCGATGACCGACCGCAGCTCCCGTTCGTAGAACTGCTCGAACGAGACCACAGCTCGGATTGGCACCGGCTCCTGTCCAGTGCTCAGGTCCCTGCTGGCCGTCCGGGATCTGGGCTGTGCGGTCATCTGTGTCACTAGTTACACGCCCGGGAGCGCGTCGAGGTTTACCGAATCCTGATGTATCGGCGTCGAGCGGCCCGAAGTGGAGTGGGCCGGAAGTCACGAAACCGCCCCGCACGGAAGGGGGGACACCGTGCGGGGCGGTCGCTCCCGGGCGAGTACTCCACCACCTGCTCGCCCGCGCTCCGTCGGAGGAGGAGAAAGGGAGGAGTGGAGTCCCTGGGTCCGACGGATTTCTTGTGCCGACAAGGAAGCGTATCGCCGGTTCCCGATAGCGACACCGACACCTTGTCGGGGTTCGGGTCTAAGTCCCCCTCTGCAACCGATTGCGCCGTTCAGCGTAGCTGATCATACCGTCCAAAGTTGACCCGGCGCTCAAAATCACTCCGGATCGCGGAGCCGCACGAGCACGGCCGACCCGGTGGCGGTCACCTCCCCGTCCACCGACAGCTCGCTGGCGACCACGACCTTCCGCTCCTTGACCTCGACGGCGCGGCCGACGACGCGGAACGTGATGAGCGGGGTCGGGGCGGCGTAGTCGACCTCGAGGTGGACGGTCACGAACCGCGGCGACGGCTCGCTCCCCACCTCGATCCCCTCGGCCTGCATGGCGAAGATCGCCGCCGAGCCGGTCGAGTGACAATCGATCACGGACGCGATCAATCCACCGTACGTGGAGTCGATAAAGGCAGTGTGGAACGGAGCAGGGGTGAACTCGGTCACGGTGGTGTCGCCCTCGGCCCGCGTCTTGATCTGATGGCCGACCTCGTTGAGCCGCCCGCAGCCGTAGCAGTGGGCCGCGGGCTCCGGATAGGTGTCCTGGATGGCGACTGAACCCACGGTCGCATCTTGGCAGACCGGGGCCCCGTCTCGGTGGTCTCGGCCGTGGCGTAGGGTGTATCGGATGTCGCGGGTCGTCGTCGCGCTCGCCGCCCTCGGTCTTCTCGCCGCCGCCTGCTCGGGAGCCGGTGCCGCAACCGAGGAGCAGGAACCCCCCGCCCCGCCGCCCTCACAGCCGACGACCACCGTGGCACCGGTAACGACGACGACCGTCGTCGAACCCGAGCCGCCACCGGGGAGGGAGCCGATCAGCACGCTGAGCCGCCTCGGCCGCATGACCTGGCAGATGTACGACCTCGACTTCATGGTCACCCACGTCGGTACCTACGGCGACGGCTACGTCGCCCTGCTCTACGAGTCGCTGGCACATCGTCCCGAGTACCGGGCCCTTGCCACGCCCGGGCTGGTGGCGACCTCGCCCGACGGTGTCGAGTGGACACCGCTCGCAGCCCAGCCCGGAGCGCAAGAGCCCTTCACGGCCCAGCTGCTCGTCGTCCATGATGACCGGTTGATCGTCCTCGGCCGCCCCTTCAGCGAGAGCGGCACCCCGAGGACGGACGCGCTGAGGGCGTTCGTCTGGGAGCGCGGAACGTGGAAGGAGTTCCCGATGAGCATCCCCGTCGGCACGCTCACCCGGGGAGGCGAGCTCGACGCCGGTTACCTCTCGGACGGCACACCGGTCTTCGTCAGCCGCCGCGGCGGTACGTGGTCTCAAACGACCACGGGGTTCGACTACCGGCCCGCCGCCACCGAGCGCTGGCCAAACTTCCTGATTCGATTCGACACCATCGATGTCTGGCGCAGCGACACGGGGGTGGTGATGCCGGCTTCGACGATCGCCGCGGCGATCGAGCACGAGGGTCGGTTCGTCGCCGTCGCCACCCCCGGCAGCGGGGGCCAGGCGTGGACGTCGACCGACGGGAAGGAGTGGGTATCGATCGCGCCGATCTCGGCGGCGTGGGGATCGGCATCGGGTGATGTCGTCGTCACACCGGAGATCCTCGACGCCGGCGGGCTCGGCTGGGTAGCGGTCGGGTCCTGGAGCGGAACCGGTGCGGTGTGGGTGTCCTCAGACGGGATCGCATGGGGGCTCCTCGAGAAGGTCCCGGGCCCCGCCGGCTGGGACGTGCGGGTTCCCTGGCCGCCGGCAACGGTGGTCGACGAGGAACGGATTCTCATCTACGGCCGTGCCTACGACGCCCAGCTCCCGTCGTCGGCCTCGATGGTGTGGGTCGGAACCGTCGACGCGTAGGTCAGGAAGCGTCGGCGGAGGCCGCGACCATGGCGACGGTGTCCGCTTCCCGGTCGCCCAGCCGGGCACGCCACAGACCGAGCGATGCGGTGACGCCGGTGGCGATGAGGATCATGATCATCTGCCAATCGTGGAGGATCGGCGCCCGCTCCGGCGGGGTGAGACCCTGCGCGGTGTACGCCGAGTCGGGAGCTTCGTTGCGCAGGAACACGCTCCCGCTGTAGAGGGTCCAGGCGCAGTCGTTGGTGTGGTCCTGCGCCCAGGTGTAGCCGGCGACCGGAGGCGGAGCCTCGCCGCCGATGCAGAGCGCGGTCACGCCATCCGATCCGATCCCCACGGCGGCGAACGTGATGCCCCAGATGGCGATGATCGCGGCGAGGAGCGCGGTGCGGGTCTTCGAGGCGCGGGCGGTCGCGGGCATATCACTCCTTCGGCATTTCGGACCTCACCGCTGAAGCGCTCCGGTTTCGCGTTCCTCGCTACCCCTCGATCGTGAGGGTGCCGCGCATCCCGGTCGTGCCGTCGGAGTGGAGCGAGCAGTGGTAGTCGTAGGTTCCGGGCGGCGCCGTCGAGAGGTCGACGATGGCCTCGCTGCCCGGCCCGATGTGGACGTAGATGTCGAGGTCCTCCAGCGTGAAGTCGTGCGCAAAGGCGTCCGTGTTGGTCACATACAGCGATCCCCCAGCCGAGACCGCCGTTGTCTCCGGCTCGAATTCGAACTTGACCATCTCGAGCGGGGTTGCTGCTGCTGCCTCTGCCGCGCTGACCGTGGTTCTGGTCGCGAGGAAGCCGGCGATCGAGATCACCACCCCGACGCCCATGATCGCCACCACCGCCGTGCGGATCCAACCCTCGCCCCGGGTTGGGCCCATCGAGCCTCTCCTGCCTGCGACGAGGGTCGCGATGCCCCCGTAGAGGGCGAGGAGCACGCCTAGCACGAAGGCGAGTCCGACGATGAACTCGAGCGGGCTGAAGGGTTGAAACAAGCCGAAGGCGAGGAAGAACGCTCCCAGGGCCAGGACGACCGTGGCCACCAGGCCGACGATGCGCGCCCACAGGCGGTCGTATCGCCACACCACGAGCGTAACGACGACCCCCACCGCGGCGAGCACGGCGAAGAGGGCGATGTCCTCGCCGCCCAGCATGATCAGGATCACGGCCACGACGACCAGCAATGCTGCGCTGATCAGCCCGAGGCCGAGCACCTGAGTCGTCGAGTGCGCGGTCCGCTCCGTCATTCCCGTGTCTCCCTTCGGTTGCCGAACCGACGCCCATCCCCCCACACGGGTGTCGCGGCGGGGGAAGTTACGGCGCCCACAGTGGTCCCGTCAAACGGTTTCGGGCGCCGGTGCGTGGGGAGATTCCCTCACTACCCTCAGACCCAACAGGCGAGCGCGATGGCCCTCGTAGCTCAGGGGATAGAGCACCGGTTTCCTAAACCGGGTGTCCCAGGTTCGAATCCTGGCGGGGGC
>CAZCBO010000145.1:0-7450 GCA_964496825.1 uncultured Acidimicrobiaceae bacterium
GGGAGCGGGCCGAGAAGATCCGCACCTACAACTTCAAGGAGAACCGGGTCACCGATCACCGGGTCGGCCTGACGATCCACACCCTGCCCCAGGTCCTCGACGGCGACCTCGCCCCGCTCCACGACGCCCTCGTCGCCGACGAGGCGGCCCGCGCCCTGGCAGGGGAGTGAACGCGATCCCCAACCCTGGGCTCGCAGCCGCGCCAGGCGCGGTCCCGAGCCCTGGGTTCGCAGCCGCGCCAGGCGCCGTCCCCAGCCCACGGTTCGACGAGGACCTCGGCGATGAACTCCGCTGACCTCCTCGATCGCGTGACCAACCTCCCCCGGCACGAGGCGGAGCGGCTGCTCGCCACGGCGACGGGCCGATCGAGAACCGATCTCCTGCTCGGCATCGAGGTCGATGACGACGCCCGGGCGACGTTCGATTCACTCGTGGTGAGGCGGCGCGACGGAGAGCCCCTCCAGTACCTCGAGGGGAGGATTCCCTTCGGCCCGATCGAGGTTTCGGTCGATCGTCGGGCGCTGATTCCGCGGCCAGAGACCGAGCAGCTCTTCGAGATTTCCGTCGCTGCGGTCGGCGAGCCGAAGGTCATCCTCGATCTGTGCACCGGGTCGGGGAACCTGGCGCTGGCGCTCAAGCACACGTTCCCCGATGCGGCGGTCTACGCCACGGACCGATCAGCCGACGCCGTCGCGCTGGCCCAGTCGAATGCCCGTGATTGCACCCTGGATGTGACCGTCCTCGAGGGTGATCTGTTCAGTCCGATGCCGGACCACCTCCACGGTCGGGTCGACCTCATCGTCGCCAACCCTCCCTATGTGACGGAGGAGGAGTTCGAGACGCTGCCGGTGGAGGTCCGCGACCACGAGCCGAGGATGGCCCTCGTCGCCGGCCCTCGCGGTGACGAGGTGCTGGCGGCGATCGCGGCCGAGGCGCCGCGCTGGCTGAGGCCGGGTGGCGTCATCGCCTGTGAGATCTCGGAGTTCCACGGCGAGGAGGCGGCGCAGCTCTTCTCGGATCTGGGGGGCAGGGTCGAGCGTGACCTCAGCGGCAAGGACCGGTTCATCGTGGCCGTTCGCGACCCGCATTCGAAGACTCCCGACTAGCTTGTTGGGGATGGACAGCGAGATCCTCGGCAGGGCCACCGTCGCCATCCGCGCCGGACTCCTCGTCGGTGTGCCGACCGACACCCTGTACGGCATCGCTGCCGACCCGTTCAACGAGGACGCGCTCGCCCGGATCTTCGAGGTCAAGGGCCGTCCTGGGGTCAAGCCCCTTGCGATCCTCGTCGCCGACCTCGAACAGGCTCAGACCCTCGCTGCGTTCAGCGACCGGGCGATCGAGCTGGCCGAGAAGCACTGGCCCGGCGCCTTGACGCTCGTTCTGCCGAGGCTGGCTACGTGCCCGGACTGGCTCGGTGACCGGGGACGCAAGACGATCGGGCTCCGGTGCCCCGATCACCCCGCCACCCGCGAGCTCCTGTTCGCTTGCGGACCGCTGGCCGTGACCAGCGCCAACGTGAGCGGCCAGTCCGCCGTCCACGACGATCAAGCCGCCCAGGAGTTGCTCGGCCCGGACATCGCCGTCTACCTGCCCGGGGAGGCGTTGGGCGACTCGGCCTCGACGATCCTCGACCTCACCCAGCCTGCCGAGTGGGTACTCCGCGACGGACCAATCAGCCCGTGACCGACGGCAGATCGCTCTCCGAGGCCGACCCGGTCCTGGCCGCCCTCATCGCCGCTGATGCCGAGCGGCAGAGCACACACATCCAGCTGATCGCCTCGGAGAACATCGTCGATCAGGCGATGATGGAGGCCGCGGGCTCGGTGCTCGCCAACAAGTACTCGGAGGGCTACCCCGGCCGCCGCTACTACGAGGGCTGCGAGGTCATCGACGAGATCGAGCAGCTGGCGATCGACCGGGCCAAGGCGCTCTTCGGCGCGGAGCACGCCAACGTCCAGCCCCACTCGGGTTCGCAGGCGAACATGGCCGCCTACCTCGCCGTGATCGAGCCGGGCGACACGATCCTGGGGATGCGCCTCGACCAGGGCGGCCATTTGACCCACGGGTCGCCGGTCAACTTCTCGGGTTCGATGTTCGACATCGTCGCCTATGGGGTCGATCCCGAGACGGAACGCATCGACATGGACGAGGTGCGGCGGCTCGCCATCGAACGTCGCCCCAAGCTGATCATCGTCGGATACTCCTCGTACACCCGGATCCCCGACTGGGCCGGGTTCCGCGAGATCGCCGACGAGGTCGGTGCGGTCTACCTCGTCGACATGGCCCACATCACCGGCCTCGTCGCCGGGGGAGCGCACCCGAGCCCGGTGCCCCATGCCGACATCGTCACCGCCACCACCCACAAGTCGCTGCGCGGACCGCGCGGCGGGTTGATCCTCTCCAGCGAGGAATATGCGACGGAGATCGACAAGAAGGTATTCCCGTACACCCAGGGCGGGGCGATCAACCACCAGATCGCGGGGAAGGCGCTGGCGTTCGAGCGTGCGATGCAGCCGGAGTTCGCCGACTACGCGGCCCAGGTGGTGAGCAACGCCCGGGCCCTCGCCGATACCTTGGTCGCCGAGGGGGCGCGCCTGGTCTCGGGCGGGACCGACAACCACATGATGCTCATCGACCTGCGCAGCCTCGACGAGGAGCTGACCGGTAAGGAGGCCTCGGTGTTCCTCGACGAGCACGGCATCACGCTCAACCGCAACACGATTCCCTTCGACCCCCGCTCGCCCTTCATCACCTCGGGGCTGCGGATCGGGACCCCGGCGGTCACGACCTGCGGGATGAAGGAAGCCGAGATGGAGACCCTCGGCCGTGCCGTCGTCGGCCTTCTCGTCTCTCGCGAGGACCCACCCGCGGTGGCGGCGATCCAGAAGGACGTCGACACGCTGATCGAGGCTTTCCCCGCCTACCCCGAGGGGTTTCGCGGGTACAGCTAGGTCGAACCGTCGTCACGCGGAGTAGGATCGTCGCCACGCTCCGTGGGGCCGGAGCGGCAGGGGGAGGTGTGGCAGCAACACCGACGAGGCTGGCATCGGGTCAGCGCCATACGGTGCTGGCGGGGGGGTTCGTCGTCACCTCGTTCCTTGGTGCGTGGCTGCTGTTTCTCGTGCAGCCGATGGTTGGGCGGTTTCTGCTGCCCGTGGCGGGCGGAAGCGCCTCGTTGTGGAACACGGCGTTGGTGTTCTTCATGACCGCGCTGTTGCTCGGCTATGTGCTCGCCCATGTCTCGACGAGGCGCATTGGGATCCGACGGCACCCTTACGCCCAGCTGCTGCTCTTGGCGGTGCCGCTCCTCGTGCTCCCGATCTCGCTTCCGGATGACTGGCGGCTCCCCGCCGACGGGTCTGCGGCTCTGTGGGTTCTGCTCGCGCTGGCGATGATGGTCGGGCTGCCCTTCCTGGCGTTGGCGACGTCGAGCCCGACGCTCCAGTATTGGTTCTCGGCGACCGGCCACCGTCAGGCCCACGACCCCTATTTTCTCTACGCGGCCGGCAACGTGGGGGCAGTGGCGGCCCTGCTGGCCTACCCGTTCTTGATCGAGCCGTGGTTGTCGCTGCGCAATCAAGCCTGGCTGTGGGCGGCCGGCTACGTCGTCTTCTTGCTGTGCAGCGCCGGTTGCGCGATCGCGGTGCTCCGAGCACCCCCGGCCGACACGCTCACCGTCGAGGCATCCCGAGAACCGCTGGCGATCGGCAGTAAGCTCCGCTGGCTGGCATGGGCCTTCGTGCCGGCTGCGCTGATGCTCGGCGTCACCCGCCACATCGCCACCGATATCGCCTCGTTCCCCCTGCTGTGGATCGTCCCGCTGCTCCTCTACCTGGCAACGTTCGTCATCGCCTTCGGCAGGGACTCGACGCGTCGCGACACCATGGTCCGGGTCGCCGTGTGGGTCGGCGCCGCAGGTCTGGCCGCCCTGGTGGTTGCGCCGGAGAGCTGGTTCCTCCCGATCGTGGTGGTTCATCTCGCCTGGTTCTTCGTTGTGGCGCTGCTCGCCCATTCGAAGCTGGCGTCCGACCGCCCGGAGCCGTCGCGTCTCACCGAGTTCTACATGGTCATCTCAGTCGGCGGTGCGCTCGGTGGCGTCTTCGGTGCGCTCATCGCACCGGTGCTCTTCGACACCACCCTGGAGTACCCGATCGCCATCGGCCTCGCGCTGGTGATTGCGATCCCGACGACCCAATCCCACGTCTCCACCGCCTCGTGGTTGATCGTGGCCGGGGTGTTGGCGGTGGTGATCGCGATCCCGACGATCCCGTCGCCGTGGGAGGTGTTCCAGGATCGATCGTTCTTCGGGGTCTACACGGTGAAAGAAGAGGACGGGGTGCGCACGATCGTGTCGGGAACCACTGAACACGGCACACAGCTGCTCGATGATCCGCTGCGACCGACCAGCTACTACCACGACGCCGGCCCGATCGGCCAGGTCCTGAGCGAGATCGCGTCGCCGGCTCGAGTGGGCGTCGTTGGTCTGGGTGCCGGAGCTCTTGCCGCCTACGGAGGACCGGGTGACCACTACACGTTCTACGAGATCGACCCGCTCGTCGTCGACATCGCGACCTCCGACCTCTTCACGTTCGTTGCGGACAGCCGGGCAGACGTCGACATCGAGGTTGTCGACGGTCGGATCGGCCTCGCCGAGGAAACCGACCGATTCGATGTCCTGGTGATCGATGCGTTCAGCTCCGATGCCATTCCGGTGCACCTGATGACACGTGAGGCTGTCGCCCTCTATCTGAGCCGGCTCGCACCGGGCGGACTGCTGATGATGCACGTGTCCAACCGGTACTTCGATCTGACGCCGGTCGTCGGGAGGGCGGCGTACGAGCTTGGAGCGCTTGCGGCCGCTCAACGTTTCTCGCCGACGACGGCGGAGCAGCTGGAACACGCCCTGGCCGCGACCTGGATCGGTGTCACGCCGTCGCCCACCCGATTCTCCGAGGTGTTCGGTGACGCGCGCTGGGAGCCGCTGCCGGCCTCGGGCCCGGACTGGACCGACGACTACTCGAACATCCTCAGCGTCCTCGATCTGGACACTTGACGGCTTGATCCTGAGCGAGATAGACTTAGATTATCTATAGATGAGCTAGGGAGGCCGCTGCCCTGTTTGGGTTCTGACGAGCGACGCGGCTAAAGGAGGAACTGGCATGCTGCGTTTCCGTGATCCGTTCGAGGAGATGGATCGGCTGATGGAGTCCTCTGGCGGTCGCTGGCGGGGGTTCACGCCGGGGATCATGCCGATGGACGCCTTCCTGAAGGACGATATCTACACCCTGCGCTTCGATCTGCCCGGGGTCGATCCCGACCACGTCGACGTCACCGTGGAGAACGACGTGCTCACCGTGACCGCCGAGCGGTCCGGAGTCGAGGAGGTCGAGGACTGTACCTGGCTGTTGCGCGAGCGCCCCACCGGCACCCACAGCCGAGAGGTACGCCTCGGCAAGCGCCTCGCTTCCGAGGGCGTCGAGGCCACCTACGACAACGGGGTGCTGACCGTGACGATCCCGGTTCGCGAGGAGGCCAAGGCCCGCAGGGTGCCGATCGCTTCCGAGATGCGGAGCAAGCTCACCGCAGACATCCCCTCGTAACGGTCGCTGGGCCCTCGCCGATCCAGGTGAGGGCCCACGCTCATCCCGCCGGCTCCTCGCGGCGCTCCGCCGGGAGCGTCTTCCCGTACAGCGCCTGGCTCGTCGCGTAGGCCTTCGTCTCCATCGCCAGGGCCTCGGCGCGAGCCTCGGCCAGCTCAGCATCGGAGAGCAGGCCGATCTCGATCAGCTCGAGGATCTCCATCGTCTCGTCGATGCCGGCCCAATCGACGCGGATGTTGCCGATCTCGGGGGCGAAGTATTTGAGCTGGACCGCCCCCGGCTCGTCGACGTTGAACTCCTCGATCCGCACCACGCTCGTGTAGCACCCGGTGAACACACAGTCGTCGAGGTCGACGGCGTCCACCCTCCCGCGGTCGATGAAGTCGACCTCGGGCCCCCAGCCCTGGGAGTAGCTCGGCGTCCCGATCAGCGGGACCGCAGGCATGGCGATCCCCGCCACGGCATCCTCCAGGCCCGAGAGCCAGGCTGGTGCTTCGAGCAGCACGCCGTTCTCGTACTCCTCGGGATACTCGCCCATCCGCCACACGTTTCCCGCCCGGTCCTGGGCGAAGAAGGCGATCTCGGCCTCGACGAGCTCGCCGTCGGTGATATCGCGCTCCCATACGACCACCGACCAGACCCCGTCGATTTGCTTCACCAGGTCGGTGACGACGGAGACGATCTGGTGGGGGATGCGCTCGCCCTCTTCGTCACCGGCGATCGACCCGTCGTAGACCAGCATCGTCCCCGGCTGCAACGGTAGGTAGGGGTTGTCGATGTCGATCGAGGTGGCATCGAAGTCGGCTCGGTCGAACTCTTCGTACACTCCCGGCTCGGGTTCGCCGTTCTCTTCTCCGTCCTCGCCCTCGGACACGGTGGTCGAGACGCTGGGCGCCAGAACCGTCGGGCTCGGCGAGGCCGCCGTTGACGGGGGCGAGGAGGTTCCCGTGTCGGCCGGTTCCGCGCAGGCAGCGGCGGCCAGCGCCAGGATCAGCAGGACCGTCGAGAGCCGGGCGACTTTCATCGTGCCTCCTGGAGTTGGGCGACACCGGCGCCCGTCGGTTTGGCGAAACGCAGATACAGCGAGGGGACGACGAAGAGGTTGAGTAGCGTCGCCGAGATCAGCCCGCCGAGGATCACGATCGCCATCGGGTACTCGATCTCCTGGCCGGGGATGTCGCCGAACACGATCAGCGGGACCAGCGCCAGCCCGGTGGTGAGGACGGTCATCAGGATCGGCACCAGGCGCTCGGAGGCACCACGCAGCACGAGGTTGGGCCCGAAGGGCTCGCCCTCGAACTGCTCGAGGTGCTGGTAGTGGCTGATCAGCATGATGTTGTTCCGCGCCACGATGCCGAGCACGGTGAAGAAGCCGACGAGGGACCCGAGCGAGATCACGCCCCCGACGTAGTAGGTGGCGATGATCCCGCCGGCCAGTGCAAAGGGCAGCAGGAGGAACGACAGCGTCGCCAGGCGCCAGCTATTGAACGACGCCTGCAGCAAGAGGAAGACGGCGATGGCGGCGACGATTGCCCACAGCATGAGGCGCCCCTCGGCGGCCTGGCGCTCGGCGAACTCACCGAGCAGCTCGGCCCGGTAGCCGAGCGGCCAGACGATCTCGTCCTCCATCCGATCCTCGAGCTCGTTGACCACCGAACCCAGGTCGCGGGTGCCGTCGAGGTTGGCGCCGACGTCGATGCTGCGCGACAGGCCCTCGTGCTGGATGATGTTCGGCACGGCGACGATCGAGACGTCGGCCACGTCGGCCAGACGAACCAGGTCTCCGGTCGGCGTGTCGATGAGCAGGTTCTCGACGTCGCTGAGGCTCTACCGATTCTCCGGGGTGC
>CAZCBO010000146.1:0-7355 GCA_964496825.1 uncultured Acidimicrobiaceae bacterium
AGCTGCCAGAGCTCGCGGCGATTCGCGACGTCGACGTCCGGGTGCTCGGCCGCCCAGGCCACGCACCGCTTCCAGGCGTTGCGATGCCACAACAGCCGGCGGCAGATCTTCCGGAACTCCGGGGCCGCGTCGTCGACGACGGTGTCGTTGTGCGCCGCGTCCAGGCACCGCTTCCAGATCGGTCGGATGTCGTCCCGGTGCGGGCGATCCGTCGGCCGGTCGGTCGGCCGGTCCCGGTCTCTGTGTCGGTCGGTGACCCGCTCGGTCCTGGTCTCGGGGCTGTCACCGGCATCCCCCGTGTCGGCAGAGGCGATGCTCGATCCGGCGAGTACGAAGGCCAGCGCGGCCGCCGTCACGATCAGCGTGCGATGTCTCATCGGTCCTCCTGGCGTGGGCCTATAGACAGAGAGACGCCGGGGGAGGGTCGGATTCGACGGGTCGATCGAACTATTGCTGCGGAGGGACGCCGCCCTTGCCCAGGTTGATCCACGTCGTCTTGACGTTGGTGTACTTGTCGAGGGCATGGAGCGACTTGTCCTTGCCGCCGAAGCCGGAGGCCTTGAACCCGCCGAAGGGGGCGGTGATGTCGGCCTGATCGAAGTTGTTCACCCAGACGGTCCCGGCGCGGATCGCCCGCGCCACCCGATGCGCCCTGGCGAGATCCGACGTCCACACCGCCGCCGACAGCCCGTAGGCGGTGTCGTTGGCGATTCGCACCGCCTCCTCCTCGTCGGTGAAGGGGATGATGCTGAGCACCGGGCCGAAGATCTCCTCCCGGGCGATCGTCATCGCGTTGTCGACGTCGGCGAACACCGTCGGCTCGATGAAGAA
Organism: uncultured Acidimicrobiaceae bacterium; assembly: GCA_964496825.1. GTDB lineage: Bacteria > Actinomycetota > Acidimicrobiia > Spongiisociales > UBA5794 > JACZST01. The sequence goes on from CAZCBO010000146.1 coordinate 832, forward strand.
GCCACCGGTGTCGATCAGCGTCCGGTTGCCACCGGTGACCAGACGGGCGCCTTCGCTCGATCCGACGCCGATGTAGTGCTCGACCCTTGCCAGCTGGTTCTCGTCGACGATCGGGCCCGCCTTGGTCGCCGGGTCGAGGGGATCGCCCGGGCCCCACGACTCGGCGATCGTGGCCACGCTGTCGACGATCTCGTCGTAGGCGCCCCGGTCGACCAGCAGCCGCGAACCGGCGATGCAGGACTCCCCGGTGTTCCAGAAGATGGAGAACCCGACGGCGTTCAGCGCATACCGGGCATCGGGGGCATCGGCGAAGATCACGTTGGGGGTCTTGCCGCCGGTCTCGGCAGACACCCGCTTCATATTCGAGTCCGCCGCATACCGGAGGAAGTGCCTCGCCACCCCGGTCGAGCCGGTGAAGGCGATGGCGTCGACGTCCGGGTGCAGACCGAGCGCCTTGCCCGCGGTCTCGCCGAACCCCGGGACCACGTTGAGGACGCCGTCGGGGATGCCGGCCTCGACGGCGAGCTCGGCGACGCGCAGGGCGGTGAGCGGTGATTGCTCGGCAGGCTTGAGCACTACCGAGTTGCCTGCCATGAGCGCCGGAGCCAGCTTACAGGCGTTGATCATCAGCGGGAAGTTCCAGGGTGTCACCGCCCCGACCACCCCGACCGGCTCCCTGGTGATCAACCCGAGGGCGTCCTTGCCCGTCGGTGCGATCTCGTCGTAGAGCTTGTCGGCGGCCTCCCCGTACCAGCGGTAGGTGGTCTCTGCCTGGGTGACGTCGACGGCGTTGCTGTACCGGATCGGCTTGCCGATGTCCAGGGTCTCGAGCAGCTGGAGCTCCTCGGCGTGGTCGACAATGAGGTCGGCCAGCCGGATCAGAGCCCTGCCGCGCTGCTTCGGGCTGAGGTCCGACCAGCGGCCGTCCTCGAAGGCGACGCGGGCCGATGCCACCGCCCGGTCGATGTCGGCCTCGTCGCCGGAGGCGACGTCGGCGATCACGTCGCCCGTTGCCGGATTGAGGTTCGGATAGCTGGCGTCCGATTCGGCCGGTTCGCCGTCGATGAACGCCCGCGTCCGCGGCTCGACCTTGGCTGCTGCGTCCTGCCAATCCTCCAGCGTCTTCATGGAGTCTCCCCCTCGGCGATCCGCGTCCACTGCAAGACCTGCACGGCGATCCGGCCCCCGTCGGTCTCCGTCGGCGGAGTGCTCAGGATCAGGTCGTAGCCGGTGTCGGTCTCGATCCAGTCGACGTGCCGCCGCTCACCCGTCCCGACCCAGTTGGGGTAGAGGCTGATCTCCACGTGGTGGATGACGTCGTTGCCCTCGAGGGTGTAGGTCCCGGCGTACATCACGAACCCCGAGGCCGCGGCGGCCCGAACATGGGGCGGGGCGGCGCTCAGCGTCTTCGTCGGCACGTGGGGCCGGTCGGTCGCCATCAGCGCCGCCCACATCCGACCGTCCTCGGTGTAGGTGAGCAGGCCGGCGGCCTTGCCGCCCCACGGCCGACGCGTCCGTTCCTCGACCGTCACCGTCCAGTCGACCAGGCGCCACGAACCGACGAGGTCCTTCTCGGTGGTGGTCGTCGTCACTCGGCGCCCTCCTCGACCGGCTTGTCCCTTCGCAGCCCGAGCCTCCGGTACCGCTCGTGCTTTCGTCTCGTCTTGGCTTCGTCCACCTCTCGCATCCTCGACTCGTACTGCTCCGGGCTCTCGAAGTGCTCGGATTCGATCAACTCGTGGTGCACACCGTAGATCTCGGCGAGGGCGGTGATCGCTGCGGCCACCGGCAGGGCGAGCAGCGCCCCGAGCCCGCCGAGGAGGCTGGCGCCGATGATCGCGGCGCCGAAGGCGACGGCGGGGTGCAGATCCATGGTATTGGCGGTGATCTTCGGCGAGATCAGATAATTCTCAATCTGCTGGTAGATCAGGATGGCGACCAGCACCAGCACCGCATCGATCGGGTCACCGCTCACCAGGCCGATGAACACCGGCACCGCTCCTGCGATGTAGGTGCCGATGGTGGGGATGAACTGGGAGATGACGCCGACCCACAGGGCGAGGGCGAAGGGATAGGGCAGGTCGATGACCAGGAACACCACGAAGTGGAATAGCGCCGAGATTGCCGCGAGCGCCCCCCGGGAGTAGACCCAGCCGCCCACCTTGTCGATGGTGATCCGGAACACCGTGTCGGTCATCGCCTGCTGTTCGGCAGGGAGCCAGCCGAGAATCGTCGCCCGCAGCCGCGGCCAGTCGGCGAGGATGTAGAAGACGAAGAGCCCGACGGTCAGCGCCTGGAACACCATGCCGAGGATGGAGCCGGTGACGCCGGTGACGACGCCGACGAGCCCGGTGCCGAGCCCGGCGACGTAGCTGGCAACGTCGCTCACCTCGAGACCGAGGGTCTCCAGGTCGAGCTGGAGGCCGAGGGTGTCGTCGACCCAGATGGTGACGTCTTCGACGATCCCGGGAAGCGCCTCGACGAAGTTGGTGAACTGGCCGACGAAGACGTTGACGATCGCGAAGACGAACACCCCGGCGATCGCCGCTCCGGCGATCATAACCACTCCGGCGGCCGGCCCGCGTCTCCATCCGCGCCGGGTGAGGAACTCGACGGCAGGGAGGAGGGCAAAGGCCACGAAGAACGACATGACCACCGTGAGCAGGAACCCGGACGTCGAGGTGAAGATCCACTGCACCCCGAACCCGACCGCCATGAGGACCAGCAGGGCGATCGACAGCCGCGGCAGCCAGACCTCGTACCAGCTCGGCTCAGCTTCTTCCGTGATGCCGTTCAACATTGGCTACCTCCTCACGGCGTGCCTGCGGGTTCGCTCACTTCGAGGCCGGCGTCGCTGGAGTACTTGTATCGCACGGTCTCGAAGTACTCGACCTCGACCGTCACGTCCTTTCCCAGATTCTCGCTGAGCATGGCCTCCAACTCCTCGATCGGCGGCAGCCCACCCGTCCCGCTCACGTTCACCTCGACGACGCTGCCATCGAGATCGACCGGGCCGAGGTCGAGGTAATCCCAACCGTCCAGCCAGTCTTGGGCGGCGGTGTGGGCCGTCTCCGTTCCGGTCGCGGTGTTGATGATCGCAGCTCCGCTGAGGCCGAGCGGGATCATGATCAGCAACCCTCCGATGACGACCGTGCTCAAGACGTTGACGACCCCGGAACGCTCGTCGATGAACCGGCGGACGGGGGAGAACCCCGTCACGAAGAACACCACCAGCGAAGCGAGAACGATCGAGACGAAGTTGGTCGAGAAGAGGAGGAAGGCACCGAGGGCGTCGTCGAGTAACCCCGCCTGTAGCGTCACCCCGACCACGCTCAGCGGCGGTACCAGGGCCACGGCGATGGCAACCCCGGGGAGCGACGACGATACGCGGTCGTCGACGGTCGCATAGGCGCCGGCCGCGCCTGCGGCGAGGGCGATGGCCATATCCAGCAGCGTGGGTGAGACCCGAGATGCGATTTGCCCGTTGTTCGCGATCGGAACCAGCGCCGGCGTCCAGCTGGCGATCGCCCAGGCCAGGGCGATCGCCGCCGCGATCGAGAGGGCAACGAGCGCCAGGGACGTGAACATTCGTTCTCTCCAGCCGTTGACGATGGCCGCCCCGGTTCCCATGATCGGCGTCATCAGGGGAGCGATGAGCATCGCCCCAATGACGACGGCCGTCGAGTCCTGGAGGATGGCCAGGCTGGCGATCGTCACCGACAGCAGCAGCATGACCGCATAGGAAGCGATCTTGTGCGCGCGTTCGGGCTCCTCGAAGTAGAGGGTCTCGGCGACGTCGTCCCTCTTCTCGTCGCCGAGCTCGCGGTCGTCGAGCCACGCTCCGATGAGGGCGATGACGCCGGCGGCGTTGAGCGCCGCGGCCTCCTCCGGCGTATGGCCCAGGCCGTAGTAGACCATGACGGCACCGATGAGCATCGCTGCAACGGCGCCGGCGACCAGGAACGTGTCGAGGATGAAGTCACCGGCGAAGAACATGGCGACGCCGACCCCGCCGTAGATCACGCCCCTGACGATGAGCCCCGCCTCCCCATCGGTTCCTCGGTCGAGGAGGGCTCTGCTGATCAGATTCAGCCCCTGGAGGATCAGCGCGGCGGCCAACCCGAGCTCGACGATGCGCCGGGCCTCCGTCGGCCAGAACATGACGATGATCCCCGAGCCGACCGCGATGAGCGCGGTGGCGAATCGATATGCGGGCAACCGCCGGTCATAGCCGGCGATGAACGACCAGAAGTCGCTGATCCCGAAGAAGACCAGTGCCAGCCCGATGCCGTAGCGGACGACCGGAGTCGCGCCTTCGGGAAAGAGGACGAAGAGCAAACCGGCCCCGATGAGGATGGCACCCTTGATCGTCGCCGGATTCAGCCACGCTGGGGATCCTCCGGCCCTGGGCGGGCTCGTCGAAGGCGATTCAGCCATCTGCCGGTGAGCGTAGCCACGGGCGTGTTGTCGGCCCGGGATGCCCGCACACCGGATTCAACTACTGTCCCCCGGATGTTCGATCCAGCAGAAGCCGCAGTCGAGGGGGCGTTGGCGGCCGGGGCCTCATACGCCGATGCCAGGGTGGTCTTCTCCAAGCAGGAGACGATCGCCGTCCAGAACCAGGTGGTCGAGGCGATCGACCGGTCCGAGAAGGCCGGGGTCGGTGTTCGCGCCCTGATCGGATCGTCGTGGGGATTCTTCGCCACCGTCGAACCATCCCAGGCCAAGCAGGCAGGCGAGCGCGCCGCGGAGATCGCCAGGGCGAGCGCCATCGTGGCCGGACCGGGGCTCGATTTCGCCGATGTCGAGGTGGTCGAGGACACCTATGAGACCCCCCACGAGGAGGACCCGTTTGCGGTCTCCCAGTCGGAGAAGGTCGACATGTTGATCGACGTCACCAAGACGATCCAGGAGGTCGAAGGCGTCGATATCGCCACCGCCAACCTGACCTTCTACGACACCGGGAAGTGGTTCGTCTCGTCCCAGGGCCACCGGATCAACCAGCATCTCGTCGAGTCGGGCGGTGGGTTCGACGCCACCGCCATCGGAGGGGCCGAGACCCAGCGCCGGTCGTATCCGCAGTCGTTCGGGCAGTTCGAGACCGGGGGGTACGAGGTGATCCGCCGCTGGGACTTCCCGGGGAACGCCCACCGCATCGCCGAGGAGGCCGTCGCCTTGCTCACCGCCGACGAGCTGGAGGAGGCCGAGATGGACCTCATCCTCGAGGGCTCCCAGCTGGCGCTTCTAATCCACGAGTCCGTGGGTCATGCCATCGAGCTGGACCGGATCCTCGGTTGGGAGGCCGCCTTCGCCGGCACCTCGCATCTCCAGCTCGACAAGCTCGGGACATTCCAGTTCGGGTCGCCGCTGATGAACATCACCGCGGACGCCACACTGCCCGGGGCGCTGGGAACGTTCGGCTACGACGACGAAGGGACCAGGGCCCAGCGCGTCGACATCACCAGCGAGGGCGTTTGGATCGGCGTCCTGTCGGGCAGGGACTCGGCGGCGATCGCCGGACTTCCACCCGGGGGCATGGTCCGTGGTGACGGCTACAACCGCCTCCCGATGGTGCGAATGACCAACGTCGGCCTGCTCCCAGGAGACTCATCGCTCGAGGAGATCATCGCCGACACCAAGCGCGGCGTGTACATGGCGACGAACCGATCGTGGTCGATCGACGACAAGCGGCTGAACTTCCAGTTCGGGACCGAGATCGCCTGGGAGGTCAAGGACGGGAAGCTCGGACGGATGCTGAGCAACCCCACCTACACCGGGATCGGGCCGGTGTTCTGGGCTTCGCTCGATCGGGTTGCCGGGGAGGACGAGTGGGTGCACTGGGGCACACCGAATTGCGGCAAAGGCCAGCCGATGCAGGTGGCGCACACCGGGCACTCGGCGGCGCCGGCCCGATTCAAAGGCGTCAGGGTGGGGGTGCGCGCGTGAGGGGAGAACTGGCCCAGCGGGTGCTCGATCTGGTCGGCGACCGCGCCGAGGCAGAGGTGCTGGCCTCGTCCGGCATCTCGTCGCTGACCCGGTTCGCCAACTCATCGATCCACCAGAGCGTCGGCGAGTACGTCGACTCGGTGAGGCTGAAGGTCGCCGTCGACGGCAAGGTCGCCTCTGCCGCCACGACGAGGACGTCGCCGGAGGCGCTCGAGTCGTTCGTCGAGGACACGCTGGCTACCGCGCTGCGCCAGCCGGTCGATGAGGACTGGCCCGGCCTGACCGAACCGGTCGCCATTCCCGACGTCGAGCACTACGACGCCGATACCGCCGACGCCTCGCCGACGGCACGGGCCGACGTGGTTCGTGCGTTCGTCGAGGCAGGCGAGGGGCTTCTTGCCGCCGGATACTGCGAGACCGAGGACGGCGTCCACACCTTCGTCAACAGCGCCGGCCACCACGCCACCGGGCGGGAGACCTGGGCGATTCTCGATGGCATCCATCAGACGGGAACCTCGGCGGGGAGCGGCCACGCCGCATCGATAGCGATCGGGGACCTCGACGGCGCCGCGGTGGGA
>CAZCBO010000147.1:0-7343 GCA_964496825.1 uncultured Acidimicrobiaceae bacterium
ACATCCACGTCCCGGGACGGATATGGGTCGTCAGCCGGTCGGGCACGCTGACCTACGAGGCGGTGTACCAGCTCACGCTCAACGGCCTGGGCCAGACCACCGCGATCGGCATCGGGGGCGATCCGGTCAACGGCACCGACTTCGTGGACTGTCTCTCGATGTTCGAAGAGGATCCCGCCACCGAGGGGGTGCTGATGATCGGCGAGATCGGCGGCACCGCCGAGGAGGAGGCGGCGGAGTGGATCGCGAAGAACATGACCAAGCCCGTCGCCGGGTTCATCGCCGGCACCACCGCGCCGCCGGGGAAGCGGATGGGCCATGCCGGGGCGATCATCTCGGGGGGCAGGGGGACCGCCGACGCCAAGATCGCCGCCCTCGATGACGCCGGGGTCGTCATCGCCCCCACGCCGACCGATATGGGCGCCGCGATGCAGGAGGCGCTGGGGGCGTAGCCGATCGTTCTTGCGTAACCACAGACCGTATACGGGCTCTCATTACGCAAGAACGCTGTCGTACGGCCGGCCGGCTTGGCGCTCTATAGGGTAAGGAGGGGCGAGGAGAGGAGCCTGGTGTCGGGCCAGCCCGACGAGGCGTCATTCGATGGGTTTGTCCGCTGGGCAGAGCCCCGGCTGCGGGAAGCGCTGTCGGCGAGGTTGGGCAGCGATGCCGGCCGCGAGGCTGCCGCCGAGGCACTGGCGTACGCCTGGGAGCACTGGGACAAGGTCAGGGGCATGGACAACCCGGCCGGCTACCTCTACGTCGTGGGTCGTGACCGGGGGCGGCGGCTGCTGCGGCGAGATCACGTCGTGCTGATGCCCGTACCGAGCCAACGCACCCCGTGGGTAGAACCCAAGCTCCCCGACGAGTTGGCCAGGCTCCCCGACCAGCAGCGCATCGTCGTGATGCTCCTGTATTGCTTCGAGTGGACGATGAGCGAGGTAGCCGACCTTCTCGAGGTCTCCAAGTCAACCGTGCAGAGTCACGCCGAACGCGGCATGGCGCGGCTGCGGAGCAGGATGGGGGTGACGGTATGAGCACGGATCTGCGGACCCAACTCGTCGAGTACGGCCGCTATCACCGGGAGACACAGCCGCCGCTCAACCGGAATGAGATCGTGTCCACGCTCGAGGGCGCCCGTCCCCCGCAAGACGAGCCCGTGCTCGAGCTTCCGGTGGAGGTGCTGTTCGCTTCCGATCAGTCGCGATGGCGAGGCGCCGGGCTGGTCGCGGCCGTCGCCGCGGCGATCCTGCTGCTCGTCGGCGGCGCGGCGTGGCTGTCCCGTCAGCAAGGTGTTCGCGATCCGGCGCAGGAATCGACGGTGACCACCCTCCCGGCGCAACCGCTTCCCGATCCGGGCGAGACCCTTCCCAGCGGCGGGACACCGCTCCCCGACTTCGCGGCGGCGGTTCAGGGCGACGACGGTGTCGGCCCGCTCCCGCTGGGCACCGTGAACCGGCTGCCCGACAGCGTCCGGCTTGACTTCTTGTTCGAGTTCTGTGGCTGGTACGGGCCGGAGTGCTTCCGCGACGCCCACTTCATCGACCCCGACAACCCGGGGTTCGGATCGGGCAATTTCACCGCAGGCCGTCCCTTCCACGTCCGGCACGGGTTCGTCAACAACGGCGAGGAGCCCCTCGGAGAGGGTTTCGACGTTGCGCTGTACGTGACGGCGTCCGGTTTCGACTTCGACGCATGGACTGCATCGAACACCGGCGTCACCCAGCGCTACCAGTCGGACTACGTGGTCCGCGGTGAGACCGACCGGTGCGGCCCTTCGTACAAGACCCAGGAAGGCACCGAGATCTGCGAGTGGTTCGTGCACGAGTTCCCCGACGGACTCCCCGAGGGTCGGTTCGCCATGTGGGCGGTGTGGCAGGCGCCTTGCAGGTACTGGGCGGACCTCGGGTTCACCGCTGCCTGCAGTGATCCCGACGCGATCATGTCGATGTTCTCCTCGGGGTACGACGGACCGTTCGATGCGAATCCACCGTTCTTCGAAGAGCAGAACCAGGTGGCGATGAACCCGGACGATTTTGCCGACGTCTTCGAGAACGGCGGTGGCTTCCCGCCGATCGACTCCGGTTTTGGTGCGGTGATTGCCCCGCCGGTTGATGCGTCAGGAGCCGCCGCCACGTCCGACGCACCGCCGCTCGACCTCGAAGGCGCGGTGCCCGGCGACGACGGCGCGGGCCCACTCCCGCTCGGAACCGTCAACGAGCTGCCCAACGAGGACCGCCTCGACTTCCTCTTCGAGTTCTGCTCGTGGGGACCAGAGTGCTTCCGCGATGCCCACTTCATGGATCCGACTGACCCAACGAAGGGATCGGGGCCATGGACATCGGGTCGTCCCTTCCATGTCCGGCACGGGTTCATCAACAACGGCGACGAGCCGCTCGGTGAGGGCTTCGATGTCGCGCTCTACGTCATCCGTGAGGACGGAGCTGCCGATGGCTTCGAGCTCGGCCGGGCCTACCGGTATCAGTCCGACTATGTGCTACGGGGCGAAACCGACCAGTGTGGCCCCACCTACAAGACCCAGTCCGGCGTGGAGACCTGCGAGTGGTTCGTGCACGACTTCCCCGACGGGTTGCCCGATGGTCGATTCACGCTGTGGGCGGTGTGGGAGGCGCCGTGCTCGGCGTGGGTCGAGTTGGGCTTCGCCGACTCGTGTGCCGATCCCGATGAGGTGACCTCGATGTTCTCCTCGGGCGTCAACTCGCCCTTTGGGTCGTTCCCTCCGTCCTTCACCGAGCTCAACGAGGCGCAGCTGAGGGCCGAGGAGGTCGATGAATTGCGGGGAGGGTTCGGGCCCGGACCGGTGCCCCAACCACCGCCCGACGCCTCAGGAGCATCCGCGACGGGGGGATCGCCGCTTCCCGACGTCGAGGGTGCCGTGATCGGTGACGATGGATCGGGTCCGCTGGCATTGGGTACCGTCGACGGCCTGCCCAACGAGGACCGTCTCGACTTCCTCTTCGAGTTCTGTGGCTGGTACACGCCGGATTGCTTCCGCGACGCCCACTTCATGGACCCGACGAACCCATCGGCCGGATCCGGGCCCTGGACGTCGGGCCGTCCGTTCCACATCCGGCACGGGTTCGTCAACAGCGGCGCGGAGCCCCTCGGCGATGGCTTTGACGTCGTGGTCTACGTGATTCGGATGGATGGTGCCGGGGCGGGCTACGAGCAGGGAACGACCTATCGGTTCCAGTCCGATTACGTGCTGCGTGGCGAGATCGACCGATGCGGGCCGACGTACCGCTCCCAGACGGGCCCCGTTACCTGCGAGTGGTTCGTCCACGACTTCCCCGACGGGTTGCCCGAGGGCCGGTTCGCTCTGTGGGCGGTGTGGGAGGCGCCGTGCTCGGCATGGCTGGACTATGGCTTCACCGACTCGTGCACCGATCCCGATGAGGTGACCTCGATGTTCTCCTCCGGCGTCGACTCGCCCTTCGGGCCCTTCCCACCGGACTTCACCGAGCGCAGCGACCTGTAGCCGTTTGAGGCGCGTGAAAGGTGCCGATGGTCGACTGGGCACACGGAGCGAACCGCCGGCGTACGGTTGCATCGATGAGGAAGCGCCGTGGCCGCCGGGATGGCGGAGCATCATCCTGAGGACGCCCCGCTGGTTGGCTTACCTTCGTTCGGCACCTGGAGTTCGATCGACGAGGCGCTGCGGAGCGGCGAGCTCACCTCGCAGTACGCCCAGGTGTGGGCCGACTACCAGGCGGAGCAGGGCTGTACGTTCACCGACGGCTGCTGAGTCGTAACATCCCACCCGGATGACCGACTCGCGCTACCCCATCGCCGTCCTCGTTTCGGGGAGCGGGAGCAACCTCCAGGCCATCATCGACGCCGCCGGGCAGCCCGACTACTCGTGCAAGGTCGTTGTCGTGATCTCCGATCGTCCCGACGTCAAGGCGCTGGATCGCGCGATGACGGCCGGGATTCCGACCGAGGTGGTGCCATGGTCGGGCTTCGGCTCTCGAGAGGACTTCACCGACGCCGTCTGCGACCTCGCCGAGCGGCACGGTGCCGAGGCGCTGATCCTCGCCGGATTCATGCGGATCCTCGCCCCGAGTGCCATCGAGCGGTTCCCCAACCGGATCCTCAACATCCACCCGTCGCTGCTGCCGTCGTTCCCCGGCGCCAACGCCGTCCGCGACACCCTGGGCCACGGCGCCAAGGTGACCGGGGTCACGATCCACTTCGTCGACGAGGAGGTCGACCACGGCCCGATCATCCGCCAGGAGGCCGTTCCGGTCCTCCCCGACGACGACGAGGCCACCTTGCACGCCCGCATCCAGGAGGTCGAGCACCGCATCTACCCGGAAGTGATCGATGCGCTGGGGCGAGGAGCGCTCCCATGACCGAAACCGTCCCGGTGAAACGCGCCCTGATCTCGGTCTCGGACAAGACCGGGCTCGCCGAGTTCGCCGAACGCCTCCACGACGCCGGTGTCGAGATCGTCTCCTCCGGGGGAACCGCCGCCCACCTCACCCAGGCGGGCATCCCGGTCACCTCGATCAGCGACGTCACCACCGCCCCGGAGATGCTCGGTGGCAGGGTCAAGACGCTGCATCCCAACATTCACGGCGGGATCCTCGCCGACCTCGAGGACGAGGAGCACCTCGGCGACCTGGAGGCCCGCGGCATCGACCCCTTCCAGCTGGTCGTGGTCAACCTCTACCCCTTCGAACAGACCGTCGCCGGAGACCCCACCGAGGAGGAGGCGGTGGAGCAGATCGACATCGGCGGCCCGACGATGCTCCGGGCGGCGGCGAAGAACCACCGCTGGGTCGGCGTCGTCGTCTCTCCGGAGCGCTACGACGAGGTTGCTGCCGCCGTCGAGTCCGGTGGCCTCCCCGCCGACCTCCGCCGCCGGCTCGCCGACGAGGCCTTCGCCAGGACCGCCGCCTACGACGCCGCCATCGCCGCCTGGTTCGAGCGGGACAGGACGCTGGACGACGTCTCCGGAGCCCTCGAGCTGGCCGGGACCCTGCGCTACGGGGAGAACCCCCACCAGCAGGCCGCGATCTACGCCGAGCGAGAGACCGACGGGTGGTGGCAGCACGCCCGCCAGCTCCAGGGCAAGGCAATGTCGTTCAACAACTACGCCGACACCGAGTCGGCGTGGCGACTCGTTGCCGACCTCGCCAGACCCGCCGCGGTCGTCGTCAAGCACACCAACCCCTGCGGTGCAGCCGAATCCGACACCCCGGCCGGCGCCTTCCGTGCCGCCTGGGACTGCGACCCGGTCTCGGCCTTCGGCGGCGTCATCGCCCTCAACGCGGAAGTCGATGCCGAGACCGCCAAGGAGATCGTCGAGCACTTCGCCGAGGTCGTCATCGCCCCCTCGGTGAACCCAGCCGCCGCCGAGGTCCTCGCCGACCGAAAGAACCTGCGGGTGCTCGAGGCCCCGTTCCCGAGCGCCCACGACCTCGATGTGCGCCGGATCGAGGGTGGGTACCTCGTCCAGGAACGCGATCACGTCGCGCTGGGCGGCGACGGGCTGCCCGAGGGCTGGAGGGTCGCCGGGATCCGCGAGCCGTCACCCGAGGAGCTCGTCGAGCTGCGCTTCGCCTGGACGGTCGCCGCCCACACGAAGTCGAACGCCATCGTGGTGGCGAAGGACCGCGCCGCGATCGGGGTCGGTGCCGGCGACCAGAGCAGGGTCGGGGCAGCCGAGCGAGCCCTGCGTCGGGCCGGCGATCGGGTGGCGGGTTCGGTGGCTGCCAGCGACGGATTCTTCCCGTTCCGTGACGGCGTCGACCTGCTCGCCCGGGCCGGGGTCACCGCGGTGGTCGAGCCCGGCGGGTCGAGGCGGGACGAGGAGGTCATCGCCGCCGCCGACGAGCACGGCGTCGCCCTCGTCTTCACCGGGAGGAGGCACTTCCTCCATTGACCGCCACGATCCTCTCCGGGACCGATACGGCCAAGGTCGTCAGGGCCGACGTCGCCGATCGGGTCGCCGCCCTCGGCGAGCACGGGAAGACCGTCGGCCTCGCCACCATCCTCGTCGGTGAAGATCCGGCGTCGCAGATCTACGTGCGGAACAAGCGCCGCGCCGCCGAGGAGGCCGGGATGCTGTCGATCGACCGCACCCTGCCGATGACCACCACCCAGGCCGACGTCGAGGCTGCCATCGAGGAGCTCAACGCCGACGAGTCCGTCGACGGCATGATCCTGCAGCTGCCCCTTCCCGACGGGCTCGACGGCGAGGGGGCGGTGGAGGTGATCGACCCCTTCAAGGACGCCGACGGGCTGCACCCCTTCAACCTCGGGCTGCTCGTCCAGGGCCGCCCCGGACCGCTGCCCGCCACACCGGGCGGGATCATGCGCATTCTCGACCACTACGGCATCGCCACTTCCGGGCGCTTCGCCGTCGTGGTCGGCCGCTCCTTTCTCGTCGGACGGCCCATGGCGCTGCTCCTCGGCCGGAAGGGCACCGACGCCACCGTGATCCAGGCGCACTCCCGGACCCCGGACCTCCCCACGGTGTGCCGCCAGGCCGACATCCTGGTGGCGGCCATCGGGCGGGCCGAGATGATCACCGCCGACTACATCAAACCCGGAGCGACGGTCATCGATGTCGGCATCAACCGCGGCGGCGACGCCCTGGTCGGCGACGTCGACTTCGACGAAGTCTCCGAGGTGGCCGGGGCCATCACCCCGGTGCCCGGCGGCGTCGGCCCGATGACGATCGCCTCGCTCCTCGCCAACACGGTGGCGCTGGCGGAGTTGCACCTGTCGGCCCAGGGCCGATAGGGGGACTCTGTGCACCTGCCGGCCCTGGGCCGACAGGGGGACCATGTCCCCCTCCCAGCCCACAGAGTGCCGATACGAGCGCGATAACCTCATTCCACCGCAACCGCAGAGGAGATGCCGCGCATGGCCGAGAAGATCACGATGGGCCCCGACGGGCTCGAGGTCCCCGACAACCCCATCATCCCCTTCATCGAGGGCGACGGGATCGGCCCCGACATCTGGGCGGCAGCGGTGCGGGTCTTCGACGCCGCCGTGGAGAAGGCCTACGGGGGCGACCGCAAGGTGGAGTGGAAGGAGGTCCTCGCCGGGCAGAAGGCCTACGACGACTCCGGTGAGTGGCTCCCCGACGAGACGATCCAGGCCTTCCGGGACCACCTCGTCGGGATCAAGGGCCCGCTGACCACGCCGGTCGGGGGTGGGATCAGGAGCCTCAACGTCGCCATCCGCCAGATCATGGACCTCTACGTCTGCCTGCGACCGGTCCGGTGGTATCGGGGTGTCCCTTCCCCGGTGAAGCATCCCGAGCTGGTCGATATGGTGATCGGCGCCCTGCCGAAGGCGGCGCTGGAGCAAAA
>CAZCBO010000148.1:0-7295 GCA_964496825.1 uncultured Acidimicrobiaceae bacterium
GCGGGGCCTCCAACACCACCGTCGCCACCGGGGTGATGAAGACGCTGCCGGTGGGCGTACCCAAGCTGATGATCTCGAGCGTGGCGGCGATGCCCGCCTACGCCGCCCGGTACTTCGGGTCGACCGACATCACGATGATGAACGCCGTGGTCGACCTCTCCGGACTCAACGATCTGACCCGAGCCGCCCTCGACGTCGGAGCCGGGGCGATCTGGGGAATGGCGACCCTGGGCGGGCCGGTGGACACCCGCCACGAGGAGAAGCCGGTGGCGGTGACGGGCTTCCGATTCTCCGAGCACTGCTCGCAGGCGGTGATCGCCGAGTTGGAGCGCCTCGGATACCCGGTGATCCCCTTCCACGCCCAGGGGGTCGGTGAGGACGCCATGGAGGACCTGCTCGCCCAGGGGCTGTTCCGCGGGGTCGTCGACGTGGTCCCCGCCGGCCTCAGCGAGCGTCTGCTCGGCGGCAACCGGGCGGCGCGCCCCGACCGGCTCGAGGCCGCAGGCCGGGTGGGGATTCCCCAGGTGATCGCAACCAGTGGGTTCGACATGATCAGCTGTGGGCCGATCAGCAGGAAGGACTCGGGCGACCCGTTGTGGGAGGAGCGGTCCCTGGCGCAGCGGAAGTACTCGGTTCCCGACCGCTTCCGCGTCGAGGCGCGCACCACCGCAGAGGAGGTCGCCCAGATCGCGACGGCCGTCGCCGGGAAGCTGAATCTGACCGGCCACCCGGCCCGCGTTATGGTGCCGGTGCTGGGCTGGTCGTCGCTCAGCGTGGAGGGAGCCGACCTGTACGACCCCGAGGCCGACGCGGTATTCGCCCCAACCCTGCGCGGGTCGGTGAGACCCGACGTGCCCGTCGTCGAGGTCGATGCCGAGCTGAACAGCGACCGATTCGCCACCGCGCTCGCCGAGGCGCTGCACACGATGCTGGCCGAGACGGGGGCCTCCGTCTCGGCTCGACCCTCGACGTGATCGGCACCACCATCACCCAGTTCCTCATCGAGGAACAGCGGAGCTTCCCCAGCGCCACCGGGGACCTGACCTCGGTGATCAACGACATCGTGACCGCTTGCAAGGCAATCGCCTCGGCGATGCGCTACGGGGCCCTGTCCGACGACGATCTGCTCGGCATCAGCTCGAGCGAGAACGTTCACGGGGAGACCCAGAAGACCCTGGATGTCCTGGCCAACGACCTGTTCCTGCGGCGAACCGAGTTCGGCGGCCATGTCGCCGGGATGGTCTCCGAGGAGATGGAGGCCGTCTACCAACTGCCCGACCACTTCCCCAAGGGCCGGTATCTGCTGCTCTACGACCCGGTGGACGGCTCCTCCGGCCTCGGTGAGAACACGTCGATCGGCACGATCTTCTCCATCCTCAAGCGTCCGGACCGAGCCGACGGTCACCCGGACATCGAGGAGTTCCTCCAGCCCGGCGACCGGCAGGTCTGTGCCGGCTATGCCATCTACGGCCCGTCGAGCATGGTCGTGATGACCACCGGCAACGGGGTGAACGGGTTCACCCTGGATCCGCTGGTCGGCGAGTTCACCCTCAGCCATCCCGGGATGACGATCCCCCCCGAGGCCGCTCGGATCTTCGCCAACCCGGCGGACGCCGAAGGGTGGGACCAGCCCGTACGCCGCTTCGTCGCCGACTGCCTGGCGGGAGCCCGAGGACCCCTCGGCCGCGACTACGAGCTGCGATGGTCCGGGTGTGCCGTCGCCGACCTCCACCGGGTCATGACGGGTGGCGGCATCTACCTCAATCCGGTCACCGAAGCGCTGCGCCGCCGGGGCCACGACGGGAAGCTCCGGCTTCTGTACGAGGCGAATCCGTTTGCGTTGATCGTGGAGCAAGCAGGCGGGATGGCCAGCACCGGCCGGAAACGGATCCTGGACGTCGCACCCCACGACCTCCACCAGCGCAGCCCGGTGGTGCTCGGGTCGCGGAGCGAGGTCGAGCGGATGCTCGGTGAGACCGACCGCCAGCCCGAGACGTTGGAACCACCACTATCTTGAGGCCGGGAGGAGGTACGCAGTGGGAACACCATCGATAGGGGGATTGACCGAGCTGCTGATTCCGCTCGACGGTGGCGCGGCGAGCGAGCGTGCGGTTCCGGTCGCCGGCCGGCTGGCCGATCGCCTCGGCCTCGGCTTGCGGCTGTTCAGCGCCGGTGGCGACGAAGCGGCGTTGCGCGAGATCGCCGATCGTCTCCTTCCCGGCAGGGAGGTCGCCGTCGAAGTCGCCCCTGAGGGTGACCCGGTCGAGGCCATCGTCGCTGCGGCGGGGAACGACCGGCTCTTGTGCATGGCGACGGCCGCCTCGCTCCTCCCCCACGGCGGTCACGTCGGCTCCGTGGCCGAGGGCGTCGTCCGTGAGCTCGGGCGACCGGTCTTTCTCGCCGGCCCGCACATGGAGCCGAGCCCGGGCGCATACACGAAGCGGGTGATCGTGCCCCTCGACGGTTCACCGTTGTCGGAGGCGGCACTCGACGTCGGAGGCAGCCTCGCCAGCGCCATGGGAGTGCCGATCTGGGTCGTCAGCAACATCGACCCCAAGACCGAGGCCGAGGCACGGGCGGCGCTCCACGAGGAGCTCCTCGCTGCCGAGTCCGGCTACGTCAGTCGCATGGCCAGGGATGTGGCCAAGCGCTACGACATCGAGGCGGAGTTCGAAGTGTTGCACGAGGACGACCCGGCCGAGGGCATCGTCGACTTCACCGGGGACGACAGCACGATCGTGATGACGACGCATGGGCGGTCCGGCCTGAGCCGCCTCTTCGGCGGGAGCGTTGCGACCGCGGTAGTGGCACACTCACCGCGAGCCGTCCTGGTGTGGCGGCCGGAGGAGGATGCTTAGAGGCCCAGGTAGGCCTTCTCGATCAGCTCCCCGTGGAGCACCTCCTCGGGATCGCCCTCGAGCACGACACGGCCTCGCTCCAGCACGTACGCGCGGTCGGCGATCTCCAGGGTGCGCTGCACGTTCTGCTCGATGAGCAGCACCGTGATGCCCTCGTCTCGGATCTGCTCGATGTAGTGGAACGACTCCTCGACCAACTTCGGGGAGAGCCCGATCGATGGCTCGTCGAAGATGCACATCGTGGGCCGGGCCATCAGCGCCCGGCCCAGGACCAGCATCTGGCGTTCCCCGCCGCTGAGGGTCCTGGCGAGCTTCTTGCGCCGTTCCTCCAGCCGGTCGAAGACCCTGTATACCGTGTCCAGGGTGTCCTCGCGCTTGTCCCAGGCCACCTTGTTGTAGGCCCCGAGCAACAGGTTGTCCTCCACGCTCATGTCCCGGAACAGCCCGCCTCCCTCCGGCCCGTAGGCGATGCCCATGCGGCTGATGTCGTCGGGGTCCCTTCCCTCGATGCGGCGTCCGGTGAAGGTGATCATGCCGGCTGTGGGTTCGAGCAGCCCGACGATGGTCTTCACCAGCGTGGTCTTGCCCGCCCCATTGGCGCCGAGGACCGCCACCAGCTCGCCCTCGTCGACGTGGAGCGAGACGTCCCACAGTGCCTGGATGGTCTCGTACCCGGAGCTGACCCGGTTCACCCGCAGCATCTCAGCCCCCCAGGTAGATGGCGCGCACGGTGGGATCGGCGGCGATCTCCGCCGGCGTGCCCTCGGCGATGTTCTTGCCGTAGTGGAACACGATGATGCGGTCGCACACCCCCATGATCGCCTGCATGACGTGCTCGATCATGAAGATCGTGATGCCCTGGTCGCGGAGCCGGACGATCAGTTTCATCGTCTGCTCCAGCTCGGCCGGGTTGAGCCCGGCCATCGACTCGTCGAGCAGGAGCAGCTCGGCGTTCATGGCCAGGGCTCGAGCGATCTCGAGGCGGCGCCGGGTGGCCAGGGACAGGTCACGCACCGCCCGGTTGCGGTCCGTTAGCATCCCGGCGCGGGCCATGAGCTGGTTGACCTCGTTCTCGGCTTCCTTGTAGGTAAAGCGACGCTCCGGGTTGCCGTAGACCATGGCGGTGCGCACGTTCTCGAACCCGGTCTGGTCGAGGAACAGCTTGGGGGTCTGGAAGGTGCGGGCCAGGCCGCGCCGGCTGATCTGGTCGGGGCGCAGGCCGGTGATGTCCTCGCCCTTGTACCGGATGGTGCCCTTCTGCACCGGGATCGCCCCCGAGATCAGATTGAACAGGGTGGTCTTGCCGGCGCCGTTTGGCCCGATCAGACCCACGATCTCGCCCTTGTCCACCGAAAAGTCGGCCCCGTCGACGGCCTTCAGCCCGCCGAATCGATGGGTCACGCCGGCGCCTTCCAGCATCAATCCTCCTGCCGTTCCCGCCACCACATCGTGACCTTGAACTTCATCTTCATGTACTCGATCTTGGTCCGCCAGTAGGAGCGGATCGCCAGTTCGGTCATGCCACCGGGCAGCCACACCACCACCACGATCAGCAGCACCCCGAACAGGAGCAGATACCAGTAGGGAAACTCAGTGATGAGGAGATCGCGGAGCAGGATGAGCACAACGGTGCCCAGCAACGGCCCCCACAAGCGTGAAGTGCCCCCGAAGATGGCCATCACCACCGGGAGGAACGACACCAGCGGGTTGAAGGCGATGGCCGGCTCGATGTAACGGAAGCGGGTGGCCATCACCGCCCCCGCCGCCCCCATGAACACCGCCGACGCGGCGAAGGTGAGCACCTTGACGCTGGTGACGTCGATGCCGATGTGGGCGGCGGCGTCTTCGTTCTCCCCGATGGCGATCAGCGCCATCCCCGTAGTGGAGTTGGCCAGCAGGAAGGCAACGACGAGGGTTGCGGCGAAGATGACCAGCATCCAGTAGTACACGGTCTCGTTGCTCGCCCCCATCACGTGGCGGCCCACGGTGAGATTGAAGTGCGTCTCCCAGAACTGCAACGACGTGCGGATGAGGGCGGTGACCCCGAAGGTGAACAGGATGAAGTACACCCCGCGCAGGCGCAGCGTGAGCACGCCGATGGCGGCGGCGAGGGCGAAGGCGAGCAGAGCGCCGACGAGGACCAGGACCGCCAGGGGCAGCGTGTCCCGCAGCAGGGCCGTCGTGTAGACGCCGACGCCGAACAGCGCCGCCGTGGCCAGCGACACGTAGCGGGTGGGCCCGGAGAACATGGTCCAGGCCAGGGTCAGCGTGCCGTACCAGAGCAGGGTGATCAGGGTGACTTGCAGCGACCCGGACACCACCAGCGGAGCGAGGGCGAGCACGGCGATGCTGAAGGGGATCACCACCAGCGACCACTTGCGTTCCTCGACGATGGTGCTAGTCAGCATGGAGCTCGCGTCCGAATAGGCCCGACGGCTTGAGGAGCAGCACCAGGACGAAGATGAGGTAGAAGGCGACGATGGACAGGGAGGGCTCGAAGAAGTTGACCACGCTGATCACCATGCCGAGGGCAAAGCCGCCGAGGAGGCTCCCCGCGATGCTGCCGAGGCCGCCGAACACCACGACGACGATGGCGACGATGGTGAGCTCGATGCCGGAGCTCGGTGTGATCAGGAACATCATGCTGTACAGCACACCCGCCAGCCCGGCGAGGGCGGCGCCGAGCCCGAACGAGGTCGCCAGCACTCGCCGCTTGTTCACCCCGAGGGTGGCCGCCATGTCCGGGGCTTCTGCGGCAGCGCGGATCGCCTTGCCCAGCCTGGTGTACTTGATGAACAGGAACAGGGCGGCGCTGATCCCGACTGCAACGATGAGCGCGGTGAGCCGGTTGGCCCCGTAGCGGTTGCCCAGGATCTCCACGGACGTGTTCAGGTAGGTGTACCCCCGCTGTTCACCGCCCCAGGTGATGAGGACGAAGTTCTGGATGACGAAGATCAGCCCGAAGGCGGCGAGCAAGGACCGACCCTCGAAATGGTCTTCGTTCACCGAGGTGCCGCGGAGGTCGTCGAAGAGCCACCAGTCGAGGGCGTAGCCGGCGGCGAACAGCACCGGGGTGATGATCCCCAAGGCGATCACCGGCCGGACTTCCCAGGCGGTGAACAGCGACCAGGTCGCCAGCGCCCCCACGATGATGAACTCGCCGTGGGCGACGTTGAGCACCCGGCCAACGCCGTACTGCAGGCTGAGGCCGACGGCGATGAGGGCGTACAGCCCCCCGAGGATCAGACCGGTGACGAGGATGTCGGCGAGGCTGGTCATGATCGAGTCAGAGAGGGCGCTGGCACAGGATGCCGGTTCCAGCCTGAGCTGGAACCGGCATCCGGGTTACGAGGAGCCCTAACCGGCCGGCCACTCCGGCTTGGGGTAGATCGGCTCGGCGGTTTGGTCCTCCGCCGGGGAGACGACTTCGAACTCGCCACTCTGCCACTGCCCGATCGCGCCCGGGTACACCGGGTTGAGGTGGTTGTCGAAGCTGAAGGTGCCCAGGATCGTGGTGAACTCGGTGTCGTCCAAGGCTTCCTTGACCGCGTTCGGGTCCAAGCTGCCCGCGGCCTCGATGGCCTGCTCTAGGACCTGGCCGGTGGCGTAGCAGGCGGCCGACGCCCACCGGTCGGGCTCGGCGCCGTGCATGGCCACGTGCCGGTCGTAGAAGCCCTGGGCGTCCGGGGTCCCAACGTTGGGGTTCCACGCTCCGGTGCCTACCACACCCTCAGCGGCGGGACCGAAGGCGTCCCGATAGTCCGGGAACGCCACCCCCACCGCGGCCATGAACAGGTCGGGGTTGAACCCGATCTCGATGGCCGTGCCGGTGATGAGGAAGGCCTCCGGCGGGTAGGTGAACGCCAGGAAGGCGTCCGGGTTGGCCTCCGCCGCATTGCGCATCGTCTGCGACAGGTCCTCGACCCCCAGCGGGTAGGTCTCGTAGTAGACGATGTCGATGCCGGCGGTTTCCAGCGCCGGGGTCACGAAGTCGTTGAAGTCGATCCCGAACAGGTCCTCGTGGTGGATGATGGCCACCGTGGAAACGCCCTCGGCCTGCAGCAGCTCGACCAGGGCGGTGCCCTGGGCGATGTACTGATTGAGCAGGGTGTAGAAGTAAGGGAACTGCTCCGGGTTCTCGACCAGGTCCTTGGCGCCCACCGTGCAGCCCATGACCGGGGTCTCGAACTCGGTGAGCAGGGGGGCGATGGCGAAGTTGAACGCCGTGCCCCACGGCGGGAAGATGAAGTGGACCTCACCGGCCTCGAGCATCTTCTGCACCTCGGCCACCGCGGTGGGGACGTCGCTGGTGTCGTCGACGGTGACGAGACGGACCGGGATCTGCTTGTCGTACTCCTCGACGTAGATGCCGCCTGCGGCGTTGACGTCGGCCACCCACGTCTCATAGGAGCTGAGCTGGGTGGTCCTCGCCGGCCC
>CAZCBO010000149.1:0-7275 GCA_964496825.1 uncultured Acidimicrobiaceae bacterium
TGACCAGGTCGAGGTTCTTGGGAACCTTCGATCCATCGGGGCCGGCCTTCTTTCGCAGCCAACCGCGCTGCTCCCATCCTTGCGCCCACTCGTTGATCGTGCGCACCGCCAGGTTCGAGTCCGAATAGACGGTCACCGGGGTGCCCTCGGGAACGAGTTTGAGGCCCTCGATCAATGCGGTGAGCTCCATCCGGTTGTTTGTGGTCTCCGGGTCGAATCCATGCGCCTCGTCGACCACCCCGCCGTCGACGACGTAGACCGCGCCCCATCCTCCTGGTCCCGGGTTCCCGGCACAGGCGCCATCTGTGAAGAGCCCATCCTGCGGGTCATCGCCCGGGTTCGCCGGGGCCGCCTTGCCTGCGGAGCCTCGGTCGCGGCAGGATCGGCAGTATCGGGGCGTCCAACCGGGATATCGATCGAGCACCGATTGCGGAAGCGAGAACGTGTTACCGCAGGTCTGGCACGTGAAATCGGGCACGCGGCGAGCGTACTGCGGGGCGTCCGCCAACCACTGAATCGCCCGCGTGCTACGGGGCGACCCGCTCCAGCCGTTGTCCCTGGGCTGCCGCCTTGAAGTCCTGGACGGACGCCGCGTGGGTCGACGCCGCCTCGAAGCTGATCTCGCCGGATTCGTACAGCTTGAAGATCGCCTGGTCGTAGGAGCGCATCCCGAAGAAATCGCCCTCGGCGATGTCTTCGACGATCTTCGACAGCAGATTCGGATCGGCGATCCTGCTGGCGACCCGCTCGGTGTTCACCAGCACCTCGGTCGCAGCCACACGGCCCTTACCGTCCGCCCTGGGGATCAGCTGCTGGCTCACGATTCCCTTGAGGTTGGCGGCGAGGCTCTTGCGGATCTTGTCTTGCTTGTGCGGAGGGAAGTACTCGACGAGGCGGTTGATGGTCTCGACCCCGTCGAACGTGGGCACGACCCCGACGACGAGGTGTCCGCTGTCGGCGGCGCGAATGATGGCGGCGACGGTCTCGTCGTCGGGGAGGTCGCCGACCATGATCACGTCGGTGTCCTGGCCGACGGCGGCTTCGACACCCACGGCGAAGGAGGCGGTGTCGTTGCCGATCTCACGCTGGGAGACGATCGACTGTTGATCGGGGAAGAGGATCTCGATCGGGTCTTCGAGGGTGACGATCGTGGCTCGCCTGGTGGCGTTGATGCGGTTGACCACTGCGCCCGCCGTCGTCGTCTTCCCCGACCCGGCCGGTCCGGTGATCAACACCAGACCGGGACGCTCGTCCGAGAGCTTCTCCAGCACGTCGGCGGGCAGGCCGAGCTCCCGGAACGTGCCCTTGACCGGCGCCACCCTGCGCAGCACGAGGCTGACGGAGCCGCGCTGCAGGTAGGTGGACACACGGAACCGGCCGCGTCCCGGCCTGCTGATGGCGAAGTCGACCTCGCCGGCGGCATCGAAGCTCTGCCGGGCGCGATCGGTGATGATCCCGTTGAGGTAGTGCTCCGTGTCGTCGGGCGTCACGACCGGCAGCTCGGCGCGGTGGACGATCCCGTTGATCCGGAACACGGGTGGTGAACCGACCTTCAGGTGGAGATCCGATCCGCCGACGGCGCTGAGCTTGTCCAGCAGTTCGTCGAGGGAGGGCAGCGTTGAACTCACAGGAGTCCCCTCAAGAGCAGTCCCATACAGTGTGGGTATCGGTCCCGGCCGGTGAGGCCTTAACCAACATCCCAGTACGGAGCAAGGGTTTCCACTATCTGGTCGATGGTCGGATCGAGGGCCCGGTCATCGGCTCCGCCGGGCAGCGGCTTGGGGTGGGCGTGACCATCGAGCGTTGCCGCAACCGAGTTTCGGACCGCATCGAGGTCGTAGCCGCCCTCGAGGAAGAACACCGTGCGGCCGCGATCCACGAGAGGGGCTAGTGCCGATGACATCATCGAATAGCCCTCGTCCTCGAGCTGCATTCCTGCCAACGGGTCCGCCCGATGGGCGTCGTAACCCGCGCTCACCAGCAGCCAGTCCGGGTTGAACTGGTCGACGATGGGCGTGACGATCCGACGGAAGGCCTGCTCGTAGACGAGGCGACCCGACCCGCCGGGAAGCGGCAGATTGACCGTCGTGCCCTTGCCGTCGCCTACCCCCAACTCATCCATCCAGCCGGTGCCCGGATAGAAGGGGTGCTGATGGATCGACACGTAGAGAACCTCCGCCGTCGCGGCGAAGACGTTCTGGGTGCCGTTGCCGTGATGGACGTCCCAGTCGACGACGGCGACCCTGTGACCGTGCTCGGTCAGCTCGGCTGCCGTGATGGCGATGTTGTTGAACAGGCAGAACCCCATGGCGCGGTCTCGCTCTGCATGGTGCCCGGGAGGTCGCATCGCCACGAAGGCGACGTCCGCCTCGTCCCGCTCGAGGGCGCGCCGTGCGGTGGCCCCCGAACCCGCTGCGTTGAGTGCGGCCTCCCAGGAACGAGGCCCCGCATACGTGTCGATGTCGATGGCGCCACCGCCGCGAGCGCAGAACTCCTCGAGGGCGTCGACATAGCCTCGGTCGTGGACGGCCAGCAGCGCAGGGCGCTCGACCGGCTCGGCGGGTGTTCGCACCACCTCGAGGCCGGACCGCTCGACGCCCTCCACGGCGGCGGCGATCCGCGCCGGCCTCTCCGGATGTTGGGGCGGGCCCTGGTGACCGAGGCTCGAAGGATGCGTGACGAGGGCAACGCGCATGGGGCAAGAGTCGAGAGTCGGGAGCCGCGAGTCAACTCGAGCCGGGAATCTTCCGCCCGGCGGTACGCTGCTCTCGGCCCAGTGCGGAGGTGCCATGTCGGTTGCGGAGAATGCGCTCCGGGTGCAGCCGCGCGGCCAATGGCCCGAGCCGATTCGCCTCCGCAGGGGTTGGGCGCGGGCCGAGGCCAGGCCATGGAACGATGTGACCCCGGACGCCAGCCTCCGTCTCGTTCGCGGAGGGGCCCCGTTCATCGACGCCTGCGCCGAGTTCCTCCTCGAGGTCGGCGTTCCCTCCGTGCTCTCCCCTCCCCTGCCGGGCTCGGCGGTACGAACCTGGGAGTCGGTCGGTTTTGCGGAGTTCGTCCCGCTGGCCCTGATGCGCACCGAGCTGACCCGGCCGCTCCCAACCCCGGATCATCTCGTGGTCAGGGGCGACGTCGACCTCGGGCTGCTGCTCGCCATCGACCGGGCCGCCTTCGACGGGTTCTGGCGTTTCGACCGCCTCGGCCTCACCGAAGCAATCGAGGCCACGAGCGCCAACACGATCCTCACCATCCCCGGACCCGACGGCGTACCCGTGGCCTACGCGGTCGTCGGGACGGGTCATGCCATTTCGTACCTGCAGCGCCTCGCCGTTCACCCGGATTGGCAGGGGGCGGGGATGGGCCGATCCCTGGTGCGGGTCGCGGCCCGCACCGCGCGCGACGCCGGGACCAGGGCGATGGTGCTCAACACCCAGCACGACAACGATGCCGCCATCGCTCTCTATGAATCCGAGGGCTTCGTCGTTCAGGCCGAGCCGCTCAGCGTGTTGCGTCGGGAGTAGCCGAATGCCCCCGCGTCTCCCCGATCGGTACCGGCTGAGCGTCCGGCTCGGTGCCGACGGCGACGTCGAGGAATGGCTCGCTACCGACGAGCACCTGGAACGGCCGGTCCTGATCCGATTCCCCGGGCCGGCGGGCTCGCCCAAGCGTATGGGTCAGTTCCTGGCCGCGGTCCAGGCCGCCGCGGCGACGAGCCACCCCCACGTCCAGACCGTGTTTGCCGCAGGAGAGCTGCACGGCGCCGCCTACGCGGTGTCGGAGTGGGACGGAGCTGTGACGATCGCCGACCGACTCCGCGCCGGCGAGACGATCCCGGTCGAGGAGTACCTCCCCAACGCAGCCGGCCTCGCCGACGGTCTCGCCGCCTTCCACCGCAGCGGAGGTGTCCACGGATCGATCGACACCTCCGCCATCCACTTCTCCGCTGCGCATCCGGCTCGCCTCGCCGGATTCGGGCGGATCCCTGCCACGGCCACACCTGAAGAGGACACCGTCGCCCTTGCCGGTGCGCTCCGCACCGCGATCACCGGGACAGAGGATCCCTGGGTTCAGCCTTCCCAGGTGACCGAGGGCCTGCCCTCGTCGGTCGACGACGCCCTGACCGACGCCTCCGCGGGAAAGCTCGACGCTGCCGGGCTCGCAGGAGCCTTGCGGGCTACCCCCTTCTCCCCTCCCCGCGAGCCGACCGGTACCTGGTCGCCCCGCGGTCTCGTGCTCTTCGCCGCTGTCGTCGCGGCGATCATCGGATTGGCTGCCCTCGGCTTCGCCATCGACATCAACGCGGACTCCCCGTTTCTGTACCCCGCAGCACCCGCCGATCGACAGCCGACCGCACCCACCACGACGATACCCGTCGACGAGGCGCCCGTGGACGTCTCGATCACGGCGACTGCGGTGGCGTACGACCCTCTCGGAGACGGTGCCGAGAACGACGAGACCGCGGCGGCAGCGGTCGACGGCGACCCGTCGACGGTCTGGCGGACCGAGCCCTACCCCGGTCCGCTGACCGACACCAAGGCCGGGGTCGGCCTCGTCGTCACGGCCGATGGGCCGATCTCGGCGATCGAGATCACCGGATCACCCGAGACCCGCTACACCATCGGCTGGGCGAGCGAACACCTTCCCACACCGACCGATTGGCAGCCGGTCGGCACCGGAACCCTGCTGACCGGGACGACCAGGCACCAGGTGCCCGTGGCCGCCGGCGTCTGGCTCGTCTGGCTGACCTCTCTGCCCGAACAACCCGATGGGACATTCGCCGCTTCGATCTCAGACATCTCACTGATTCCGTGATTCCGTAGCGGCACCCTCCTGCGCGAGAATCCTGCACGATGACCGACCGAGCCGCGGAAGACCGCGAGCTGATCCGCCGCTACCTCGAGGGCGACGTCGCCGCGTTCGAGTCGCTGATGCGGGCACACGAGGATCGGGTCTTCTCGGTCTGTCTGCGCATGATGCGCGACCGCGACGCTGCGCTCGATGCCACCCAGGAAGTGTTCCTCACCGTCTTTCGCAAGGCCGACCGTTACAAGGAGCAGGCCGCCTTCAGCACCTGGCTATACCGGGTGGCCGTCAACACCTGCTACGACCAGCTGCGTCGCGCCACCCGCAGGCGCACCGAGCCCATGCCGGAACACATCGATCCCCACGACCCCAGGAGCAGCGACGTGCTGAGCGCCGTCGAGCTGCGCCCCGACATCGAGCGAGCCCTGGCCCGGATCGCACCGGAGTTCCGTGCGGCGGTCGTCCTCGTCGATCTCGAGGGCATGTCGCTAGAAGGCGCCGCCGATACCCTTGAGGTGCCGCTAGGGACCGTGAAGAGCAGGGTGTTCCGCGCCAGGCGGCAGCTGGCGGAAGAACTCGGGAACCTCGCAGCCCCTCGAGAGCATCCAACGGAAGAGCCATGAACGACACCGACATTCAGCTGATTGCCTCGCTCATCGAAGGACGGCTTCCCGCAGGCGACCGTGCCGCCGCAGAGGCGCGCCTCGAGCGTGACCCCGACTTCCGCGCTGCCTACGACGAGCAGGTCGCGGTCCGCTCGATGCTGGTTTCGCTCCCCGAGGTGTCGCTGACCGACGCCGAACGCAGCGACCTCCGTTCGGCCCTGCGTACCGAGCTCCACCTCGACGAGCCGACCGTCACGGCACCTGTCACCGCTTCCCGATGGACCACCTGGTGGGCACCCCTGACCGGCCTTGCCGCCGCGGCCGCCCTCGTGCTGGCCTTCGCCATCATCCCCAATCTCGGCGAAGGTGACGAGGCGGCCGAGCTCGTCGCCGCCGAGATCACGACCACCGCTGCGCCCTCGCTGACCGTCGATCCCATGGGCGGCGCCGAGGCCCCAGAGGCTGCTGCCGAGGACAGCGCTGTCACCACGACGGCTGCTGCATCCGGTGAGCTCTTCCTCGCCGAGGCCCAGGCGTACCGACTCGCCGAGCCGCTTGCGGGAGCAGAGACCGAACTTCCCGTGGTCGAGGAGGAGGCCCTCGGCGATGGTGAGCTCGAGGCTGCACTCTCGCGATCACAGACCGCCACCATCGATCTCGAGGCGGTCCGCGCCTGCTTCCCGGATCTGCCCGAAGAAGCCGACGCGTTGGTGTTCACCCTGACCGCCGTCACCCCCGAGGGTGTGATCGTCGGCGTGGTCACAGACCCGGACACGGGCGATGAGGTCACGCTGACCATCGACCTCAACAACTGCACGATGACATCAGCCGGGTGAGCGACTCCCGGGACTAACCTCGGCCGGCATGACGACCGACGACCGCAACGACCTCCCTGCTCAGATCGCCGACCTCCTCGAGGCGATCGCCACCAAGATTCGCTCGATCACGGTCGACCGCGCCGAGAAGAGCATCACGTGGACCGCGCTCGGTCTGATCCTTGCGGTGATCGGCGTTCTCGCCGTCATCTGGTTGCTGGTCGGGTTCTTCAGAGCCTTTGGTGAATTGGTGGGCCAGGAGGTCGCCTACGCCATCACCGGGGGCATATTGATCGTGGTCGGTGCGTTGGTGTGGATGCGCCGGTTCCCCGACAAGGACACCGGCCAGGAGCAGGAGTAGATGGCCGAACAGATTCTCATCATCGGATCCGGCCCCGCCGGACTCACCGCGGCGATCTATGCAGCGCGCGCCGACCTCGACCCGTTGATGATCGAGGGCTTCGAGCGCGGCGGCCAGCTGACGCTGACGACCGATGTCGAGAATTATCCGGGCTTTCCCGACGGAATCATGGGCCCCGAGCTCATGGAGAACTTCAGGAAGCAGGCCGAGCGGTTCGGCACTCGGATCGTCTCGTCGGATGCGACCGGCGTCGACCTCTCGACGCGCCCCTTCAAGGTGTGGGTCGGCGACGACGAGTACCAGGCCGAGGCGCTCATCATCGCCACCGGGGCATCGGCGCGGTGGCTCGACGTGCCGGGAGAGGACCGCCTCCGCGGCTACGGTGTCTCCGCCTGCGCGACCTGCGACGGTTTCTTCTTCCGCGACAAGGATTTGGCGGTCGTCGGTGGTGGCGACAGCGCCATGGAGGAGGCGACGTTCCTCACCAAGTTCGCCTCGAAGGTGTCGATCATCCACCGCCGGGACGAGTTTCGCGCTTCGAAGATCATGAGCCAGCGGGCCCTCGACAACCCCAAGATCGACGTCGTCTGGAACGCGACCGTCGCCGAGGTCCTCGGCGACGATCTGGTCACCGGCGTCCGTCTCAAGGACGTCGTCACCGGCGAGGACTCGACGCTGCCGGTCGATGGTG
>CAZCBO010000150.1:0-7170 GCA_964496825.1 uncultured Acidimicrobiaceae bacterium
CGATACCGTCACCCGACGGACCGAGTCCCATCTCAGGGTCGCGGTCGCCCTCACCAACGCAGGTACGGCGGTGTTCGCCGTCGCAATGGCGGCTTCGGTCTACCTGGTCGGCTCGCTGGTCTCGGGTGGTGTCCTCGCTGGCCTCTCGACGGCGGTCGCCGTCGTGTTGATGATCGTGAGCTGGTTCTATCTCCCGCTGCTGCGGTGGCGGTGAGGGGGCGCGTTTGCCCGGGGCCGATGCCGGGTAGGAATGCCGGGAACCGATCGAAAGGAACCATCATGCGGTCGCTGTACGCCCCCGCCGAGATCGAAGCCCCTGAGGCCCGCCGCGTTGCTGCGTGGCTGCAGGACCGGCTCACCGCCCTCGTCGATCTGGGCCTATCGCTGAAGCATGCCCACTGGAACGTCGTCGGACCCGGCTTCATCGGCGTTCACGAGCTCCTCGATCAGCAGGTCGCGACGACCCGGGACCTCGCCGACGAGGTCGCGGAGCGCATCGCCGCCATGGGTGCCGTTCCCAACGGCTTGGCCGGCTACATCGTCGATCACCGCCACTCGGGCGAGTATGCGGTCGGCCGCGCCGTCGTCGAGGCGCATCTCGGTGCGCTCGACGTGTTGTACGACGACGTCATCTCGGGCCATCGCCACGCCCTCGCCGAACTCGACGACACCGACATCGTGACCGCCGACCTCCTCACCGATCAGACCCGTCGGCTGGAGCAACTGCAGTGGCTGGTCCGGGCCCATATCGAGAACACGTCGGGGGCTTTGGCCACGACCGGCGAAGAGACCCAGCTCGATGCCGCCGTTGCGGCGGCCACGGCCGACCCTCTCGAGTAGGGAGGTGTCGCCGTGGTTCCGGCCTGCCCGGCGCTTCCGGTGCGCGGCAGATGAGGGACTCCGATGCGCTGGGGCGCTATCTGGCGGACATCGGCCGGTACCGCCTGCTCACGTCCGCAGAAGAGGTTGAGCTCGCGCAGCAGATCGAAGCCGGCGAGGAGGCGCGTCGGTGCCTCGAGGCGGGTCGGCCGAAGCGACGGCAGCGGGCACGGTTGGAGGAGCAGGTCAGAGCGGGAGAAGCGGCTCGGGATCGTTTCGTTAAGGCCAACCTCCGCCTCGTGGTCGCGAACGCTCGTCGCCACGTGTCGTCCGGTGGTCTCGAGCTGTTCGACCTGATCCAGGAGGGGGCTCTGGGATTGGAGCGGGCCGTGGAGAAGTTCGACTGGCGCAAGGGGTTCCGGTTCTCGACGTACGCCACCTGGTGGATCCGGCAGGCGATCCGCCGTGCCGTGGCCACCAAGACGCGCACGGTCCGCGTTCCCGCCGGATTGACCAGGCTCATTCCGTTGATCGAGGAGACGCGAGCCCGGCTGGTCGGTCGCCTCGGCCGGCTCCCCAATTCGGAGGAGATTGCGGCGGAGGCCGGATTGCCCGTCGACCGGGTGCGGGCTGCACTCGAAGTGCCCTCAACGGTGTCACTCGACGTACCGGTCGGAGAGGGTGAGACGCCGCTGGGCGAGCTTCTCGTGACCAGCGACGAGCCGGACCCGTCTGAGGAAGCGGAACGGCGGGACTCCTCGGAGCGAGTGCACGCCGCCGTGGCTCGGCTCCCGGAGCGTGAGCGACGGATCATCGAGCTGCGCTACGGCTTCGACGACGGGCGGCCCCTGAGCTATCGAAGCATCGGTGACCAGCTCGGCCTCACCGGGGAGCGCGTTCGCCAGCTGGAGCGACAGGCCCGCAAGCGACTCCGTCGGGACACGAAGGGCCTGTCGCTACCGAGCAGGGCCTGAAACGTAGCCCTGAGGAGAGCTCGCCCGGCGCCTGGTCGATC
This sequence comes from uncultured Acidimicrobiaceae bacterium, assembly GCA_964496825.1. Taxonomy (GTDB): domain Bacteria; phylum Actinomycetota; class Acidimicrobiia; order Spongiisociales; family UBA5794; genus JACZST01. Next base: position 1,835 of record CAZCBO010000150.1, read on the forward strand.
GTGGCGATTAGCCGACCCGAGGGAATCCTCAGGCCACCGGCGGCGCGTCGTCGAGATCCGCTACGCGGACCGTCAGCGTCGACACCAGCGCCTGTAGACAGTGGGGATCCGCCCCGGGATCTCCGGCGACGAGCGGGGCGAAGACGTCGTCGGGAACCTCGAGGATCTCGGCGACCGTCGCGCCGTCGAGGGCATCGTGGAGCATGCCGGCGTAGCCGCGAAGGGTGCCCGGCTCCGGCGGCACCTGGAGGTGAAGGCGCACCGCTCCTGCGGAATCGGTGGTGACGCCGACGGCGACCGGCACCGTGCATTCGGGCACGACCTCCATCGTCGGCGCGTCGACACCGGTCGAAGCCTCCAGGCGGTCGCCGTAGTCGAGCAGCGCCTGCAGACGCACGGCGGTCGGAGCCTCGACGAAGCTCTGGATGATCCGCTCGAGGCGAGCTCTGGCCGAACCGGCGTTGGTGGACCGGGCTTCCTTGGAGGCCATGGCTCATCTCTACCCGGGTTGCCGACCGCTCAACCCTCGGCCCGCCGCACTTTGTCGAGGCGTGTCCGCGCCTCGACGAGCGAGAACGATTCGTCGCTCAGATCCCTCCACGGGTCGTCCTTCTGCCCGAGCCGGCGGAGGACGTTGCCGATGTCGTAGCGCTGCGGAGGAGCAGCACCGAGCTCATCCCAGTCGACGGGCGTGGCGACGGGTGCACCCCGAAGCGCGCGAACCGCGTACGGGGCGACCGTGGTGTGCGCGTAGGTGTTGCGCAGGTAGTCGATGAACACGCGGTTGCCGCGTCGCTCCTTGCGCTGCTCGACGGTGAGTGAGTCCGGGTGACGCCGGGCGAGCAAGGTCGCGACCTCACGGGCAAACCGGCGTACGTCGTCGAACGGATCGGAGCGCTCGAGCGGGACGACGATGTGGTAGCCGCGGGATCCGGTGGTCATCAGGCGGGCGTCCAGGTGGAGGTCCGCCAGCAGATCGTGTACAGCACGGGCGGCGGCTCGTACCGGCCCGACCCACGGTTCGTCGGTTGGAGGATCGAGGTCGAAGACGAGCCGGTCGGGAACGTCGAGCCGATCGGCACGGCTCAGCCAGACGTGGGGGGTGATGCAAGCCTGATCGGCGAGATACACCAGCGTGGCGGCGTCGTCGGCGACGACGTGCTCGACGGTCCCGTCTTCGTGCGGTACCGGCACCGTGCGCACCCAGGCCGGGAAGTAGCCGGGAGCCTCCTGCTGGTAGAAGCCTGTCCCGGCGAGGCCATCGGGCCAGCGGTGCATGGTCAGCGGCCGGTCCCGGATGTGGGGCACCATCACCGGAGCAACACGCTGGTAGTAGCGGGCCAGGTCGAGCTTGGTGTAGCCGGCGTCGGGGAACAGCTCCTTGTCCGGGTTCGAGACCTCGATGCGCCGACCCGAGGCCTCGACGACGGCACTCATCGTGGTCGGATCAGCGCGCTCCATCCCTCGCCGTAGCGCTGGGGCACCGGACCGCGTACTGGGGCGGTGACGATGATCGACAGGCCTGCGACCATGGTTGAGATCGCCGCGCCGTCGCCGTATCCCAGCACTGCCGGTGCCGCCACCAGCCAGACCCCGATGGGGAGGGTCGCCCAACGCAACGGGCGCACCACCTGCCAGATCGCAACGAAGGCGAATGCGGCTGCGATCGGTCCGAAGATCCGGTCGTTGGCCGCTGCCACACCCCCGTAGCCGAGCGCGGCCGGGGCAACGATCAACCAGACGCCGGCGGACACGGCGACGAGTCTCGCGATCATCACGCCGTCCCCCAGAAGGCCGGCCAGAACGGCCTGCCGGCGTCCTGCTCCCGCCGGAGATGCTGGAGGCTGGCGAGGACCTCGTCGAGGGCCGGTCCGATCATCGCCAGCGAAATCACCGCCGATACCAGACAGAGCGTGCAGAAGTTGTCATACAGGACGGGTTGGAAGATGACCAGCATCACGCTGATCGCACCGAACGGGCCAACGAAGATCCCGAAGGTGATAACGATCCAGGGCATCTTCCGCCACCGCCGCGTCCCACCGATGACGCCGGTAACGGCGTCGGCCACATACCCGATCGTCCCCAGCGCGGCATCGCTGAGCGGCAGCCGTTCGAAGATGCGGGAGAATCCGGAGTCGAGGACGATGGCCCTGGTCCCGTCCGCGAAGAACGGCTCCCAGACCCAGTCGACGACGCCGTGCTGGAACAAGGCGAGCCAACCCGCGGCGAGGGCACCGACCAAGGCGAGGGAGACGATCGGGAGCCGCTGCGCCCAGGTCGACGGATTGACCGTCCAATCCGGCGGGGCGTCGGGCAGCTCCCCGGGAGATCGGGGCCCGAGAAGCCCGGAGCGCTGCAGCAGAGTCACCGCCGGCGGCGGCGTGGTGGCTGCAGCCCGTTGGCCCGGTACCAGGCGTCGCGGTCTTTACGCAGCCGCTCCACCATCGCTCCGATGACCTCGATGACCCGGTGCTGCGGCTCCCACTCGAGCAACTCGCGCGCGGGGGCAATATCCAGCTCGTAGTGATCGCCGGCGCGGTCGACCATCCAGGGCCGGACGAACGGATCATCTCCGAACGGGTTCTTCTCCCTGATCCACGCTCCGAGTTTGGCGACGGGGGCGGGGACCCGCAGCGTGGTCCATGCGGTGCCGTAGAGAGTACGTCCGATGGCATTCTGGATCTCGCCGTACCCGTAGGTGCGGGGCTCCCCGATCAGCAGGGCGGTCCGGGAGGGAAGGTCGTCGCGGCGATCAACGATCCTGGCAAGGGCGTCGACGGCGTCGTCTCGGTGGACGAAAGCTTGACCACGGTCGAGATCCGCTGGATAGAAGCGACTGGTGATCCATCCACCGTCGATTCGCCGGATCTGGTTGACGATCGGCGGTGAGTGCCCGGCCTCGTCGTAGACGCCGGCGAGACGAGCGATCACGACGCGCTCGGGCGCACCGGGTCCCTCATGGGCGCGGATCAGCTGCTCCGTCTCCACCTTCGACTCGGGGTATGGCCACGACGGATCGAGCGGGTCGGTGGCGTCGATCGGCTCCCCCGGTTCGGTCGGTTCATGGACGAGCATCGTCGAGGAAAACACGAACTGGTCGACGGCGAGGGAATCCAAAGCCTCGAGCAGCCGCTTCGTTCCCTCGACCGTGACCTCGTCGTAGCGGGGACTGGGTTCACCGCTGAAGTCGTAGTAGGCGGCGAGATGGACGACCGAGGCGAGGTGATGTCCATAGGTGCCGGCGACGCGCTTCACCGCGCGCTGTACCGATGAGCTCGAGGTCAGGTCGGTGCAGATGAACTCCACGTCGGAAGGGGATTCGGGATCGCCGGCGGTGTCGAGGACGACGACGCGGTATCGGTGCCGCAACCGTTCGACGAGGTCGGTGCCCAACAGCCCGGACCCCCCTGTCACGATGACCGTCGGGCCTTCGCCACCGCCGCCTGGAGTGGATGGATCAGTTGTTGGCATGCACCCCGTATACCCAGATGGCGGATGGGGCATACAGTGCTACCGGTCGCGCCAAGGAGTCCCGGTGCGCACCGATTATGGAGGGTTGGGGAGAACATCGTGGCGAATTCGACAGCGGCCGACCTGTTCGTCGAGTGCCTCGAGGCCGAAGGGGTGGAGTACGTCTTCGGTATCCCCGGTGAGGAGACGCTCGACCTGAACCGTGCCCTCGAGCGGTCCAGCATCCGGTTCGTACCGGTTCGCCACGAGCAGGCCGGCGCCTACATGGCCGATGTCGTGGGGCGGCTGACGGGGCGCGCCGGCGTGTGCCTGGGCACCCTGGGCCCGGGTGCGACCAATCTCGTCACCGGAGTGGCCGACGCGCTCCTCGACCGCGCCCCGATGGTGGCCCTCACCGGGCAGGCCGGCCAGGAACGGATGCACAAGGAGTCGCACCAGTACCTCGATGTGATGAACCTGATGGACCCGATTACGAAGTGGAACGCCCGTATCGGTGAGCCGTCGATCATCCCCGAGGTCGTGCGCAAGGCGTTCAAGGTCGCCGAAGGGGAGAAGCCGGGACCGACCCACGTCGAGCTCCCTGAAGACGTGATGAGTGAGCCGTTTCGTGGGTCGCCCCTTCCGCGTCGTGACCCGGTGCGCGGTGAGCCCTCCGATGAGGAGGTGAGGCGCGCAGCCGGGGTGATCCGGAACGCCCGATCGCCGGTGGCCCTGGCGGGCAACGGTGCGGTCAGGAACCGGGCGGGCGAGGCGCTGCGACGGTTCGTGCACGTTGTTGAAATCCCCACTGCGGTCACCTTTATGGGCAAGGGCTTGATCGACCCCGACGATCCTCTCTTCCTCGGTGCGGTCGGGCTCCAGGCCGGGGACTACACCATGGCCGGATTCGATGCGGCGGATGTCGTCGTTGCGATTGGCTTCGACCTGGTCGAACACTCACCGAGTCTGTGGAATCCAGCGGGCGACAAGACGATCGTCTGCCTCGACAGCCTCCCCGCGGAGATCGACCAGCACTACCTGCCCGAGGTCGAGATGGTCGGCGACCTGAACGCGGTGCTCGACCAGCTCACCGCATTGTGTACTCCCGTCCTCCAAGCCGGCGGATCGGGCCGATTGCGCGATGTCGTCCGGCGCCGATTCGAAGCGGCCCGTGAAGATGAGGGCTATCCGATGCAGCCGCCCAGAGTGTTGTATGAGATCCGGCAGGCGTTGAGCCCTACGGACCTCCTGATCTCGGACGTCGGTCTCCACAAGCTCTGGATCGGGCGCATGTTCCCCGCCCGGGAGCCGAACACGGTGCTGATTGCCAACGGATTGGCGGGCATGGGCTTTGCAGTGCCTGCCGCAATCGCTGCCAAGCTGGTCCATCCCGACCGCAAGGTGGTCGCCGTCTGCGGTGACGGCGGATTCCTCATGAACGCACAGGAGCTCGAGACCGCGGTGCGGCTCGGCACACCGTTCGTGAGCATGGTTTGGGAGGATCGGAAGTTTGGCTCGATCGCCTGGAAGCAACGGAAACGCTTCGGCGAGGACTTTGGCACCGACTTCGCCAACCCGGATTTTGTCGAGTTCGCCGAGTCCTTCGGACTCCGGGCTTGGCGGGTGAAGGCAGCCGACGAGCTCGAGGATCGCCTCTCCACCGCACTGGGCCTCGATGTTCCCGCGCTGATCGTGCTCGAGATCGACTACACCGCCGACGTTGCCATCGCTGACGAGCTCGGCGAGGAGACCGTCCATACGTAAGGGTGCGGGGTGGGGCCGCGCAGCAGTCCCCCGCGTAGCCACCAGCTGCACGCGCGATGGGGAGGACGGTGGTCAGGGGCAGGGTCGAACTGCCGACCTCTGGTTTTTCAGACCAGCGCTCT
>CAZCBO010000151.1:0-7168 GCA_964496825.1 uncultured Acidimicrobiaceae bacterium
GATCATCATCGTCACCCACAACATGCAGCAAGCGGCGCGGGTCAGCGACCGGACGGCCTTCTTCAGCGTCGAAGTCGACGAACAAGGCCAGCGAACCGGCAAGTTGGTGGAATTCAACGACACCGCCAGGCTGTTCACCAACCCCGATCAGAACGAAACCGAGGACTACATCACCGGCCGCTTCGGCTAGAGAGAGACACCATGGCACTGCACCCGGACAAGCTGCATCCCGAACATGAATCCGAAGGCGAGGTCGAGCTCCGGCACCACTTCGACGCCGATCTCGACGAGATCCGTCAGGGAATCGTCGAGATGGGCTCAGTCGTCGTGGACAACGTTCGCCGTGCCGGAGAGGCCGTTGTCGAGAATCGACTCGATCTGGTGGACGAAGTACGCAGAACCGACCGCGATGTCGTCAACGCCATGTACCGGGACCTCGAGTCCAAGACGTTCGAGATCCTGGCGCTCCAGCAGCCGGTCGCCGGCGATCTGCGGTTCCTCGTCGCAGCGACCCGGATCCTCTACGAGATCGAGCGGTCAGGCGACCTTGCCGTCAACATGGTCAACAGGCTCGCCGCCCGACAGGGCTTCCCCCACGTTGCGAACATCCCAGCCATCCTGAGCCGCCTCGTGGATGAGTCGGCCTCGATCTTCTCTCGGGCGATCGATGCCGTTGCTGATATGGATGCGGAGTTCGGGCGTCGGGCCGAACAAGAGGACGATGTCGTCGATCAGTTGACCGAGCGATTCTTCGGCACCACGCACGCGCGTAGCGCCGAGCTGGGCCTGGAGGACGCGATCGAACTCTCGCATGTCGGACGGTTCCTCGAGCGCGTTGCCGATCATGGGGTCAATATCTCGCAGAACATCGCCTACGTCGTCGATGGCGTCTTCCCCGACGACGATCCGGTCGTCCAGGACGAGGCGGAGTAGCTAGGCGAGCGGCTCCAAGCCGAGCTCTGCGATCAGCCGCCGCACTCGACGCTCGATGTCATCTCGGATCGGACGGACGTCCTCCAACGGCTTGCCCGCCGGGTCGTCGACCTCCCAATCCACGTATCGCTTGCCGGGGAAGATCGGGCAGGCATCGCCACAGCCCATCGTCACGACGACGTCGGCGGCACGGACGATCTCATCCGACCAGGGCTGGGGCAGCATGAAGCTGATGTCGATCCCCTTCTCCCACATGGCATCCACCGCCGCTCTATTCACCGATTCCGCCGGCTCCGAACCGCCGGAGAACACTTCGACCTGATCGCCCGCCAGCTCGCGCATCCAGGCTGCGGCCATCTGAGAACGTCCGGCGTTGTGCACGCACAGGAAGAGCACACTCGGCGCCAGGTCCGCGACATCGCCTTCCAGGCGAAGCAGCGCCCGCAACCGATCCCGGGTGAATCGCTCCACCAGCAGCGGAACCCACGTGGTGGTCCGCGCTCTCGGCACCAGGAAGTCGAGCGAGTCGGACATGAAGCGCTCGATGGTCTCGGCGTTGAGCTGGCCGTCGAACTGGCTGCGCAGACGTTCCGCAGCCTGCCTGATCTGCAACTGCTCCTCGGTGGTGAGGCGGTCGTGGTTGATTCCAGTGTTCACGTCGCGGCCTCCATGTCGAGAGTCTTTGCGGTCGATCGTCGGGTCGGAAAGAGGCTCATCGCCCTCACCGGTCCTCCGCAAGCCGATCGATTCGCGCCGCGATCTCGGAGAAGGCATCGCGAAACGCACGGTCGGTGCCGACGAGCACCGGGTCGGGAATCGACCAATGCAGCCGCGGTGCAGACCCCGGAGGCGGCGGCGCCTCACGGGCGCGGTCACAGACCGAGATCACGAGATCGGGTGCGATGGTGACCGCTTCGTACCCCACCGGGACCGCCCGCCCGAGATCGATGCCGAGTTCGGCTGCGACGGCTACGGCCTTGGGATGGATGCGGTCGGCAGGGTCGGTTCCTGCGCTCTGAGCGTGGCTCCCGGTTCGATGGCTCCACATCGCCGCCGCGAACTGCGAGCGGGCCGAATTATGGGTGCAGACGAACAGCGGCCTTGCTGCGCGGAGCGCATGGGTGCCTACGTCGACGAGCAGGTCCCGGCGGAGGACGACGTACTTGCGTCGCTGGTCTCCCTCCGACCGACGTCGTTCGATGACCCCGGCGCCCTCGAGCACGTCGAGGTGATGCGCCAGCAGGTTGCCCGTCAGCCCGGAGAGTTCGCGCAGTTCGTTCACCGTGTGGTCGCCGAGGGCAAGGGCGTCGACGATGTTCAGACGGGTCGGATTGCCGAGGGCCGCATGCACTCGAGCACGGTCCGCAGTCGCGCGATCCATGGGCTCAGAATAATAGATCAAGAACTATTGAGTTAAATCGGAGGCAACCCCTCCTCGGTTCCGACCCACTACCGTCCGCCCATGGACTTCGCCCAAAGCGAGCGCACCCGCGAGTACCTGACCCGCCTGCGGGCGTTCATGGACAACCACGTCTACCCGGCCGAGCCCGTCCACGAGCAGCAGGCGACGGAGCAGGGCAATCGCACCGAGGCGACGCCGATCCTGCAGACGCTCAAACGCGAGGCCAAACAACAGGGGCTGTGGAACCTGTTCCTACCCGATGCCGAGTACGGCCCCGGGCTGGCAAACGTGGAGTACGCCCCGCTCGCCGAGGTCATGGGACGAAGCATCGAGCTTGCCCCGGAGGCCACCAACTGCTCCGCCCCCGACACCGGGAACATGGAGGTGATCCACGACTTCGGGACCGACGAACAGAAGGAGCAGTGGCTGGTCCCCCTGCTGGAGGGCGAGATCCGTTCTTGCTTCTCGATGACCGAACCCGAGGTGGCCTCATCGGATCCGCTGAACCTGGAGACCACGATCACGAGGGACGGCGACGACTACATCGTGAATGGAACGAAGTGGTGGTCGACCGGCGGCGTGTCCTCGGACTGCAAGATCGCCATCGTCATGGGCGTGACCAACCCGGAGGCGTCCCCTCGGGAGCGCTACTCGATGATCCTGGTCCCGCTCGACACCGAAGGCGTCGAGGTGGTGCGAGACGTCCCGGTGTTCGGCTACCACGATCGCGGTGGGCACGCCGAGATCCGCTATTCGGAGGTCGTGGTCCCGGCGTCGAACCTGATCGACAGCGAGGGCGCCGGGTACATGATCGCCCAGGCGCGCCTCGGGCCCGGGCGCATCCACCACTGCATGCGCTCGATCGGGATGGCGGAGCGCGCCTTCGATCTCATGATGGCGCGGGCCAAGGAGCGCAGCGCGTTCGGCGGCCCGATCGCCCAGCAGGGCGTCGTCCAGGACTGGATCGCCGAGGCCCGCTGGCGGATCGATCAGGCCCGGCTCCTCGTCCTGTACACGGCCTGGCTCCTCGACACCGTCGGCAACCGGGAGGCCCGCAGGGAGATCTCGGCGATCAAGGTCGTCGCGCCCCGCACCATGCTCTGGGTGCTCGACAAGGCGATCCAGGTCCACGGCGGCGCCGGTGTCTCCGACGACACGCCCCTCGCCAGGATGTGGGCGCTGGGACGGACGCTGCGCATCGCCGATGGCCCCGACGAGGTCCACCAGATGGTCCTCGCCCGGCGGGAGATCGGGAGGTACGAGTAGCGCGGCTGGCAGCCCAGGGCTCACAGCGTCAGATATGCGCCTCCCAGCCCTGGGCTCGCGGGGGCAGTTACCCGAAGACCTTCTCCCACATGCGAGCGAACCAGTTGCGCCGGCCGGGGCGGGGCAGGTCGGTGAGGACCTCCTCGAGGTGGTCGGGGGGTAGATCCCCGACCAGGGCGTAGGTGGCGTCCGGGGCGTTCCACAGCACCCAGACCTCGGTGGGGGCAACGGTGCGGTAGTAGTCGAAGCCGTCCTGGTGCCACCACGAGCCGGCGGTGGCGGACTCGATGTCGGAGCGGCCCTCGATCACGAAGATCGAGAAGGTGAAGAGTCCGTCGGTGTAGAAGGCCTGCTCGCCGCCTGCCGGGCCGCCGTAGGCGTCGACCAGCTGATAGCGGCCGACCCGGTCGGGCACGTCGGCGCCGTCGTCGGGCATCATCATCTCGTAGTCGCCTTCGTCCTCGTAGTCCTCCATCGCCGGTGCGGTCTCGGAGAACTCGACCATCGTGGAGTAGCGAAAGAGGTTTCCCTCGTCGTCGAACACCTGGGTCTCGAGGGGAGCGGCCGTGACGATGTCGATCACCATCTGCATCCGCACCGCGCCGTCCTCGACGATCTCCATGACCTCGACGGACCGACCCAGCCGCGTCCCGGTGGCAACCTCGGTGACCGTGTAGCGGTGGCTCACCAGACCCGGCGTCTGATGGACGAATGCCAGCGCCGCGCCGCTCGGGCCGCTGGCATGGAACTTGCCGTCGCCGACCATCAGGTAGGAGTGTTCCGAGCTCAGCATCGCCATCCCGCCGAGTTGCTCGACCTGAACGAATCCCATCTGTTCGATCCCGTCCCAGGAGGTGCCGACGATGCGAAGCCCCGAGTAGGTCGCGGCGTCGGCGTCCTCGAGATAGTCGACGAGATCGTCGGCCAGGGCGGGAGCGGCGACGACGATGGTGCCGACGACCAGCGAGCCCAGAATCGCCAGACGTCCGAGCATCATGGCGACGACACCTCGACGGCCGGTGGGAAGACGGCGAACCCCGGCTCGGCCGAGGCCCTGGCGATGTGGTGGCTGTTGAGGTCGTCGAGCGAGAGCGCCGGATCCTGCCCCCCACCGAGCATCAGGGCGAAGAAGAGCACCGCCGCTGCGGCGATGCCGATCGAGCCGGCGAGGGCGAAACGCCGGCGCCGTGCCGGCGGCGAGGCCGAGACCCGGTCGAGCTGGCCGGTGTCCATACCGGGAAGCGCCCGCACTGCGGTGCGGGCGCGGTCGAGGTCGTGCAGCTCGGCACGGCAGGCGGCACACTCGACGATGTGCTCGGTGACCTGGCGCTGTTCGGCGGTCGACAGCTCACCGTCCAGGTATGCGGAGAGCCGCTCGCCGAGGTGACCGTCGGGGAGCAGCCAGACCGGGATCTCGAGCTCGGGCAGGGCCCGGACCGCCCGGCGCACCCGCTGGATGCTGCGAAACTCGCGGTTGGCCCCATCATCGGTCTGGACGAGCTCGGCCACGGTCTCCGCCTCCTCCGCAGACAGCTCACCGTCGAGGAAGGCGGAGAGCAATTCCTCGCGTCTGAAGGGATTCATGCCGGCCATGTCAGCTGGTCCCTGAGCATCTTGCGGCCGCGATGGATGCGGCTGCGCACCGTTCCCACCGGGATGTCCGTGGCATCGGCGATCTCGTCGTAGGTGAGACCGACCACATCGCACAGCACCACGGCCTCGCGGAAGGCGTAGGGAAGCTTGAGCAGCGCGGCCTGGACGTCGTCGGAGAGGCGGACGGAGGCGAGGACCTCGTCGGGCGACGGGCTCGACCCCAGGGCGTGGTGGTCGCCCTCGGGAAGCGACGCCTCCGGCCGTCGATTCTGGCGTCGTACTCCGTCGAGGAAGGCGTTGCGGGTGATGCGCCACAGCCATCCCTCGAAGGATCCCGGCTGGTAGCCGGAAAGGCCCTTCCTGACACGCAGCAGGACCTCTTGTACGAGATCAGCGGCGTCGTCGGGGTTCCCGGTGAGGCGATATGCGAAGTTGTAGATCTTCCGCCCATAGCGGTGCGCGACGTCTTCCCAACTCGGCGTCAGTTCGTCAGCCATCTACTTCCCGTACCCCAGGAAGAACGCCGATCCACCCGAATCGGTTCCCCGATCGGGTCAGGAGACGTCGGACTCTTCCGGCTCGTCCTCGGTGGGGCCCTGCTCGAGGCCTTCCCGGAACTCCTTGGCCGAGGCACCGAGCGATCGGGCGAGGCCCGGCAGCCGGGAGGCACCGAAGAACAGCAGCACCACGAGCAGGATGATGAGGAGCTCCCACCCGGAGATGTTCCTGATAAACGCGAAAAGCATCGATCTCCTTCTTCGCACCGCTCAGTGTAGGGGCAGACCCGGCAAAGGCCCGCCGCGAGTTACTGCAGGGCGAACCCGTCGACGAAGGCCTGGAGACGCTCCCTGGTGATGAAGCGGCACTTCGGGTTGCGCCGCTCCCGCTCGTAGATGACGTAGGGGCTGAACTTGTCGGTGATCAGCATCGCCCTCGTGGGGTTCCGCTGGGCGACCTCGACGCCGAACTCGTTGATCACCTGCTCGGACAACTCGGGGTGCTCCCCCGGCTGATGGGGCAGCACCCGGACCAGTGTCTCCTCGCCGCCGCTGCGAGCGAGGTACTCGCCCCCGACGACCGGCGTGACCGAGTAGCCGCCCATGGCCAGCAATCCGAGGGTGAGGTCCTCCAGGGTGGTGTCGTCCGGATCGATGCCTGCGGCCCGAAGCGACGCCTCGACCCCCCGGGACATCCGCAGCTCCGAACCGAAGGGTTCCAGTCCTTCCTCCGCGCTGGGAGCGGCAAGGCCCGGCTGGACGTCGAACTCCTGCTCGCCGATGTGGGCCAGCGGGTCATAACCGGCGATGGCGGCGTGGGGGACGAGGTCGGGGACGGCGAGCTCGGGAACCACGCCGGGTTTGGGGAGATCGAGGACCCCGGCTTCGACGAGCTCGCCGTTGCGGCGACCCATCGCCCTGACCCGCTGCACCTGGTCGATGGGGAGCCCGTGGGCGCTCTTCTCCCGTACCACCCGGGCGGCATCGTGGAGCAGCAGGTCGCGGAGATGCTCGTCGACCTCGCCCGCCGGAAGGGGCACGTCGTAGGACACGGTGGCCGTGTCGCCCCCAACGTGGAAGTCCGTCAACGCTGGGCGGAGCTCGAGGGCCGCAGCTTCGTCGGGAGCGGCCAGATCGCCCGACGAGGTGCCGCGCACCGCGGCATAGATGGCGGCGCCGATGGCGATAGCCACGGCGACCCCGATGACGACGGCGACGGCGGTCAAGGGTTCTCCTTACGACTCCGGGCGGGATTCTACGGGGCCGGCAGAGTCGCGAGTCTCGAGTCGGGAGACCCAAGAACTCGCGCGGACTCGCGACTCTCTACCCCGCCTCGCGGCGGCGGGCGGCGATCTGGCGCTCCTTGCGGATCTTCCTGCGCTCGCGCTCCGACATCATCCCCCAGATGCCGAACTTCTCCGAGGAGACGATGGCGAACTCGAGACACTCCTCCCGTACCTGGCACTCCCGACAGATC
>CAZCBO010000152.1:0-7064 GCA_964496825.1 uncultured Acidimicrobiaceae bacterium
GCGCATCGGATCCCGAGGCCGATTACTTCGCCACCCTCGGCGGGCCAAACGTCGAAGGGTGGGGCCCCGGCTACCTGACCGTCACCGCCACCGCCACCGATCTCACCGGCACCTGGACGACCGTCGGCGGTGGCTCCGGGGACACCTTCACCATCTCACGGTGACGCTAGGCGCCGAGCTCTTCGTCGACCAGACGCGCCACGAGCGCCCCATCGAGCTCTTCGCCCGAACGCATCACCGCACCGATGACCTTGCCCTTCATCTTGGGGTCGTCGACCCCGAGCTCGGCGATCGTTCGCTGCACCAGTGCCCTGGTGTCGTCCTCGGAGAGCGTCTCGGGAAGGAACTTCGACAGGTAGTCGATCTCGAAGGCCAGTGCCTCCGCCTGATCGGCACCGCGCTCCCCGAGCTCCTCGTACTCGCGGCGGGCCTTGTCCATCCTCTTCACATAGCCGGCGATCGTCGCCCGATAGAGGTTGTCGTCCACTTCACCGCTGAATCCGGGGGCGCTCTTGGCAACCGACACCTCGGATTCGACCTGCCGCACGACGTTGACCGTGGGCTTGTCGCCCTGCTTCATGGCGGCGATCCGATCGGCCGCCAGCTGCTCCTTGATGCTCATCTCCACCTCACCCGACATCGTGTCGGAAACCTCTTGTCATCTTCGATCATCGATGAGTACACTATTCCCAAGCCGGGTCAACAGCCCGGTTAAGCATGGGGGGACCATGTGAAAGCATTCACATTCACATACCCATTCGACGAGCCTCGAGGAGACACCAACGTGCTGACGATCTCCGACTGGCGCGAGCTTGGCGCCTGTCGTGACTCCGACCCCGACCTCTTCTTCCCCATCGGCACCACCGGCATCGCCGCCACTCAGATCCGCCAAGCCGTCGCCATCTGCTCCGCCTGCGCCATCCAGGAGGAATGCCTCCAGTATGCGCTGGAGACGAACCAGGAGGCCGGCATCTGGGGCGGCTACCCCGAAGACGACCGGCGCCGGCTCCGCAAGCGCTGGCTCGCCGAGCGCCGGAAGGCCCGCCAGCAGGCAGCCAGCTAGTTCGCGTCCCCTTCGGCGAGGGATCTACCCCTCGCCGAAACCGATGTCGCGCCGGCGCGCCGACTCGACCTCGATGAAGCCGACCTTGTCGAGCACGATGCCGTGGAGGTACCCCTTGGCGTCGCGCACCCAGTAGAGCTCGGCCCCGGAGGAGACTGCCTCCTCGAATTCCTTGGCGATGTCGTGACCGGGCTCGACCTCGATCTCGAGCTCGCGGGCCGATGCGATGCCGAATCGTACGGTGATGGTCTCTTCGACGCCCTTCTCCATGTCCTCCGTCCTCAGTTGGTGATGACCAGCTCGGGGTGCGTGCGAAGCCTAGGGCCCCGTTCAATGAGCTCGGTGGCGAGTCGGTCGAAGGCCGCGGCGGCCTCGCCCTCGGGGTCGACGACGACGATGGGGCTCCCCGCGTCGGCGCCCTCCCGCACGGCCGGCACCAGAGGAATCTGTCCCAACAGATCGACGCCGAGCTTCTCGGCGAGCGCCTCTCCTCCCCCTTCGCCGAAGATCGGATAGCGCGTGCCGTCGTCGGCGGTGAACCACGACATGTTCTCGACCACGCCGACGACCTGCTGGTTCACCTTCTCCGCCATGAGCCCGGCACGGGCGGCCACGCGCTCGGCCGTCGGCTGGGGGGTGGTGACCACGATCGTCTCGGCATTGGGGAGGAACTGGCTCAACGAGATCGCGACATCACCCGTACCGGGCGGCATGTCGATGAGGAGGAAGTCGAGATCGTCCCAGTGCACGTCGACGAGGAACTGCTCGATGGCCTTGTGCAGCATCGGCCCCCGCCAGATCACCGGCTGGTCGTCACCCACGAAGAAGTCCATCGACATCACCGCGACGCCGTGGGCCTCGGGTGGCAGCATCACGTCGTTGAGCACCACCGGCTGACGATCGATGCCGAGCATCTTCGGGATCGAGAACCCCCACACGTCGGCGTCGATCAGCCCGACGCGCTTGCCCCTTGCAGCAAGGGCCACTGCCAGGTTTGCGGTCACCGTCGACTTGCCGACACCGCCCTTGCCCGAGGAGACGCCTATGACGCGAGTCTTCGAACCGGGCTTTCCGATCGTGACCTCTCGGATCACACCTCCACCCCGGACCTTCTGGACGACGTCGGTCCGCTCGGGGTCGGTCATCGCCGTGAAGTCGACCACGACCCGGTCGACGCCGTCGATCCCTGCGGCGGCGGCGGTGACGTCCTCGGTGAGCCGATCCTGGAGGGGGCAGCCGGGGATGGTGAGCGCAACCAGCACCCGCACCGCATCCTCACCGAGCGCCTCCACCTCGCGGACCATGTCCAGCTCCCCGAGGCCGCGGTGCAGTTCGGGATCCTGCACGGCACCGACTGCGCTACGAACGGCTTCGATGTCCACCACGAGCTTCTCCTATCGAGATAGTGGATAGAAACTATAGTGGTGCGACCGGCCGCCGAACCTGGGGGCCGGGCGGAGGATCCGTTGGACACAACGCAATTCGACCAGCAGGTGAGCGACCTCGCCTCGGCGCTCGGTGACACGACCCGCCGCGGCATCTACATCACCGTACGCGAGTCGGCCGAGCCCATGACGGTGTCCCAGATCGCCGAGCTCTTCGACATCCACGCCAACGTGGCTCGGCACCACCTCGACCACCTCGTCGCCGACGGCTACCTCCAGGTCTCGCACAAGCGGCCGCCGGGGCGATCCGGCCCCGGCGCCGGCCGACCGGCGAAGCACTACGAGGCGACGTCGAAGGACGTCTCGGTGCAGTTCCCGGCCCGCCGGTACGACCTGCTCTCCGAGCTCCTGATCCGCGTCGTGCAGAAGGTGGCGCCCGAGGACGCCGGCGACATCGCCGAGGAGGTGGGCCGCGAGTACGGGCGCGAGCTCGCCGACGAGCTCGGCTTCGGCGGCGAGGAAGGCTACGAGGCCGCGGCGCGGGCGGTGGCCAAAGCGATGATGGGGGTCGGTTTCGAGATCGAGGCCCAGCCGGGGCAGCATCGACTCGTCACCCGCCACTGTCCCTTCGGCGTCACCGCCGACGCCCATCCCGACATCGTGTGCCGGCTCGACCAGGGGCTCGTGTCGGGGCTGCTGGAGACGGCGAACCAGGGTCCGGTCGCCATCGTCACCCCGCACGGCGGCGAGGACGAGGCCTGCCTCACCGAGATCTGATCTCCGAGCTGCAAGCTTCAGGCTTCAAGCCCCGATAGGAAGTCCTCTACCTCGGCCGGGGTTCGCAGCCGGACCACGTCGAGATGCGACCACGCCGGGTCCCGGGTCTTTGCCTCGTACCGTGCGCGGACCGGACCGTGGCGAGTCCAGGTCCAGGTGATGATGTTCATCTCGGGACGCGGGTCGAAGAAGTTGCTCCAGGGCTCGACGTTGCCGTTCCACAGCTCTTCCCGCCGGGCCGCCCGAAGGATGGTGCGCCGGACGACGCGCCACATCGCCTGTCGACGCGGAAGGTCGAGCCAGATCACGGTGTCGGCCCGGGGCCAGACCAGGTCCTGGATGCCGAGGGATGCGTAATTGCCGTCGATCACCCAGGCATCGCCGGCGACCACGGGGCGGATCCTGTCCTGGAACTCCTCGGCGGGCAGCGGCGTCCAGCCGGGTTGATGATGGATTCCATCGAGCTCGAAGAAGGGGACGCCGAGGACCTCGGCCACCCTTCGTCCGACCGTCGTCTTCCCCGACCCGGAGCTTCCGACGACCGAGACTCGCCTCATTCGCCGATGTCTTCGTCCCACAAGTGGGGAAGCGCCGAGATGAAGGAGCCCATCAGGGCGTTGCAGCGGGAGTCGTCAACGACCTCGACGTCGACCCCTCTGGCCCGAAGCAGGTCCTCGCCGCTCAGAAACGTGCGGTTCTCGCCCACGACGACCCGCGGGATCCCGTAGAGCAGAATCGCTCCGGTACACATGTCACACGGCGAGAGGGTCGTGTACAAGGTGGCCCGGCGGTATTCGGCTGCAGTCAGCCGGCCGGCGTTCTCCAGACAGTCCATCTCGGCGTGGAGGATCGCACTCCCCTTCTGGACCCGCTGGTTGTGGCCGCGGCCGACGATCTCGCCGTCGATGACCAGCACCGAGCCGATCGGGATGCCGCCTTCCGTGGCACCGAGCTCGGCCTCCTCGATGGCGGCTTCGAGAAAGGGATCGCTCACAACGCGCGCGAGGCTACTGAGTAACGTCGCCAGAGATGTCGACCGCTCACGACGCCGCTCGTATCCACGCCGACCTCCCCGTCGTCGACGGGCACAACGACCTGGCCTGGGCGCTGCGGATCAGGGCCGGCGGCGACCTCGATGACGCCGACCCCTGCGGCTTCCTCGACGGCTTCCACACCGACGCTCGGCGGTTGTTGCGCGGTGGTGTCGGCGCCCAGTTCTGGTCGGTCTACATGCCGGCGTGGGACGCCACGCCCTACGCCTCCACGCTGGAGCAGATCGACCTCGTCGACAGCATCGTCGCCCGCTGCGCCACGATGGAACCCGCCGACTCGGCCACCGATGTCGCCGCCATCCGTCGGCGCAAACACACTGCATCGCTCAAAGGCGCCGAGGGCGGGCATTGCATCGAGAACTCACTCGATGCCTTGCGAACGCTGCGGCGGCGCGGGGTGCGCTACCTGACCCTCACCCATGCCGACACGATCGACTGGGCCGACACCGCCACCGACGACGCCCGTCACGGCGGGCTGACCGCGTTCGGCGAGGAGGTGGTGAGGGACATGAACCGCATCGGCATGATCGTCGACGTCTCCCACGTGTCTCCCGACACGATGCGCCACGCCCTGGCGGTGTCGGAACGCCCGATGATGGCTTCGCACTCGAACGCGCTGGCGCTGGCGTCGCATCCCCGCAATGTCCCCGACGACGTGCTCGATCTCATCCGCGCCAACGGAGGCGTGGTGATGGTCAACTTCTATCCGGCCTTCGTCACCGAGGCAGCCGCCCGGCACGGCATGGGCCGATTCGACATCGCCCGGAAGCTGCACGATCGGCTCGACGACGACGCCGCCGTCGACGCCGAGCTGGCCCGGCTCCTCGCCGAGGACCCGTTCCCCGAGGTGACGGTCGCCGACGTCGTCGACCACATCGAGTATCTGGCGGAAGCGATGGGAACCGACCACGTCGGCATCGGGTCGGACTTCGACGGCATCGACGCCACGCCGGTCGGCCTCGAGGACGTCTCCATGTATCCGGCGATCACCCAGGAATTGTTGCGGCGTGGCTGGGAGGAGCCGGCGATCCGCAAGGTACTCGGAGAGAACGCCGTCCGGGTGCTGGCAGCGAACGACGTGGGGCGGCACGGGGACGAGTAGATCACTCGGCACTGCGTTCGCCGCTGCGGGCGTCGAGCATCGCCTCCAGGGTGTCGCGATCGATTCGCCGACGGCCGTGAGTCTCGACCCAGGTCGGGTCTCGAGCTTCGAGCCACAGCTTCCGGGTCCGCAGCCGCCACCGGCGCGACAGGGCGATGAAGCCGCGCCCCGCCAAGACAGCGGTCACGAGCGCTACTGCGGTGACCAGTACCGATCCGAGCCATGACAGCGGCTCCGGATCCGATACCACCGGCGAGTTGGTGGCAACACCGGAGGTCCACAGTGCCCAACCGGTGAACAGGAACACACCGATCAGGAGCCACACCGTCGCGAACACCAGGTACATGACGATCGATGCACCGATCGCTTTGACCCGGCGCCACGCGATCGAATCGCGCATGGTCGCGGCTTCGTCAATCCTCACCCCTCAGTCATCGGCACCGGCGCGGGCCGAACTCAAACCGCCAAATTCTCGGAGCAGTGGGCCGGACCTCGGCCACTGGCTGGTTCGGGTGTGCCGGTTATTGGCTCAACGAACCCGTGGGCAACGACCGATAGTGACCCTATGGGCGATCCTCAACCGCAGCGGCCACGACATCCGAGCCGAGGCTTGCGCCGATCCGACCGGACCCCGGGCGAGATCGCCGACGTGTTGATCGCCGCTCTCCACGCCGGTGGGAGCAATGGAATCGACATGTTGGATGAGCTGAGTCGCGAAGAACTCAGCGCCGTGGCTCTCGAACTCGCTCGCCGCATCGCCGATGCGGACGAAGGCTCGGCGTGGGCATATCGGGGCTGAGTACGAACGCCGATTGACCTGCCTCACCCGGTGACCTGCGCTGGGTGTGCGGCGTGCCTCCGGGGTCCGGCCGACCAGCCCTCGCTGTCTTGGGCCGTCGGGGCCCTGCCGGTGGTAGCTTGCGCCGGATGTCGCAGACCATTTCCATCATCCTTCCGCTCAGGGAGGAGGAAACCACCGTCTTCGAGGCGATGTTCGAAGAGACGATCGTGTCGATGTGGCACGAGTTCATGGCCGAAGGCAAGATCCTGGCTGCCTCGCTGACCCCGGTGGAAGACGGCAGTGAGACCAGACCGGGCGTCCGTGACTACATCCTCCATGTCGAAGCGCGCGGCATGGCCGAGCACGACGAGTTCGATACCCACCCGAGGTTCCTCGAGTGGGTGCGGCGGGCGGAGACGCTGCTCGCGGGGGAGCCGATGGTGTGGTTCGGCACCACCCGGTTCCAGGCCCCCTGATCGCGGGCCTTTACATCTCGACCGGATCCAGAGGAAGGGTGATCAGCAGCATCGAGATCCCCGCCTGCACGAGGTACCGCCTTCGTAACCGCGCCGATGGCCTAGGACGCCATCTCCCGCAGCACCATGTGCAGGATGCCGCCGTGGCGGAGGTACTCGACCTCGATGGGCGTCTGCACCGCGGCGGTGGCGGTGAACGCCACCACCGATCCGTCCGCCTTGGCCGCAGTGACCGGGATCTCCGCTCGCGGGGTGAGATCGTCGCCAACGGCGATGTCGAAGGTCTCGGTGCCGTCGAGTCCCAGGCTCGCCGCGTTCTCTCCCGGCGGGAACGTCAGCGGAAGCACGCCCATCATCACGAGATTGGAGCGGTGGATGCGCTCGAAGCTGTCGGTGATCACCGCCTTCACCCCGAGTAGGAACGTCCC
>CAZCBO010000153.1:0-7061 GCA_964496825.1 uncultured Acidimicrobiaceae bacterium
ACGCCACGCCCAGGAGCCAGGCTCGGGCTTCGTTGCCGGGTGGGATCTCGTCGAGCCGTCTCCAAGCCACGGTGAACACCTCGGAGGCTGCGTCCCACGCATCGGAACGGGACGCTCGTCTGGTGCAGTAGCCGAGGACGGCCCGGTGGTGATCCGAGTACAGACGCTCGAAATCCTCGGTGGCGCCTTCCTGCGCCGCTGTGGTCAGCCGGTCGATCATCGCCGCCCCTGATCTGATGATGTCGTGGGAATGTCCGGACCGATGCCGATTCTGACAGGTGAAACGTGTTCGCGATGTGCGGTCAGAATCGACCGTCGGATGGACATTCACGAGGTGGCGGCACCAAGCCGCCGGGTCGCAAAGACAGAGGGGCGCCGTGCGAGCGGCGCCCTCTGGCTTATGCCCTCGTTCTGTGGGCTGGCAGCCGCGCCGGGCGCGGTCCCGAGCCCAGGGTTCGCAATTGCGGGGCCGTGCCGTCGGTCTCGTGGCTCCGATCGAGTTGGGTCGGACCGAGGTTGATGTTGGTGGAAGGCGGCTGTGTCACTCGACCGCGCGACGCATCACGGTGTCGCGTTCGCGCTGTTCGACCGGTTCGAACCCACGCTCTTCGTACAGCTGCTTCGGTCCGCGGAAGTGGCCGCCGTCGTGGTCCTCGGGTGCGTTGTGCGGGTAACCCTCGATCCATCGGGCGCCACGATCGGCGGCGCCGGCGATGACCCGATCGAGAAGCACGCCGGCGATCCCGTGGCGTCGAAATGGAGGGGCAACGAGAAAACATGACACCCCGACCACCATGCCTGGATCGGGTCCGTCGGGGTCCACCTGCCGGTAGAGCCCGTATTGAGAGCGAGGCGAGGCGTTGACCCAGGCGGCGGGTGCACCGTCGACGTAGGCGAGGTACCCGTAGGTGCCGCCGGTGCGGAGGCGCTCCACCATCGCGGCCCGGACCTCGCGCCAGGGACGCTCGGGATCCTCGTCGGTGGCCGGCACATGGGGCTCCAAGCAGTAACACGATGCCCAGTCCGGATTGCCGGCGAACCCGTCGTGGTCGAAGAACCGGAGCCAATCGTCGATGCGGTCCTCTGAGACCGGATGGATGGTGACCTCACCGATCTCGGGGAGTCGTTCCGTAGCCCCGGTGAGCCGCACGGTGGCTTCGGCGAAGTTGCGGGCGTAGTTGCGGAGCGCCGCTTCCGGGTACGCCCAGTCGTGTTGCTCCTCGGCGTGGGCGACGAAGCGATCGGCGATGACATCGGCGTCGTCGTCCTCGATCCTCGCATCGCCTGCGAAACACTCCATCCACATCTCGGTCTCCTCTTCGACTCATGGGGAGGGCTGGTTGCTGCCAGACCTGGGTCGGCCGTCACGGTACCCCCACGGAGAAACAGGTTGGCGCAGATTGGACGCGTAGGGCCCGCGAGGTCCGACGCCTCCTGGGCCGATTGGCTCTATCTCCTTCTCTCGCGTCGCAGGAAGCTGGCGTCAGGTGGGGTGGAGGAATGCCGGTATGGCTTCGACGAGAACGCAGCCTGCCGATGAGAAGCCGATTCTCACGACGGCGACGCTGATGGCCCGGTTGGGTGAGATCCTCGATCGCTTCCCGGCCGTCGGTCTGGCGGTGGGCGTGGTTCGCGACGGGCGCTTGGAGTTCTTCCACGGACACGGACTCGCCGACATCTCCGCGAGCACTTCTATCGCCGAGGACACCGTGTTTCGGGTCGGTTCGATCACCAAGACCATCACCGCCATCGCCGTCATGCAGCTTGCCGAGCAGGACTCGGTCGACCTCGATGCCCCCGCCAACGACTACCTGCGCGCCTACCAGCTGAGCCCCAGACGCACCGGATGGCGGCCGGTGACCCTACGACACCTCCTCACCCACACGTCCGGGATCCCCGACGTGGTCCGCGCTGCCGACCTGCTCCACCCCTCCTGGGGCCCGTTCGATGCCCGCCCGCCCGTCAGTAGCGTGGCGATCGGCGAGCCGCTGCCCTCGCTCGCCGAGTCCTACCGGGGAGGGCTGAGGACGGTGGTCGAGCCCGGTTCGGCGTTTGCCTACTGCAACCATGGGTACGCCACCGTCGGCCAGATCATCGAGGACGTCAGCGGTGAGCCGCTCGACCGCTACTTCCGCGAACACATCTTCGAGCCGCTGGGGATGACCGACACCGATCTGGTCCGCTCGGATCGGGTCCGGGCCCGGCTGGCCACCGGATACGTGCTCGGATCGACCGGTCCCACGGCCGTCATCGACCGTGAATGGGTGGGGAGAGGAGGGGGCGGCGTCTACTCGTCGAGCCGGGACATGGCTCGCTATGTGGCGGCCCTGCTCGGCGGTGGCGGCAACGAGCATGGCTCGATCATCGAGCCGGCGAGCCTGGCCACCATGTTCGATCCCCACTACCAAACCGACCCGCGGCTGGCGAGTATGGGCCTCGGGTTCTTCCGCCACGACGCGAGCGGACATCGCGTCGTCGGCCACGACGGGATCCTGCCCGGCTTCAACTCCAGCCTCCTCGTCGCGCCCGACGATGGCGTCGGCCTCGTTGCCTTCACCAACGGGTCGAAGGGGGCGATGGTCTGGCTCCCGGATGAGATCGATGGCGTGTTGCGCCGGCTGCTCGGCGCCGCTCCCGTGGGTGTGAGGAGTGATGTTCCTCATCGGCCCGAGGTCTGGGGCGACGTGTGCGGCCGATATCGGCTGCCGGTGGTCGGAGATCTGCGCGGCCGGATCGCCATGGGTGGCGGCGCCCAGGTCTTCGTCCGGAGCGGCCGGCTGATGATCCGGCTCCTCACCCCGGTGCCGGCGCTGTACCGGGGCTTCACTCTCCACCCCGATGACCCGTCGGATCCGTACGTCTTCCGGCTCGACCTCTCCGGGTTTGGGATGCCCACGGTCCGTCTCGTGTTCGGCGACGACGAGGGAGCCGGGGTGAGCGTGATGCACACCGATCTCGGAGGTCAACCCATCTCGCTCTACAAGACGCCCGCATCGCTGCGTCGGGCGCGGCGCGGTCCACGCCGGGAGTCGAGTTGAGCACGACGACGACAAGCAGCCCCAGCACCACCACCGACCTGTGGCGGATGAGCGCCCTTGAACTGGCTGCAGCCATCCGGTTCCGTCAGACCTCGAGCCGGGAAGTCATCGAGGCGCATCTGCGTCGGATCGACGAGGTCAACCCCACCATCAACGCCGTCACCGTCGTCCTGGCCGAGCAGGCGGT
This sequence comes from uncultured Acidimicrobiaceae bacterium, assembly GCA_964496825.1. Taxonomy (GTDB): domain Bacteria; phylum Actinomycetota; class Acidimicrobiia; order Spongiisociales; family UBA5794; genus JACZST01. Next base: position 3,226 of record CAZCBO010000153.1, read on the forward strand.
GGAAGCCGCCCGAGCGGCCGACGATACGGTCGCCGCCGGCGACGATCTGGCCCCGTTCCACGGCGTCCCCTTCACGGTGAAGGAAAACATCGACCTGGTGGGCACGCCGACTACGCAAGGGCTCGAGGCCCTGGCGGCGGCCTATCCAAGCCGGGACGCGCCCGTCGTCGAGAGGATGCGGTCCACCGGAGCGATCCCGCTCGGGCACACCAACTGTCCGACGATCGCAGTTCGCTGGCACACCGACAGCGAGCTGTGGGGGCCGACGGTCAATCCCTGGGACCGGTCGCGCACGCCGGGTGCCTCCAGCGGCGGCGAGGCGGCAGCCCTGGCCACCGGGATGACACCCCTCGGGTTGGGGAACGACGGGCTCGGATCGCTCCGTTGGCCGGCGCAATGCTGCGGAATCAGCGTTCTCAAACCCACCCTCGGGCGCATCCCGCATGCGAGCGCGATCGAGCCCGCCGACGCGGCGATCGGCGTTCAGTTGACCTCCGTCGAGGGTCCGATGGCACGCCGGGTCGCGGATCTGCGTGTCGCCTTCGAGGTGTTGTCCGGACCCACGTGGCGCGACCCGTGGACGGTTCCGGCGCCACTCAGCGACCATCAGCCCGGGGAGCCGATCCGAGTCGCTGCGGTGCTCGACCCTGCCGGGCTGGGGACCGCTCCCCAGGTCCAGGACGGGGTTCGGCGGGCGGTTGGGGTTCTCGCCGAAGCCGGATACGTCATCGAGGAGATCGAGCCGCCGTCGATCGAGGCGGCAGCGAACCTCCTGTTGGACATGCTCAACACCCCCGACATCCGGGCAATGTGGGCGACGACATCATCGCTGCTGCCGGCGGACACGCAGCGTTTCCTGTCGGCGTTCTACGAGGCGGCCGGTGATCCCGACCCGGCGACCATGCAGAGCTTCGTGTCCAGGCAGTCACTGCTGCGGGCGTGGGCTGAGTTCCAGGAGACCTTCCCGTTGATCGTCGCGCCGATCGGCACCGATATCCCCTTCCTGGTGGGCACCGATCTCGACGAGGGCCACGTGGCCGAAACCATCCGCGCCATGCGTATGGCAATAGCCGTCAACGCCCTGGGGCTGCCGGCGGTAGCTCTTCCCGTGGGTGTGGGGGGCGACCTCCCCCAGGCGGTGCAGCTGATCGGGCCTCGGTACCGAGAAGATCTGTGCCTCGACGCGGCGCAAGCGATCGAGGAGCGGGTCGGCATCCTCACCCCGATCGATCCGAGATAGGGAGATTGGCATGTCGATCGACCGGCTCAGCGACCTCGACCGGGTGATGCTATGGGCGGGCAAGACCTGGCCGCAGGATATCGGCGCCCTCGTCATCCTCGACGGGACACCGCTGCTCGACTCCACGGGTCGCCTCCGAATGGAGCGCATTCATCAGGCGATCGAGGCTCGGCTGCACCTCGTCCCCCGCTTCCGTCAGCGCATCCACTCGCCGGGTCGTGGGCAGGGCGGCCCGCTCTGGGTAGACGACCCCGACTTCGATCTCACCGAACACATCCACGAGCACCCGGTTCCCCCTCCAGGAGGTGAAGCCGAGCTGATCGACGCGGTCGAACGGCTGCGGGCGCGATCCCTCGACCCGTCGCGGCGAGGGTGGGACATGGTGTTCCTCACCGGCCTCCCCGATCTGCGGATCGGCTTGTTCGTGAGGATCCACCACACCATCGCCGACGGGACGGCGGCGATGATGACCATCACCACCTTCCTCGACCCCGCTCAGGACACGCCCGTCGAGGCACCATATCCGTGGTCACCGACGCAAATGCCGTCGCCTCGAGCACTCCGCATCGACAGCATGCGCTGCCATATCGAAGCACTCGCCGGCCCGATTTCGCTGCTCGCTCACCCCGACACCACCTTGCGCAGGGTGCGTGCCGCGTGGCCGGCGGTCCGCGAGCTCCTCGCCGAGAAGCCTGCGACGGCGACCAGCCTGGACCGGATGGTCGGCCCCAACCGCGACCTCGCCCTGATCCGCTCCAGCCTCGACGCGGTCAAGCAAGCCGCACACACTTGTGGCGGCACCGTGAACGACGTTCTCCTCACCGCGACCGCCGGAGGGCTGCGCGCCCTGCTGCAGAGCCGGGACGAACCGGTAGACGACACGACGGTCCGCATCTACGTCCCGGTCTCGCTGCGGCAGCGAAGCCCGGGTCCGCAACAGGGGAACCGCATCGCCCAGATGGCCGTCCCGTTGCATCTCGGCGAGTCTGACCCCGTTCGCAGACTCCGCCGCATCGCTGCAGAGACCAGCAGACGCAAAGCGCGGACGCGCACTTCCCTCGACGTCCTCATGCACGGACGATTGGTGCGGCGCCTGATGCTGGTGGCGGTGATGCGCCAACGCGTCAACGCCACCAGCGCCAGCATCCCCGGTCCCCCGATGCCGCTCTACCTGGCCGGCGCCCGGATCCTCGAGGTGTTCCCGGTGCTTCCCCTCATCGCCAACGAGCCCCTCGGTGTCGGCGCGCTCTCCTACGCCGGGGGCCTCTACGTCGGGATCTCCGTCGACGGCGACGCGTTTCCCGACCTCGATGTCCTGGTCGCCGGGGTCCGCACCGAGCTGGAGGCGCTGCAGTCCCTCGACGACCGATCCGCGAGGTTCACCAACCGGGCGACGTCGACGGCTGAAAGGACCCTCGCGTGACGATGATGTCGGTCCGGGACGTCTCACTCCACGTCGAGACCTTCGGCGACGGCTACCCGCTGGTGTTGATGCATGGCGGGCCGGGAGCGGATCTGTACACGATGCTGCCCTTCCGGCATTGCGCGGATCAGTTCAGGCTGATCTTCTACGACCACCGCTGCAACGGACGCTCAGCGGGCGCTCCGGTCGAATCCATGACCTGGGACAACCTCACCGCCGACGCCGACGCCCTCCGCCAGCGGCTTGGTTTCGACCGGTGGGCCGTGCTCGGTCACTCGTTCGGCGGGCACGTCGCTCTCGAATACGCCCTGCACTACCCCGATCGGGTATCACAGCTCGTCCTCCTCGACACGGGCGGCGACAGCCGCTGGTCCCAGCAGAACGCCGCCGAGATCTTGGCCAAGCGGGGCTTCGACACGAAGACGGTGGATCTGGTACGGCGCTGGTTCAACGGCGACTTCGAACCCCGAGAAATGGTGCCGATCCTCATCCGGATCGGTCCCGCCTACTCCTACCGCTCCGGCCTCCCGCTGCTGTGGCACGCCGCGGTCGAGGCGATGCAGGGAGGGTGGCGCACCAAGCTGCGCCCCGATGCGCTCATCTTCGCCGGCCGCTACCTGCTCGGGGGCTGGTCGGTCATGGACCGACTCGGCGAGATCACCGCACCGACGCTGGTGATCGCCGGACGGGACGACTTCATCTTCCCGCCGGAGCATCAAGCTCAGCTCGCCGCCGGCATCCCCGACGCCCGCCTCCAGATCATCGAACGGGCCGGGCACAATCCTCACTCCGAACAGACCGCGGAAGTGATGACGGCCATCCGGGACTTCCTCTCCCGATCCGAAGCGCCCCTCACCGCCGGGTAGCGAGAGCGGAGCCCGGCCCAGCCTCGTGCGAGGGTTGCGTCGTTCGGTGTGGCGCGATGGTCGGGGGAGTCGCGTGCGGGGAGCAGGCGGCGGGACCCGCTGTGGGTGAGTTGACGATCGGGGATTCCTCCTCTGGACAGTCGTCCAGGCGGCGTGCTTGATGGAAGGTATGGACACCCTGATCCCGGAGCAGACGCAGCCAGCATCGGCAGTTCCCGATGGGGGAGACAAGCTCACAGAGGTCGAGAGGTGGGCTTCGAGTCGTCACCTCTACGTCGACAACCTCAAGGTGCTCCTCATCGCCGCC
>CAZCBO010000154.1:0-6745 GCA_964496825.1 uncultured Acidimicrobiaceae bacterium
CGGTGAGCCCGGGCGAGTCGTCCACGAAGATCGGCTTCTTGTAGAGCTGGCTGGCCGCATTCGACAGCTTGGTGAAGTCGGCCTCGGTGAGGCGCCCGGTGTTGAGCCGTTGCAGATCGATGCGCCCCGCCGAGCACAGCATCCGGGACACCACCTCTTCGCGGCTCATCTCCAGCGAGAAGACGGCGACGGGGATGTCCTGGAGCGCCACGTTCTGGGCGATGTTGAGCGCCAGCGCCGACTTCCCCATCGAGGGACGGGCGGCGATGATGATCAGGTTCGTGGCGTGGAGGCCGGCGAGCTTCCGGTCGAGGTCGCGGTAGCCGGTGGGGATGCCGGTGACCTCGGATCCGACCCGCTGCAGCTCCTCGGCCTTTTCGATCGCAGGACCGAGCAGCGGATCGATCGGGGCGAGGCCCTCGCCGACACGACGCTCCGAGACGAGGAACACCTCCTGCTCGGCGCGATCGAGCACCTCGGCGATCGGCTCCTGGAGCTCGGTGGCGTACGAGCCGATCGTGCCGCCGACCCGCATCAGGCGCCGGCGCAGGGCATGTTCCTCGACGATGTCGGCGTAGTACTCGATGTTCGAGGCGGTGGGTACGGCGTCGAGGAGCCGGGTGAGGAACTCCACTCCCCCCATCCGCTCCAACGACCCGTCGCGTCGGAGTACCTCAGAAACCGTCACCGCGTCGATCGGCTCGTTGGCATCGAAGAGCCCCCGCACCGCCTCGAAGATCTGCTGATGCGCCGGGCGATAGAAGTCCTCGGCGTGCAGCTTCTCCAGGGCGATGTTGGCGGCGTCCGCCGACAACAGAACTGCGCCGAGCACCGACTCTTCGGCATCGGTGCTGTGCGGGGGTGTGGGAAGCGCGCGTGATGCGGGGTGTTCGGCGACGCTCGTCACGGAATCCTCCCTGTCCTCTCCTGGCCTGTTCCTCTCACTCTTGCACCCGGGTGTGACACGAACGCGTCGGTCGGCGCGGGAAGTAAGGGAAGTGGGAAGAGTGTACGCGTCGACACCATCCGTGGTCGGGCGTTGCGCTGGGTGTTTCTCGCGAGGCCGGGTTTGTTTTCGCGTTGGAAGGATGCCGACCAATGACGACTGCCAGGAGCCTCGGACCGCGCCGGGGCTCGCTCGAGGATCGCTCGGCACCCTTCTAGGCCGGAATCACGTCCAGCGTGACGACGAACTCGACTTCCGGGTGCGGCCGGAGCGCCACCTCATGCAGCCCGATCTCCTTGATCGGGGCCTCGAGGGCGATGAGCTTGCGGTCCACCTCGATCCCGGTGAACTTCGTGATCGCCGTGGCGATGTCAGCCTCCGAGATCGACCCGAACAGCTTCCCCTCATCGCCGGCATGGGCGGCGACGACCACTCTGGTACCGGTGAGCGACTGGGCGAACGTCTCCGCCTCGTCCCTGGCGGCGCGCAGCGCTTCCTCCCTGGCAATGCGCATCGCCTCGGCCTGGCGCAGCGCACCCTCGGTCGCCTTGATGGCGTAGGAGCGGGGTACCAGGTAGTTGCGGGCGTACCCATCGGCTACATCGACGACGTCGCCGGTGTTGCCGAGGTCTTCCACGTCCTTGGTGAGGATCACCTTCATCGACGTGGCCTTCCGCCCTGTCGGCCAGGGCTCTTGGTCGAGACGTAGGGCAGCAATGCCATCTCCCTGGCGTTCTTGATGGCGACGGCGACCTCGCGCTGGCGTTTGGCGCTCAGCCCGGTGACCCTCCGGGACCGAATCTTCCCGCGATCGGACATGAATTTGCGCAGCAACTCCACGTCCTTGTAGTCGATGTAGTCGTCGTCGGCGAAGGTGTGAACCGTGCGCTTGCGACGCCGCGCTTCCTGCTGCATGCGGCGCCGGTGCTGCTCCTTCCTGGTCTTCGATTTGGCCATGAATCTCCTTAGAAGGGGGCTTCGTCGGGCCCGTAGTCGGTGCGGGCAACCGGAGCGGCCGCAGGAACGACATCCTGGCCGTCGTTCGCCCAGGCGCCTTCGCGAGGCGTCTTGGTGATGGTGGCGGTCGCCCAGCGCACCGAGGGTCCGATCTCCTTGATGTCGACCTCGATGATGGAGCGCTTGTCGCCCTCCTGGGTCTCCCACTGGCGCTGCTGGAGCTCGCCGACCACGATGACGCGGGTGCCCTTCTGCAGCGACTCGGCGACATTCTCCGCCATGTCACGCCAGCAGGTGCCACCGAAGAAGCTGGTCTCTTCCTGCCACTCGCCGTCGCGGTTCTGATACCGCTTGTTGACGGCGAAGCGGACCTTCGTCATCGCCACGCCCGACGGCGTGAACCGCAGCTCCGGGTCGTCGACGAGGTTGCCGATCAAGGTGACGCTGTTCGTAGTGCTCATTGCTCTCTCTTCTCTCTCTCCCGTTGCCCCCCCACATGATGGCGGGAGCCTGTGACACGAATCAGCTTTCGCGATCCTCTCTGCGAACAACCTTGTGTCGTACGACGGCGTCGGAAAGGCCCAGCGCCCGGTCGAGTGCGTCGACGAGATGATGGTCTCCCTCGAAATCCACCACCGAGTAGTACCCCTCGTTCATGTGGTCGATCTCGTAGGCGAAACGGCGCTTCCCCCAGAAGTCGGTCCCGGTCACGGAACCGCTGGTGTCGATGGTCGTGGAGATCTCCTCGACCTGTTTGCGGACATCCGCTTCGACCATGTCGGGCCGATGGATGATGGTCAGCTCATACGAGCGCATTGAGTAGCTCCTCTGGTCGTTCCTCGGAACGGTCCCGTTCGATCGGGACAGGGCTTCGGTTGTGGCCGGCAGTGTACCGGTCGTGAGCATGTTTCAGCTGTCGATCCGGAGCACCGATTCGGGGCCGACGGATTCCAAGTCCCCGGCCGGTGCTTCCAGCGCATAGCGGTAGGGACCTGAGGCGTAATAGGTCGGGCACGTGCCGAGGCACGTTTCCATCGTCAGGCGATCGACGAACGTCCCGTCCTCACTGAAGAACGCGATGTCGAGAGGGATCGGCGTGTTGTGCATCCAGAACCCGGTCTCGGTGTCGGCTTCGAAGACGAAGAGCATCCCATCGAGCCTGCCGAGGTCGTAGACATTCATCAGGCCCTGACCACGCGCTTCCCCATTGTCGGCGACGGCAACGGCGAGTTCGCGGTCGTCGATCGTGACCGTGGTCGAGGGAAAGCCCGCCAGGGTCGCCAGGGGCCGCGGCTCTTCGGAGGAGCAGGCCACGAGCGCAGCGGCGGCCAGCAGCAGCGCCAAGATCGGTCGTGCCATCTACGGAAAGCTAACGCGCCCCCGGATCAGTGCTGGGCGGGGACCTCCGCGTCGGCGAGGCCGGCCAGGATCTCGGCCGAGTCTGCCGCCATGTGGTACGTCTCTTCCTCCGAGGGGAAGTCACCCGACTCGATATCGGCAAAGAACGCCTCGAGGGCGACCACCGCATCGTCGGCGAGATGGGCGTAGCGGCGGACGAACTTCGGCTGGAAGTCGTCGCTGCCCAACCCGAGCACATCGTGGTACACCAGCACCTGCCCGTCGCAGTGGACGCCGGCTCCGATGCCGATGGTCGGGACCGGTATCTCCCGCGTCACGATCTCGGCGACCTGCTCGGGGACTCCCTCGAGCACGAGCGAGAACACCCCCGCCTCGGCGAGCGAGTGCGCGTCGCTGATCAGCTCGTAGGCCGCCTGGGCCTCCTTGCCCTGGACCTTGTAGCCCCCCATGGCGTGGACCGACTGCGGGGTGAGCCCGAGGTGGCCCATCACCGGGATCTCGGCATCGATCACCTTCTCGACGACCTCGAGACGCTTCCGCCCGCCCTCGAGCTTGACCGCCTCGGCACCGCCCTCGCGGACGAATCGGCCGGCGTTGCGTACCGAGTCCTCGACCGAGACGTGGTAGCTCATCCACGGCATGTCGCCGACCACCAGTGCGTTCGGCTCTGCCCGGGACACCGCGGCGGTGTGATGGACCATCACGCCGACATCGACGGCCAGGGTGTCGTCGTAGCCGAGGACGTTGTTGGCGACCGAGTCCCCGACGAGGATGATGTCGGCGCCGGCCCGGTCGGCGATGACCGCCGAAGGATGGTCGTAGGCGGTGATCATCTTGATCTTGACCCCGCCCTTGCGCGAACGAATCCCGGGGACGGTGACCTTGCCCATTGCTGCTCCTCTCTCCCCACCGCTCCGGGTTGGGGGACGTCGGGTCCACCACGTGGACCTTGCAGTCTTCTCGTTGCGGAACGCCTGTCGACCTCGGCCGCCGGACCGGTCGCCCGTGTCTGCGGTTCCGTTGGATACAACGCTACATCGTTCGGGCCGATTCCGCAGCCGCTACCGTCCCGGCCATGGCGCGCAGAGACCTCTCGATGACACAGGACGAGCTGCTGGACTTCCTCACCGCAGGGCAGAAGATCCTGCAGGTCGCTTCGAACGATCCCGACGGCTACCCGCACCTGGTACCGATGTGGTTCGTGCTCGACGACGGCAAGATCGTGTTCCGCTCCTTCACCAAGTCACAGAAGATCGTCAACCTCGAACGCGACCCGAGGGTGACCGTGCTCGTCGAAGAGGGCAGAGCGTATGCGGAGCTCCAGGGGGTGATGATCAAGGGTGACGCCCGGCTCGTCGAGGATGTGGACTACTGCCTCGACCTCTACGTGGCGTTGTCGGACCGGTACGCGTTCTTCCCCGGGGTCGAGCCGGGCGCCACTCCCGAGGACGAAGTGCGGGAGTTCTTCGCCGGTCACGCCGCCAAGCAGACCGCGGTGATCGTCGATCCGACCGAGGTCGTCTCCTGGGACTACCGGAAGCTGGGGGGCGGGTACTGAGCCCGCCTACTCACCCGGCAGCTCGACCGTCAGAGTCGGATCGTTGGGGTCGGCGATCTGCATGACCATCCGCATCGTCGCCGGCTCGGTGAGCTCGAAGCCCGGTCCGAAGATCTCGCCGGCGCTCTCGGGTGCGACGCTGAACGACATGTCGAAGGCGACGACATAGGCCCCGTCGTCGGCGATCCACACCACGGCATCCTGGAACTCCACTCCCTCGAGCGCGGCGAAACCGAACGAGGAGAGGGCATCGAGCAGCTCGCCGAGCTCCACCCGCTGGGCGGGGATGCCGTTGATCGTGTCCGGCTCCCCCTCCACCTCGCCGATGGCAAAGGCGCCATCGACCCAGAAGAGCGGGTTCGCCGGACACACTCCGATGGCGGTATCGAGGTCGGGATCGAAGATCGGCACCTCGACGAAGCCTTGGCCGAGGTCGACCCACGCCGTCTCCGGGGTGGCGATGCCGGCCGCAGTGATGGCGAACCCGCCCACATCCATCGTCGTGTCACACCGAAAGGCGTCGCCCACGTAGGTGCCTTCGCTCACGAAATCCATGCTGAGACCCTCGGCCGCGAAGCTCATCTCGGTGGTGCCGCTGTAGGAATCGAGTTGGGTCGGGGTTCCGGGGGTGGCGGGAAAGGCGGAAACGGCCGAGGCCGTCGTTGTAGTGGCCTCCTCGGTCGAGGTCGGCGCCGGCTCCGTGGTCGTGGTCGTTGGGGCGGCCTGCGTCGTCGTTGGGGCGGCGGTTGTTGTGGTGTCTTCGGCCCCGCCGTTGCACGCGGCCAGGATCAACGAGAGTGCGGCAGCGGCAATGACGACACGGACCACGGGCACCTCCGGGCAGCAGGGTAGGCGGGACACGCCTTGGGCGTCGGCAGAGCGGGTCGACCGCCGGCAGGTATTCCGGGTTGACCTTTGTGTATCGTTTCGATACAGTTGTATCGTTTCGATATAAACCGAGTCGATATAGACCGAGTCGATATAGACCGAGTCGATACACCAAGGGTTGGTCATGCTCGATTTCGCCATCCTCGGCTTGCTCCGGGAGCAACCCCGTCACGGCTATGAGCTGAAGCGCGCCCTCGGCGACCTCGGATTCTGGCAGGTCTCGTTCGGCTCGCTCTACCCGGCGCTCCGTCGCCTGGAGAAGAAGGGCTTCATCGAGGCCACCACGGGCGAGGGCCGGCGCAAGGCCTACCGGCTGACCAATGCCGGCGCCGCCGGCCTCGAGGAGATGCTGGCCAACCCCAAACGCGACAAGGATTCCGACCGCACGTTCCAGTTGCGCCTCGCCTTCCTCGGCTATCTCGAGCCCACCAGCCGGCTCGCGGTGCTCGAGGACCGCAGGCGGGCGCTCCAGGACCGGCTCCACGGCGCCCGTCGCTCCTTCAAGGGGGCGCGAGGGGCCGGGCGCGTCACGGATCGATATCGGCTGGCGCTGATGGAACGCAGCGTGCGCTCGACCGAGTCGGACATCGCTTGGCTCGACGAGCTCATCGCCGGCGAGCGCAGCGCAGCCACAGGAAGTTGACAGGGAGGCAGACATGAGTGACAAGGTACGGGTGGCGATCGCGGGATTGGGCAACTGCGCCAACTCGCTGATCCAGGGGGTCGAGTACTACCAGAAGGCCGATGCCACAACCGACGTGCCGGGTCTGATGCACGTCCAGTTCGGGCCCTACCACGTGAGCGACCTCGAGTTCGTCGCCGCCTTCGACGTCGACGCCTCCAAGGTCGGCGAGGACATCGCAAAGGCGATGTGGGCCGGGCAGAACAACACGATCAGGTTCGCCGACGTGCCCGACTTCGGCGTGAAGGTGTTGCGCGGCCCCACCTACGACGGCCTCGGCAAGTACTACACCGGCATGGTGGAGGAGTCGCCGGAGGAGCCGGTCGACGTGGTCGAGGCGCTCAGGGACGCCGGG
>CAZCBO010000154.1:6755-7009 GCA_964496825.1 uncultured Acidimicrobiaceae bacterium
CTACCTGCCGGTCGGCTCCGAGGAGGCGCAGCGGTTCTACGCCCGGGCTGCCCTCGACACCGGCGTCGCCTTCGTCAACGCCATCCCGGTGTTCATCGCCTCCGATCCCGCATGGGCGCGGGAGTTCCTCGACGCCGGCCTCCCGATCATCGGCGACGACATCAAGTCACAGGTAGGGGCAACGATCCTTCACCGCAACCTCGCCCGCCTCTTCGAGGACCGCGGCGTCGAGATCGAGCGCACTTACCAGCTCA
>CAZCBO010000155.1:0-7004 GCA_964496825.1 uncultured Acidimicrobiaceae bacterium
CGGTGAACCGGTGGCGCTGGCCAACTGCACCCTGTGTCGCACCGGGGTCCTGTTCTCCCGGCGCGTCGGCGACGACATCCTCTACTTCCAGAGCTCGGGGCTGCTGTGGAACTCGAACAAGGTGATGGTCGACACCGCCACCGACAGCCTGTGGAATCAGATCACCGGTGAAGCCATCGCCGGACCGCTCACCGGCACCGTGCTCGACCGGTTCCCGATCACCGTCACCACCTTCGGCGAGTGGGTCGCCGAGCACCCCGATACCGAGGTCCTCGACATCCCGGGACGGACGGGCCCGACGACCGTCGGCGGTTTCGAGGTCACCGGCTCCCCGTACTCCTACGAGCCCGGCGCCGCCTATGCCGACTACTACGCCTCGCCGTACGTGTGGTGGCCGGCCGACGCGGTGCCGGCGGTCTTCGCCGAGAAGGACCTGGTGGCCACGCTCGACCTCGACGGGGAGCGGCTCGCCGTCGGCGTCGACGCCCTCGACGCCGCGGGATCCCAGGCGTTCACGGTGGCGGGGCGAACCGTCGTCGCCGTTTCCACCGACGGCGGCGCCCGCTTCTACGGCGGAGCGCCCGTTGCGGATCCCCTCGAGGTCGCCGTCGAGGAGGCAGGGGAGCAGACGCTGCTGCTCGCCGACGGCACCGTGCTCGATCGCCTCCAGAGCGGGCACTCGTTCTGGTTCGCCTGGTACGCCAACTATCCGGACACGGAGTGGTGGCCGGGCTAGCGTGCTCCCGGTGAAGGCGAGCCTCTACGACCTCATGTACCGGTTCTGGGCGCCGTGGGATTTCGTCGGCGTGCGTACCGACCTCATCGCCCTCCTCGACAGCGGCCGGGTCGAAGTCGAGCGGTTTCCGCGGGCGATCGACCTCGGCTGCGGCACGGGGGCCAACGTGGTTCACCTGGCCGGGCAGGGGTACGACGTCACCGGTGTCGACTTCTCGCCGGTGGCGCTGGAGAAGGCACGGAACCGAGCCGACGACGCGGGTGTGGATTGCCACCTCGTCGAGGCCGACCTCACCGGGAACCTGTCACACCTCGGCACCTTCGACTTCCTGCTCGATTTCGGCACCCTCGACGACCTCCAGGGGGAGGCGAGAGCGGCCATGGCGAGGAACGCCGGCCTCCTCGCCAGGCCGGGGGCGCTGTTCCTCTTCTACTGTTTCTACGGGGCCACCGAGGACCTTCCCTGGATCAGCTTCAGCGGGCCGAGCCGCCTCTACCCGGGTCTCGTCCCCGGTGAGGTAGAAGCCCTGTTCGGGGACGACTGGACGATCGAGGACTGGTCGAGTCACCCGGACCGGTTCCAGGCCACTTTCCTGTTGACCCGGAAGGAGTAGCGGCACCGTTCGTGTCACACCCGTCGCATACGGTGCTGCCATGAACGCCACCGTGACCTCCAGCGCCCTCGTCGGTGTCGAGCCGCGGCCGGTGCGGGTCGAGGCCCACGTCGGTGGCGGCGCCAAGGGATTCATCGTCGTTGGCCTCCCCGACACCGCGGTCCGCGAGGCCAAGGAACGGGTCCGCGCCGCCTTTGCCTCCAGCGCGATCGGGTTCCCACGCCAGCGGGTGGTGGTCAACCTCTCACCCGCGGATCTGCCCAAGGTGGGCTCCGCCTACGACCTCCCGATCGCCCTCGGTGTCCTGGCCGCGTCGGACCCGAGGTACCGCGGGGTCACCGATGTCGTGGCGCTGGGGGAGCTCGGCCTCGATGGATCGGTCAAGGCCGCCCGGGGCGGGCTGGGCGCAGCCATCGTGGCCAAGGACCTCGGCAAGCGCTGCCTGCTGCCACCTATCTCGGCGGCGGAGGCAGCGAGTCGGGGGGATCTCGGGGTGGCGGCCGTGCACAGCCTGGGCCACGCCGTGGCGGTTGCGTTGGGTGAGCAGCCGGGCGACGACGTGGAGCCCGTCGAGACATCCGCGGTCGATCTCGCCGATCTGGCCGAAGTTCGAGGCCAGCCGCTCGCCCGCCGCGCCCTCGAGGTGGCCGCCGCCGGCGGACACCACCTGCTGCTGGTCGGGCCGCCGGGGGCAGGGAAGACGATGCTGGCCCGGGCGCTTCCCGGGCTGCTGCCGCCGCTCGAGGGCGACGAGGCGGACGAGGTGGCCCTGGTGTGGGCAGCCGCCGGGCTGCATCGGCGTGATCCGGCCGAGCCGCCACTCCGCTCACCGCACCACTCGGCGTCGCTGGCCGCCCTGATCGGTGGCGGCAGTGGAGTACCCGTGCCGGGTGAGGCGGTGCTGGCGCATCGCGGTGTGTTGTTCCTCGACGAACTCGGCGAGTTCCCGCCCCAGCTCCTCGACGCGTTGCGGGCCCCGCTCGAGGACGGCTCCGTGGCGGTGGCGCGCCGAGGGGCGACGGTCGAGTTCCCGTGCCGCTGTCAAGTCGTGGCGGCGACCAACCCGTGCCCGTGCGGGTTCGAGGGGGACCGCATCGAAAGCTGCAACTGTGGAACGGTCGCCACGGCCCGGTACCGGAGGAGGTTCTCCGGTCCGCTGCTCGATCGCCTCGACCTGCAGATCCGGGTTCCCAGGTTGCGGATGTCCGAGGTCACCGGCCCGCGGGAGGAAGGTTCTGAGGCGGTGCGAGCGCGGGTGACGGCGGCCCGGGCGCGTCAGCGGGCTCTTCGTGGTCGACTCAATCGGGACCTCGGACGCGCCGCCCTCGACGCCCTGGCGTGGACTTCGGGCGCCCAGCGGAGGTTGCTGGAAGCCGCCGAGCGTCGCCACCTGACCGGTCGCGGATGGGATCGAGTTCGCAAGATCGCCTGCACCATCGCCGACCTCGCCGACGCCGATGCCGTCGACGCTGCGCACATCGAGGAGGCGATGGCGCTGCGGGATGCACAGCTGTGAGCGACGCCAGGCTTCGGCTCGCCTTCGCCGGGATGCACCCCGACCGATCCCGGGAGTTGCGGGAGCGGTTCGGTGGCGCGGCAGGAACCCTCCGGGCGATCGAGCGAGGGGACGTCAGGGCTTCGGAACACGTCAGGGAGGGGGCGCGGGTCGACGGGGCGGCTCGGCGGAGCGAGCTCGAGGCCCTGGGGGTGTCGGTCCTGTTCCGCGGCGACCCGTCCTACCCCATTTCCCTCGATCGCTACGAGGACGCTCCCGACGTGCTCTTCGTGCGTGGCGGGCTTCCGCCGCAACCCGGTGTTGCCATCGTCGGGACGCGCCGATGCACGGCGTATGGACGGGAGCTGGCACGGGCCTATGGCCGGGCGGCAGCGGAGGCCGGATGGCCGGTGATATCCGGCTTGGCCCGAGGGATCGACGGGGAGGCGCACCGCGGGGTCGTGGATGCCGGCGGGACCGGGGTCGTCGTGCTCGGGTGCGGGATCGATGTCGCCTACCCACGGGAGCACGAGCGGCTGGGCCGGCAGATCCTCGACGGGGGAGGGGCAATCGTCACCGAGTACCCGCCGGGCTCACCGCCAGGCGGGTGGCGGTTCCCGCCGCGGAACCGGATCATCGCCGGCCTGTCGGCGGCGGTGGTCGTCGTCGAGGCGGCACGCACCGGCGGGGCGCTGATCACCGCGGTCAAGGCCGCCGAGTACGGGGTACCGGTGTTCGCCATGCCCGGCGACGTCGACCGGAAGGCGTCGGAGGGCTGCAACCTGCTGATTCGGGACGGTGCCTTCCCCGTGCTCGATCCCGACGATCTGGTCGCGGAGCTCGGGTTGGTAGGCGAGCTGGCGGATGCTCACCCGATCGTGCCCAGGGCGTCGACGAAGGGTTGAAGGGCGTCGGCGGCATGTTGGTCGGCGACCGAGATCCGGACAACGATCTTCAGGGAGGCCTCACCGCGGAACGGCTCGCTGGCGATGGCGGCCGCCGACGCCTCAGCGGCGCGGATCTGCGCGGTGCTCGACTCAGGCATCGAGGTCTCGAGCCCGGCCGCACCGGCACGCTGGACGAGCGCGTTGAGCGCAGCCAGCGGTTCGCCGGGGTCGTCGAAGCTGGAGAAGCGGAGCGCCACCTGGGGCCGGCCGTCGACCGGAACGGACTCGGCCGTGTTGGCCACGGTCCCGTCACCCAGCCAGTCGATGTCGGCAACGATGGCCTCGGTGTTCGGGCAGGAGCATGCGTCGGCAGCGTCGCCGTCGCCACCGATGCACCCAGAGAGGAGGGCGCCGACGAGGAGCAGGAGCACGGCCCTGGGTGCCATCGGGATGATCGTAGGAGCCAGGGTGCCGGACCGGTGCGAGGTCGAGGGAACTAGTCACGGAATGGGTCGGGCGAATCGTTGACCTGGAAGGGAAATCGGGCCACCATGAGGTCATGAGCCACGGGGGCCAGCTCGACGCGGCCGTTTCTGCCTACCTGCACCGACTCGCCGTCGAGCGCGGGCTGTCACCGCACACGATCGACGCGTACACCGGAGATCTCGGCCAGTTCACCACGCTCTGCGGGCGCCTCGGCATCGACGATCTCGCCGACGTCGACCGGCGCACCGTCCGCCGGTTCCTCGCCCAGCTCTCCACCAGGGGGTACGCCCCGCGCAGCGTGGCCCGGAAGGCCTCGGCGGTCCGCGCCTTCCTCGATGATGCGGCCCGTCGGGGCATGATCGCCTCGAATCCGGCGGCGGGTCTGGCCCAGCCCAAGCGTCCCGTTCGGCTCCCCAAGGCGATTCCGGCGTCCTCGCTCGGCCACCTGCTCGACGACCTCGATGGCGACGGCCGCGTCGACCTGCGCGACCGGGCGATCCTCGAGATGCTCTACGGGACCGGGATCCGGGTCTCCGAGCTCGCGGCCCTCACCACGGCCGACGTCGTGGACGGGGCGACGTTCCTGCGGGTGACGGGGAAGGGCGCCAAGGAACGCGACGTCCCCGTGGGCGACCAGGCCAGGGCCGCCCTCGATGCATACCTCGATCGGGGCCGGCCGGCGCTCGCTGCGGAGGCCGCAGGCGACCGGCTCTGGGTGGGGGTGCGGGGGGGTCCGCTCGACGCCAGAGGTGTTCGGCGTATCGTGTCCGTCAGGGTCGGGACCTTTCCCCATGCGATGCGTCACTCATTTGCCACTCACCTTTTGGAGGGAGGTGCCGATCTACGGTCCGTACAGGGCTTGCTCGGACATACCGAGCTCGGAACGACTCAGATCTACACTGCCGTGACCCGAGAACACCTCAGGAAGACGTATGAGCGCAGCCACCCCCGTGCCTGAACGCGCCGAGAGCGAGATCGCCGAGCTCTGGGAGCAGTTCAAGAAGACCGGAGACGAGCAGGCCCGGGAAGGGCTGATCCTCCACTACGCCCCGCTGGTCAAGTTCGTCGCCGGGCGGCTCGGATCGGGCCTGCCGCGCAACGTGGAATCGGCCGACCTCGTCTCGTATGGCACCTTCGGCCTCATCGACGCCATCGACAAGTTCGAGCCCGCCCGCGGCTACAAGTTCGAAACCTATGCGGTGAACCGGATCAAGGGGGCCATCCTCGACGAGCTGCGCGCCCTCGACTGGGTGCCGCGCTCGGTGCGGGCCCGGGCTCGGGAGATCCAGCGGTCGATGGCCGAACTCGAGCACAGGCTGCAGCGAACCGCCTCCGACGAGGAGCTCGCCGAGCACATGGACCTCACCGTCGAGGCGCTGCGCGATCAGCTCGGGGAGCTCTCGACCCTCGGGTTCGTCGCCCTCGACGAATTGTTGAGCCCCGAGGAGCGCAACTCGGGGTCGGTCGGGGACATGGTGGCCGATCGCAGCGCCCTCGATCCGGGCGGCTCGTTCGAGAAGGAGGAGACCCGCTATCTGTTGGCGGACTCGATCAACCGGCTGCCGGAGCGCGACCGGCTGGTGATCACCCTCTACTACTTCGAGGGACTCACGCTGGCCGAGATCGGGTCGATCCTCAACGTCACCGAGTCGCGGATCTGCCAGATCCACACCAAAGCGGTCCTGTCGCTGCGCAACCGCTTCATCGAAGCGCCGTATTGAGCGTTCTTGCGTAATCAGGGCCCGTATGCGGGCTCAGGCTACGCAAGAACGGAAGAGTCCCTACACTCCCGGCGAAATTCGCACGTCCACTACAAGCCCCATCGGTCGGGCCGCACGCGCGGCCTGCGGGGCGTTCCGGGTGGGCGGAGGAGCAACCGAAACCAGGAGGAACCCATGTCCGTGGTGAGCATGCGCGAGCTGCTCGAGGCCGGAATGCACTTCGGCCACCAGACCCGCCGTTGGAACCCCAAGATGCGCCCGTACATCTTCACGGAGCGCAACGGCATCCACATCGTCGACCTGCGCCAGACCCTCGACCGGATCGACGAGGCTGCCGAACTCGTGAGGAACATCGCCGCCGACGGCGGGAGCGTGCTCTTCGTCGGAACCAAGAAGCAGGCCCAGGGCGCCATCGAGGAGGCGGCGAACTCGGCCGGCATGCCGTTCGTCAACCACCGGTGGCTCGGCGGGATGCTGACCAACTTCGACACCATCCACAAGCGCATCCTCTACATGCTCGAGCTGGAGCAGATGGAGGAGAGCGGCGAGATGGAAGCCCTCCCCAAGAAGGAGCGACTCAAGCTGCGCCATGAGCTCGAGAAGCTGCACACCGTCCTCGGCGGGGTACGCGATCTCAAGCGAGTTCCGGATGCGGTCTTCGTGATCGACGTCATCGAGGAGCACATCGCGGTGAAGGAGGCCCAACGGCTCGGGATCCCGATCATCGCCATCGTCGACACCAACGCCGATCCCGACGGCATCGACCTGGTGATTCCCGGCAACGACGACGCGATCCGAACCGCCTACCTGGTGAGCCAGACGATCGCCAACGCCGCCAGGGAGGGCACGGAGCTGCGCCAGGCCAAGACCAAGGAGCTCGTCGGCGCGAGCAAGGATGCCCCCTCCGAAGGCGCTGCCGCCGAGGAGGACGCGTGACCGACATCACCCCGAAGGACATCCAGGCGCTGCGACGGGAGACCGGTGCCGGCATGATGGACGCCAAGCGCGCCCTCACCGAAGCCGACGGCGACACCGAGCGGGCCAAGGAGATCCTGCGCGAGCAGGG
>CAZCBO010000156.1:0-6957 GCA_964496825.1 uncultured Acidimicrobiaceae bacterium
CACCCTGCGTCTCATCACCTGAGGAGGCGGCTTCGACCGGAGCGTTCGCTCCTACGAGGGCAACGTCATCGTCTACGCCGAGCACGTGGCCAACCGCGACGTTCCCTTCGGCCGGTCCTGACCCGAGCGAACCCAGGGGGCAGCAGATGGACCACCCAACGTAGGAATTTGACCACACAGAGTAGCTAAAGGGAGGATGCGCACGACCGACAACTGAGGAATGACCCGATGGGCCAGGAAGCACCTCGTGTCGGTCGTCTTCGGCATCGCCGGGCTGTTGGTGGTCGTCGCCGGTGCGGCGGCCGTCGTTCCCGGCGCGTCGCCGGACGATGTCGGGCCACCGGCAGCGATCACCGCGACCTCGACCACCACTCCCGACCCCGCCCCCTCGCCACCGGCCGCGCCCACCACGACCACCATCCCCCCGACCACCTGGGAGCCGGTGGAGGTCTCGATCGACTACGCCGCCGTGCGGCCGCCGCCCCATCGGCCGAGTCGCGTGGTGATCGACAAGATCGGTGTCGACGCCACCATCATCGACCTGGGTTTGAACCCCGATCGAACCCTCGAGGTGCCGGAAGACATCCGCCTCACCGGTTGGTGGACGGGCCGTTCCGTCCCCGGTGAGCCCGGTCCGAGCATCGTGGTCGGTCACGTGGACTCGGCTGCCCTCGGGCCGGGGGTCTTCTGGCGCCTGCGCGAGCTCGAGGTCGGCGACGTCGTCCACATCGAGCGCAGCGACGGCTCCATCGCCGAGTTCCGCGTCACCGAGACCGAGCTGGTCCACAAGTCCGAGTTTCCCACCGAGAAGGTCTACGGATCGGTCGAGGGGTCGAAGCTGCGCCTCATCACCTGCGGCGGCGCCTTCGATCAGGCCGCGAGGTCGTACCTCGACAACCTGATCGTCTACGCCGAGCATGTGGCGACCACCCAGCCGCCGCCGCCGGAAGGTCTGGACTTGGTCGCCTGATCGGGTCAGCACCACCGCGGTGCTTTACTCCTACTCATGGACCTCATCGAGACGATCCGGTCATCGGTCATCGGCTCTGAGTTCGCCGTTCCCGGCCCCTTCGGGCCGCGGCGGATGACGTATGCCGATTACACCGCCTCGGGTCGATCCCTGACCTTCATCGAGGACTACATCCGCGATGTCGTACTGCCGCTGTACGCCAATACGCACACCGAGTCGTCGGGCACCGGCCTGCAGACCACCCGCTTTCGCGAAGATGCAAGGCGCATCATCAGAGAAGCGGTCAACGCCGGGGACGACCACGTTGTCCTCTTCACCGGGTCGGGGGCGACCGGCGCCGTCACCCATCTCATCGGGGCCCTCGGCCTCACGATTCCTTCCCGCCTCGAAGACGCATACCGTCTGGCGGAGCGGATCCCGGAGCAGCAACGCCCGGTCGTCTTCGTCGGGCCCTTCGAGCACCACTCCAACGAGCTCCCCTGGCGGGAGTCGATTGCCGACGTCATCAGGATCGACGAGGACGATGACGGTCACATCGACCTCGAACAGCTGAAGCGAGCGCTGGCCGAGTACGCCGACCGCCCAGTGAAGATCGGCAGCTTCTCCGCGGCATCCAACGTCACCGGGATCATCTCCGACACCGCCGCGATCGCCCGGCTGCTCCACGAGTACGGGGCCCTGTCACTCTGGGATTTTGCCGCCGCAGCCCCGTATGTCGACATCGACATGTCACCGTCGCGCGACCCCGCCGCCTACAAGGACGCGATCTTCCTCAGTCCCCACAAGCTCATCGGCGGTCCCGGCACCCCGGGGGTCCTGGTGGCGCGTCGCGAGCTGTTCGCCAATCGGGTCCCGGTCGTCCCCGGCGGCGGCACGGTCAGCTTCGTCAACCCCACCGAGCACCGTTATCTCACCGACGTCGAGCACCGCGAGGAGGGTGGGACGCCCAACATCGTCGGCTCGATCCGCGCCGGGCTCGCCTTCCAGCTCAAGCAGGCGGTCGGAGCCGATCGGATCCGTGCCCTCGAAGAGGACTTCATCACCCGGGCGATCGCCTCGTGGACCCGGAACCCGAACATCGAGATCCTCGGCAACCCCGAAGCCGACCGGCTGTCGATCGTCTCGTTCGTCGTCAGACACGGCGATCGCTACCTCCACCACAACTTCGTCGTCGCCCTGCTCAACGACCTGTTCGGCATCCAGGCGCGCGGCGGCTGCTCGTGTGCAGGGCCCTATGGGCACCGCCTGCTGGGCATCGACATCGACACCTCGCTCGAGTTCGAGAAGGAGATCTCGCGCGGCTGTGAGGGGATCAAGCCGGGTTGGGTCCGGATCAGCTTCAACTATTTCATCACCGAGGCCGTGTTCCGGTTCATCGTCAATGCGGTCCACGCCGTGGCCACCGACGGCTGGCGACTGCTGCCGCGCTATCGCTTCGATGCCGACACCGCGTTGTGGGAGCACCGCGACGGCCGCGGTGAGCCGCCACTCAGCCTGAACGAGATCGACTACGACGGTGGCACCATGCAATACACCGTCGAACCGCAACACGACGCCGACTCGGTCCTGGCCGACTATCTGGAGACCGCCGAGGCGATCTTCGCCGAAGCACAGCATGAAGACGGTGAACTCCCTGCGCCGGTGTTCTCGGCGGAGTTCGAGAACCTGCGATGGTTCACGCTCCCCCACGAGGTCGAGGTATCACGGCGGTGACCGACCGACCTGCATGGTTTCGCAGAGCACTCGACGCGCCCTCCACCGAGGGTTGGGTCCCCGTCGAGGGCACCGACATCCACTACCTGGAATGGGGAACGCGCGGTCGACCCGGGCTGGTCTTCGTTCACGGCGGCGCGGCGCATGTCCACTGGTGGTCGTACCTAGCGCCGTTCTTCGCCGAGCAGTGGCACGCAGTCGCGCTCGATCTTTCCGGGCACGGAGACAGCGGCCGGAGAGAGGGGTACAGCCACGATCTATGGGCGACCGAGGTGTTGTCGATCGCCGAGCATGCCGGCTTCCCGGGGCCTCCCGTGGTCGTCGGTCACTCGCTCGGTGGGGTCGTGACCATCGAGGCCGCGGCTTCCCATGGCGATCTCATCGCCGGGGCCGTGGTCGTCGACAGCCCGGTTCGGGGGCCCGATCCCGAGTCCGAGCGAGGGGCGTCGGGGCGAAGCCCGTTCCGCGCTCCGGGGGTGTACGAAACGAAGGAGGAGGCGGTGAGCCACTTCCGCCTCATCCCGGAGCAGCCCTGTGACAACCCGTACATCCTGGACCACATCGCCGACCACTCGGTCGTCGAGACCGATGCCGGCTGGACCTGGAAGTTCGATCCCCACGTCTTCGACCAGACCCTGGTGTCGCTCCACGAGGAGCTGGCGTCGGTGGAGGGCAGGATCGCGCTGTTGCGCGGCGAACACAGCGTCGTCGTCCCCGAGGACGTCGCCGAGTACATGTACGGTCTGATGCACCGCAACGCACCGGTCGCCTCCATCCCCGACGCCCACCACCATCTGATCGTCGACCAACCCCTGGCGTTCGTGGCCGCGCTCCGCACCCTGCTTGCGGATTGGGAGCACTCGATACCCCGCCGCGCCCTGCCGTAGCCCTCCGACGGCGCCAAGGCGATGCTGTAGAAGGCCGAGGAGGAAGCCGATAACACGGTTCAGACCATCCGGGGAGTGGCGCCCATGCGACGACCAGCACCGAGGAAGCTCAGCCTCGAGCAGGCTTACGAGGCGGCATATCTGTGGCTGTTCCACATCGACCAGGCACCGACCGAGGTCGTCGAGAAGCCACCCGAGATGGTCGAGCTGTACACCGAGCATCTGGTTGCCTGGGTTCGTGCGTCGAGCGAGGTGAAGCAGAAGGCCATCCTCGCCTTTCTCCAGCAGGACGACGAGCGCGACATGGTGATCTTCTCGTCCCACGGCTTCAGCCCGGGAGCGATCAGCATCAGCGAGTCACAGGGAGTCGCACTGTTCACCCTGCTCCCCGACGGATCGGTTCGGCCCGAAACCGGTCACGCCATCATGATGATGCCGACTCAGCCGCCACCCGCACCCTTCGATGTACCCGACATCGAGGACGAAGACGAGGTCCTCGGCATGTCCAGCTGGGGGACGACGTACTTCGACAGCACCGTGTGGGTGGACTGCCCGGAATGCGGCACCAACCAGCACATCTCGCTCGGCTCCTGCCGTGTCTGCGGGACCAAGCTCACCGACGCGATGGCCGGCGACGTCAAGGAGCCCACGTACACCTGTCGCAACTGCGGATCCCACGACATCGAAGTAGGCAACGCCGACGCCGCGATTCGCGGTGAGAAGTACGACGAGCGCCGCTAGCAGGTCGATCGGTCCGCGCCGGCCGATCGCTTCCTCGCCCACCGCTCGCTGATCGGCAATCCGTAGTCTGCAGTCACGCACACGAGGGAGCTGCTATGCCGTACCGGACGATCATCGAGCCGTTTCGCATCCATTCGGTGGAGGCGATCGACCTGCCGACGATGGAGGAACGCGTAGCGGCCCTGGAGCGCGCTGGATACAACCTGTTCGGCCTCCACGCCGACGAAGTCATCATCGACCTGCTCACCGACTCCGGCACCGGTGCCATGTCCTCCGAGCAGTGGGCGGGGATGATGCGGGGCGACGAGTCGTACGCAGGGAGTCGCTCCTTCTTCCGGTTCGAGGAAGCCGTCCGTGACCTGACCGGGTTTGCCGAGATCATCCCGACCCATCAGGGCCGTGCCGCCGAGAAGATCCTGTTCTCGGTCATGGTCGAGGAAGGAGACGTCGTCCCCAACAACACCCACTTCGACACCACGCGCGCCAACGTCGAGTACCAGGGAGCAGAGGCCCGGGATCACGTGACCGAAGAGGGGAGGGATCCGGCGACGATCCGGCCGTTCAAGGGAAACATGGACGTTTCGGCGCTTCGCCACACCATCGCCGAGGCGGGCCCCGACCGGGTGCCGCTGGTGATGGTGACGGTGACCAACAACTCCGGTGGCGGCCAGCCGGTCTCAATGGCGAATCTGCGCGAGGTGCGCGCGGTGTGCGACGAGTACGGCATCCCCTTGTTCCTCGACGCCTGCCGGTTCGCCGAGAACGCCTGGTTCATCAAGACCAGGGAGCCGGGCTACGGGGACAGGACACCGAAGGACATCGCCAGGGAGATGTTCTCCCTGGCCGACGGCTGCACGATGTCGGCCAAGAAGGACGGGCTCTCGAACATCGGCGGCTTCCTCGCCATGAATGCAGCGGACATCGCACGGCGAGCCCGAAACCTGCTCATCCTCACCGAGGGCTTCCCCACCTACGGGGGCCTCGCCGGCTACGACCTCGAAGCGGTCGCTCGCGGACTCGAAGAGGTCCTCGACGAGGATTACCTGCGGTACCGGATCCGCTCTACCGAGTATCTGGCGGAGAAGGTAGCCAATGCCGGGGTTCCGATCGTTCAGCCGGCCGGTGGGCACGCCGTGTACCTCGATGCCAGGGCACTGCTCCCGCACATCCCGCAACACGAGTACCCGGCGCAGGCGCTGGCCGTCGAGCTCTACCGCAACGGCGGCATCCGTGGTGTGGAGATCGGCACCGTCATGTTCGGGCGTCCGACGGGAAAGGGAAGCCCCGATGAGCCCGCCGCCATGGAGCTGGTACGCCTCGCCATCCCGCGCCGCACCTACACGCAGAGCCACATCGACTACGTCGCCGAGGTCGTGATCGACGTCGCCACCCAGGTCGACTCGATCGGCGGCTACCGGATCACCGAACAGGCCCCGTGGCTCCGTCACTTCACCGCGAGGTTCGAGCCGCTGTAGCCATGCCTCCCCGAGCCCAGGGCTCGCAAGCGCATATATGACGCTCCCAGCCCGCGGAATGGGACGGATCTACTCCTTCACCCGCTTCCGCCTCGCCTTGCGCTCGAGAAAGGCGTCCAGGCCACTCACCTTCACCGGTGCGCCGGCAGCCTGCACTCGTTCGGTGAGGGCATCTACGAACTTCTTCGGGAGTGAGCCGAAGCCGCTCAGCGGCACGAGTTCACCCCGGGCCAGCCGGCCGAACTCGGCGGCACCGAGGGGAACCGGCGGCGGCGCCGTCAGCGGGTTGTCGGGATCGGGTTCCTCGTCGAGGGTGGTCACGCTCCCCGGCGGCGGATCGCCGAGCGAGACGCGCACATACCAGGGCAGCACGGCTGCGGTCTCGTCGAAGTCGATCGATATCTCGCGCACCGCCTCGAACGGGATACGGAACGCCCAATCCCGTTGCGCCCCACCGGCAACCAGGTAGAGCGCCTCGTCGGAGAGCAGCCAGAACATGACGAAGGCTTCCCGATCTCGACGGTCGAGGCCGGCGGCCGACCGATCGACCGTCTCACCACCGACGAGCAGCGGTTTCACCTTGGCGCGGGCCTCGGTCCTGCCGAGATCGAGCACCTTCTGCTTGAAGGCTTCGAGCAGTGCCATCGCGGGCATCGTAGCGACGGCCCGCCCTGAGACCTCCGGTATGGTGCCGCAGCGATGACCGAAGAATCCTCCCCCGGTCTGCCGCTCGACCAGTCCCCACCGTTGGTGCCGACGGACCCGGCCAACTCGTGGACGCTGGGGCAGTGGGATCGGATGTGGCACCCGTCGATGTGGTTGAAGAAGCCACCGAACCCCCATGTGATCCACGGCTGGCACATCCTCGGGATCGTCGCCCTCACCGGCTACGCCAACCTCATCGCCAACGAGATCCTCGACTCCCTGTGGTACATCCCGTTCAACCTGGCAATCCTCATCGTCGCCGTCGCCATCGCCAGGCACGCCGAGACCACCTGGGTCGACATCGGGATGTGGCGAGCCCGCTTCGGACAGGGCATCCGATTCGGGCTGCTGGCGATGATCGCCGTCGCCATGGTGCTCGCCGTCGGGGTCGCCATCCCGGCCACCCGAGAGCTGTTCGAGGACGAGCGCGTCATCGAGAACTCGACGGGATGGGTGATGTTCAACG
>CAZCBO010000157.1:0-6897 GCA_964496825.1 uncultured Acidimicrobiaceae bacterium
CGGCATCGGCGGGAGCGACCCCTTGAATCACCCAGGCCTCGAGGATCAGTGCCTCGACCTCCTGCCAGACCGACAGCTTGTTGTGCTCGCTCCAGATCGCGGACATCTCGGGGAGCGAGTAGCGCTCGATCATCCCTTGAGCCCCTCTCGATAGTCCTCGAGCGCCTTGGCCACCCGGTCGTTGGTAACGCCGAGGATGGCGGCGGCGAGGTAGCCGGCGTTCGCCGCCGAGTCGACGGCGACGGTGGCCACCGGGATCCCGGTCGGCATCTGCACCGTCGACAGCAGCGCATCGAGGCCGCCCAGGCTGCCGGCGGCAATCGGAACGCCGATCACCGGGAGCGTCGTGTGGGCTGCGACCGCACCGGCGAGGTGGGCGGCCTTCCCGGCTCCACAGATGATCGCGGCGTACCCGGCTTCCCTGGCGCCCGTGGCGAACTCGGCGACGAGCTCCGGGGTCCGATGCGCCGACATCACCTCCGTGTCGGTGTCGATGCCGAGCTCGTTCAGCACGTCGACGGCGGGCTGCATCGTCGGCAGGTCCTTCTCCGACCCCATCAGGATGGCGACCCTCATAGCCCGATGTCCCTTCTCAGCTGCTTGCCCTCGAACTCGATCTCGTCGGCGGCGGCATAGGCCGCCTTCCGCGCCGCCTTCACCGTATCGCCGATCCCGACGACGTTGACGACCCTGCCCCCGGAGGTGACGAGTTCTCCGTCCTCGACCGCGGTGCCGGCGTGGAGGACCAGGGCCTGCTCCTCGGCCCTGTCGACTCCTTTGATCGGCAGACCGCGCTCGGGGGCGAGCGGATACCCGGGTGCGGCGAGCACGACGTCGACGGTGGCAGCGTCGGCCCAGCGGAGCGGACGATCGGGCAGTGCACCACCGGCACCGGCGGCGAGCAGCTCGAGCAGGTCCTCGTCGAGGCGGGGGAGGATCGCCTGGGCCTCAGGGTCACCCATGCGGCAGTTGAACTCCAGCACCTTGGGACCGTCGTCGGTGAGCATCAACCCGACGTAGAGGAAGCCGCGGTACGGCACGCCGTCATCGGCGAGGACGCCGAGGACCGGCTCCACGATCCCGCCGATCGTCTGGTCGACGAGGTCGGTCGGGAGGTCGTCGACGGGTGAGAAGCTACCCATGCCACCGGTGTTCGGGCCCTCGTCGCCGTCGCGGAGCCGCTTGTAGTCGCGGGCCGGCTCCAGCGGCAGCGCTCGTTGACCGTCGACGAGGGCGAACACCGAAAGCTCTCTCCCGTCGA
Organism: uncultured Acidimicrobiaceae bacterium; assembly: GCA_964496825.1. Lineage (GTDB taxonomy): Bacteria > Actinomycetota > Acidimicrobiia > Spongiisociales > UBA5794 > JACZST01. The sequence goes on from CAZCBO010000157.1 coordinate 1,262, forward strand.
GGTGGTCTTCGATGACGACGATCGACCCTGCCTCGCCGAAGGTCCCGCCGAGACACGCATCCGCCCATGCCTTGGCGGCCTCGCGATCGGCCGTCACCAGGACGCCCTTACCCGAGGCCAGCCCATCGGCCTTGACCACGTAGGGACCCGGTAGGGCGTCGAGATGGGCGTCCGCCGCCTCGGCATCGGTGAAGGTCCTGGCGGCGGCTGTGGGCACGCCGGCCCTGGCCATCACCTCCTTCGCATACGACTTCGAGGCCTCGAGCCTGGCACCGGCCGCCGTGGGACCGAAGGCCGGGACCGCGGCCCGGTCGAGCGCATCGACGACGCCGGCTGCCAGCGGTGCCTCCGGGCCCACGACGACGAGGTCGACCTCGCGCTCGTCGGCGAACGAGGCAACGGCGTCGGCGTCGAGGGGATCGAGGGCGGCGGTCTCGCCGAGCGCGGCGAGACCGGGATTCCCCGGTGCCGCGATGAGGCCGGTGAGGAGCGGGCTCTGGGCCAGCTTCCACCCGAGGGCGTGTTCGCGCCCCCCGCCGCCGAGCAAGAGCACCCTCATGGCCCGCGGGACAGCGTGGCGTCGCGGTCGGGCCCGACGCCGATCGACGTGATCGGCACGCCGGCGAGTTCCTCGACTCGCTCGACGTAACGCTGCGCGGCCTTGGGGAGGTCGTGGAACTCTCGGATCCCGGAGATGTCCTCCAGCCAGCCCTCGTGCTCCTCGTAGACCGGTGCGCAGTTGTAGAGCACGCGTTGCTGGCGGGGGAACTCCTCGTATCGCTCGCCGAGGGAGTCGTAGGCGATGCCGATCTTCAGCGTGTCGAAGTGGGAGAGCACGTCGAGCTTGGTGAGGGCGATCTCGGTGAGCCCGTTCACCCGCACCGCGTACTTGAGGGCCACCGCGTCCAGCCATCCGCAACGCCGCCTGCGTCCGGTGACGACGCCGTACTCGCCGCCGATCTCGATCATCTGGTCGCCGATCTCGTCGTGGAGCTCGGTGGGGAATGGCCCGGTACCGACCCGGGAGATGTAGGCCTTGGCGACACCGATCACCCTGTCGATGTCCCGCGGCCCGATCCCCGATCCGGTGGCGGCCCCGCCGGCGGTGGGGTTCGACGAGGTCACGAACGGGTAGGTGCCGTGGTCGATGTCGAGGAGCGTCCCCTGGGCTCCCTCGAACAGGACGTTCTGGTCGTCGTGGATCGCCTCCCAGATCAACAACGACGTGTCGGTTACGAAGTCGTGGAGCCGATCGGCGTACCCCAGGTACTCCTCGTAGATCGGCTCGAGGTCGAGGGGCAGCTGGTTGTAGACCTTCTGGAGCTGACGGTTCTTGTCCTTGAGGTTGAGCTCGAGCTTCTCCCTGAAGATCTTGGGGTCGAAGAGGTCCTGGACCCTGATCCCGAACCGGGAGTACTTGTCCTGGTAGGCGGGGCCGATGCCGCGTTTGGTCGTTCCGATCTGCTGTTTGCCGAGGAAGCGCTCGAGGACCATGTCCATCTTCTTGTGGTAGGGCATGATCACGTGGGCGTTGCCGGAGAGCGACAGGCGGGTGGGGTCGATGCCGCGTGCCGTCAGCTCGTCCATCTCGTCGAGCAGGACCGCGGGGTCGACCACGGTCCCGTTTCCGATGACCGGGGTCACCTGGGGATAGAGGACGCCCGAGGGGATGAGGCTGAGGGCGAACCGCTCACCGTCGACGACGATCGTATGCCCGGCGTTGTTCCCGCCCTGGTACCGGATCACCATGTCGGCGGTCTCGGAGTAGAGATCGGTGACCTTGCCCTTGCCCTCGTCACCCCACTGGGCGCCGAGGATCACCGACGCCGGCATGCGCGCTCCTCTGCTGGTACAGACGGAGTGTAGGAGGGTGGGAAGTGGAGGCCCCTTCCAACCTCCGGTAGGCTCGCACCGACGGTACGGTGCACGGGAGCTCGCACAGGACGGTCATGGAAGAACGGATCGCGCCGCGACAGGCGACCAAGGCGCCAGGGGGGACACCCGTCGTCCTGGCGGAGTCGACCGATCCTTGCCTCCGCACCGAGGCACTGCATCTCGTCACCGGGGGTTCCGAGGAGTTCTGGGACCTCACCGACTTCGTTCGCGACGTGGTGAAGCGCTCCGGGGTGCGGCACGGTCAGGTCACGGTCTACTCGCCGCATACCACCACGTCGATCGTGATCAACGAGTCCGAGACCGGATTTCTCAACGACTTCCGCCGCCTCATCGACCTGATCGTGCCCGCCGAGGGCTACTTCGAGCACGACGACCACGAGCTGCGCACCGAGAATCTCCAGGAGGACGAGTTCCTCAACGGCCACGCCCACGTCCGCCAGCTACTCGTCGGCCAGCCATCGGTCACGGTCCCGATCGTCGACGGTGAGGTGATCCTCGGCCAGTGGCAGCGTGTGCTGTTCGTCGAGCTCGACCAGGCCAGGGAGCGCCGGGTCTTCTTCCACGCCCAGGGGGTCTGACTCGGCGTTCACCCGCGCAGTTCGCGATCATGGCGCTATGGATCGCTACGAGTTCCGCGTGTGGAGCAACGATCTCGCCGCCGGCCGGCTTCGCGCCCTCGGCGAGGCTGGCGAGTCGCGCGAGAGCGCGGAGACCTACCTGGTGTCGATGGCCAGCGCCGAGGTGAACCCGAAGGCACGGGCCGACCTCCTCGACATCAAGACCCTGGTCGGCACCGAGGACGGGTTCGAGCAGTGGACGGTGCGGCTCAAGGCGCCGTTCCCGGTGAGCGCCGACCTCGTGGCCGGCGAGCTGTTCCCGTTGCTCGGCATCGAGCCGCCACCGCTCGCACGTGACGAGTACACGCTGGGTCAGCTCGTGGACGAGATCGTGGCCGTCCATCCCGATCTGGCCGCCGCCGAGGTGGTCAAGCGGCGGCAGATGTTCGCAGTGAACGGGTGCACCGGGGAGGTGAGCGACGTCACCATCGACGGACGGCCGGTGCAGACCGTGGCGATCGAGTCATCGGACCTCGATGCGCTGCGCCGGACCCGGACGGCGCTCGGCCTGGACGAGTACGAGAACGTCAGCTATCCGCGAGCGATCAGGGAGAGGCTGCATGGCGACGGAGATTGAGCGCAAGTTTCTGGTCACCGGGGATGGCTGGCGTGGGCTGGGAGTGTCGACGGTGTTCCGTCAGGGCTACCTATCGACCGTCAAGGAACGCACGGTCCGCGTGCGGGCGGCGGGAGATCAGGGCACGCTGACGATCAAGGGGCTCACGGTTGGGGCCACCCGGAGCGAGTTCGAATACCCGATCCCGCTCGAAGACGCCAACGCCATGCTCGACGAACTCTGCGAGCAGCCGATCATCGAGAAGACCCGTCACGTCGTCGCCGTCGACGGCGTGACCTGGGAGATCGACGAGTTCAGCGGCGTCAACGAAGGTTTGGTCGTCGCCGAGGTCGAGCTCCAGGATGCCGACCAGAACGTGTCGCTCCCCGAGTGGGTCGGCGACGAGGTCACCGACGATCCCCGCTACTTCAACGCCAATCTCATCGCTCACCCCTACACGGAGTGGTGACCCGTCGCGTGCGTCTGGACGTACCCATACGGTCAGTCCAGGCGCACGCGACGGGCGATCCGATCAGGGCTCGATCGGGTACAGATCCGACTGGGCGATGAACTCGTCCAGGTACTCGAGCACGATCGCCATGTCCGCCGGCGTGCGGTCGTACCACGCGCCCCTCAGGGCCGTCATCCTGCCTGCCACCTCGGGATGCTCCTGGTAGAACCAGTTGAGGAACTCGGTTTCGTAGTCCCCGGGGTCGTTGCTCGTGGCGTTGTCGTTCCAGGTGACGATCTTGAGATCTTCGTCCAGGTAGAAGAGGCCGTCGCCGCCGTCGACGATTCCCAGGGCGGTGAGGAAGTCGTCGTTGACCACGACGCGGCACGCCACGACGTGGAGCCCGTCGCCGTCGACGCCCTGGTAGGTGCACCCCTCGGGGAGCGAGAAGGTGCGATTGGCGACGAGGTCGGCCTCGAACTGGTTGCGCCAGATCGTCGCCCCCTCCTGTTCCTCTCCGGTGAGCGCGTCGATCCAGGCGTCCACATCGCCGTCCGATAGGGCCCCGAAGGCGCTGGTGACCGCCTCGATGGCGGCTTGTGCTTGGGTGTCGATCGTCGTCGTCACCTCGGTGATCACCGGCGGTGATTCGGACCGGTTCGACAGGACGAGGGCGGCGGCGCCGATGATGAGGACGACGACTGCCGCGATGGCAGCGATCCATCCCTTCCTGATCCCGGACTCGGGCCTGTCGACGACCGACGGTTTCGTCTCCTGCATGGGTTCCCTCCGTTGCTCGAGAACGACGAGGGAGCCTGAGCCCGAAGCCTCGCTCGCAAACGCCTCAGCGTCGCGCACCGGGTTGGCACCCGCCAAGAGGGCGAGGACCTGGTCTTCGTGGGTCATAGCTCACCTCCTTCCTGAGCAACTGCTGGGATGGGAACGGTGCCGCCGAGGCGGACGTACTCGCGGAGGAGTGCCTTCTTCGCCCGTCGGAACCGCTGCCTGGCCGCCGCCGACGATGACCCGAGGATCGTGGCGATCTGGTCGTGACTCATCTCCTCCCATACGACGAGCAGAAGCACCTCCTGATCCTTGTCACGGAGGTTCGCCAACGCGTCGAGGACGAGGTCGTACTCGGCGCGCTGGACGAGCTGCGCTTCAGGGCCGACCTGAACCTCAGGAGCGTGACCCGCCGCCTTGCGAAGGAGCCGGCTTCGCCGCGATGCGCCGCGCCAGTGGTGCGACACCGTCCGGTAGGCGACTCCATACAGCCACGGCAGGGCTGCCTCTCCGGCCGGCACGTCGGCGATACGCCGCCACGCCACGGCGAACACCTCCGCCGCGACATCGGCGGCGTCCTCGTGTCCGACCCGCCGGGCGCAATAGGCCAGCACCTGGGGGTGGTACGCGTACAGCCGCCGATAGGCAGCTTCCGCCCCGGAGTTGTCGGACGCCGCTTCTCCCATGTCACCTCTCATGGCCGGACCGGCGCGAATGTGACGCACGCATTCAACCTCGTCACATCGACGCTCGCCCGGGCATAGCACCGGTGAGCAACTGCGACGGTCCCACGTCGTGTGCGCCGACGAGCGTCTCTGAGACGTATCCAGGCGCACGCGACAGGGACCTACCCCCTCCGCCTCCGCCACCACTTCCAGAGCTCGGCGGCGACGATGATCCACAGCGATGCGACGAGCGCCACGGCCAGGTCGCGGGGTCCCAGGGCCTCGGTCTTGAAGATCCGCTGGAAGAACGGCACGTAGACCAACACCAGGTGGGCGGCGACCCCGAACACCACGGCGCCGAGCATCGCCATGTTCGAGAACAGACCGACGGTAAACAGCGACCGCTTCTCGGCGCGCACCTCGAGGGCCAGGGCGAGCTGGCTGAAGATCAGCGTGGTGAAGAGGATCGTCTGCCACGGCCCTTCCTCGTCGATATTCCATGCCCACACGCCCACAACCAGCGAGAGGACGGCCATGAGCGCTCCGAATCCGGCGATGTAGGGGACGACGCCTCCACCGAAAACCGTCTCCTGGGCCGGCCGGGGTGGGCGGTCCATGACATCCTCCTCGGCGGGTTCCACGCCCAGCGCCAGCGCCGGGAGCCCGTC
>CAZCBO010000158.1:0-6876 GCA_964496825.1 uncultured Acidimicrobiaceae bacterium
AATAGGGCCGGGGTGGGTCGGTTAGATCGCGGAGACCGGGCCACCGACCGGCCCCCGCCCCGACGCTATCAACGCGATACCCCTGGGGAGCTGGTCCAGAAACGAGCGCGGCCGCACCTCGTTACCCTGACCGGACCCCAAGGAGGATCCCGTGGCCAAGGACGTGGAACAACTCGCCGTCGATGCCCTTCGCATGCTGTCGATCGACGCCGTGCAGCGCGCCGAGTCGGGCCATCCCGGCATGCCGATGGGGATGGCCGACCTCGCTGCGGTCCTCTGGTCCGAGTTCCTCCTCGTCGACCCCGACGATCCTGTCTGGCCGGACCGCGACCGCTTCGTCCTTTCCAACGGGCACGGTTCGATGCTGCTCTACTCGCTGCTCCACCTGTGCGGCTTCGGGCTGCCGATGGAGGAGCTCGAGAACTTCCGCCAATTCGGTTCGCACACCGCGGGCCATCCCGAGTATGAGCCCGACCTCGGCATCGAGATGACCACGGGACCCCTCGGGCAGGGCTTCGGCACGGCGGTCGGCATGGCGCTGGCCGAGGCGCATCTGCGCGCCGAGTTCGGCCCCGACCTCGTCGACCATCGCACCTACGCCTTCGTCTCCGACGGCGACCTCATGGAGGGTGTGGCCTCCGAGGCGGCCTCGACGGCCGGGCACCTCGGCCTCGACAGACTGACCTACATCTTCGACGACAACTCGATCACGATCGACGGCTCCACCGACCTCGCCTTCACCGAGGACGTGGCCGGGCGATTCACCGCCTATGGCTGGCACACCGTCGAGGTCGACGGCCACGACCGGCCGGCGATCCGCGAAGCGATCACCGAGGCCAACGGCGCCGACCGGCCCGCCCTCGTCCTGGCAAAGACCCACATCGCCTACGGGTCGCCGAACAAGCAGGACAGCGCCGCCGCCCACGGCAGCCCCCTCGGCGCCGACGAGGTCAAGCTCGTGCGCGAGGTGTACGGCTGGGACTATCCGCCCTTCGTCGTTCCCGACGAGGTGTACGAGTGGTTCGGCGCCGGAATGGAGCGGGGCAGGGCGCAACGCAAGGCCTGGGAGGAGCGCCGCGACCAGGCCTTTGCCACGGACGACGGACTGGCGAGGAAGTGGGCCGCCTATTTCGATCCCGCTCCGGTGTCGCTCGCCACGCCGCAGGTCGAGGGATCGGTAGCGACCCGGAGCGCGTCGGGCAAGGTGATCCAAGATCTCGCCGCCCAGATGCCGGGGCTCATCGGGGGCTCCGCCGATCTCGCCCCATCGAACAACACCATGATCGACGGCTCCCCGGCCTTCTCGGCCGGGCATCCCGAGGGGAGGAACCTCCACTTCGGCGTGCGGGAGCACTCGATGGGTGCGATCACCAACGGCCTCAACCTCCACGGCGGCCTGCGCGCCTACGGCGGGACGTTCCTCATCTTCTCCGACTATATGCGGGCCTCGGTCCGGCTCTCCGCGCTCATGGGAGCCCCGTCGATCTGGGTGTGGACCCACGACTCGGTCTTCCTCGGCGAGGACGGGCCAACCCACCAACCGATCGAGCATCTCGCCTCGCTGCGGGCGATGCCCAACCTGTGGGTGATCCGCCCGGCCGATCCCACCGAGGTCGCCGTCGCCTGGGAGATGGCGATCGCCAGAACCGAGGGCCCCACCGCCCTCGTGCTCACCCGCCAGGGCCTACCGGTTCCCGAGCAGGAGCCAGACCGGGACCTGGTGCGGCGGGGCGCCTACGTTCGGCGCGAAGGCACCGACGCGGTCATCGTCGCAACCGGATCGGAAGTGCCGCTCGCCGAGCGAGCAGCCGGGCTCGTCCAGGGACGGTCCATCCGGGTCGTCTCGATGCCGTGCCGCGAGGCCTTTGCCGCCCAGGACGACGCCTACCGGGCCGAGGTGATTCCCCCTGGTCTCCCGATCGCCACCCTGGAGGCGGCGACCACCTTCGGGTGGGGCGACCTCTCAGGACCCGACGGGCTCAACATCGGGATCGACCATTTCGGCACCTCGGCCCCGTGGACCGTCATCGCCGCCGAGTGGGGGTTCACCCCCGAGGCCGTGGCCGAGCAGGTCGAGGGCTGGCTTGCCGGATAGCCGATGGAGCTGAGCCCGGAACTCCTCTTCCTCATGTGGGGGGGAGGCGTCGCCGCCGGCAGCGCGCTCATCGCCTCGCGGCGCGTGGTCGGGCGTGGCTACCTGTGGCTCGCCGCCGCGGTCACCGCGGGGCTCGCCGCCCTGGCGGCCATCGCCGGCGCCGGCACGCCGGCCTGGATCGCAGCGGCCCTCGCCGGCGGCGGAGCCCTGGCGGCGAACCGGCCGCCGATCGCTACCGCGCTGTTCGCCGGGTCTGCCGCCGTACAGGTGGCCGCAGGCTACGACCCTGGGCTACGGGACGTGGCGCTGCTCGTCTCCGGCGCGGTCCTCCTCGGCGGGATCACGTCGGAGATGATGCTCGGCCACTGGTTCCTCGTCGATCCCACCCTGCCGCGGCGCCCCCTGCTGTTCCTCGACGCCATCGCCGGGGCCGGCCTCGCCGGTGAAGTCGTGGTGGTCATCGCCTCGGGTTCCCTGGCCTTCTCGGGCTCGGTCCTCACCTGGGTGTGGATCGCCCTGGCGGCGCTGGCTGCGGCGCTCATCGTCGGGGTCTGGTTCTCGCTGCGCGAGCCGCGCTACTCCGGGGTGATGGCGGCGACCGGCCTCTCCTACCTCGCCGTGCTGGTGACCTTCGGCGTCGTCACCGTCGGCAGGGCGCTCATCGCAGGGGGGTTGTGAAGTGAAGAACGTCTTCGTGACGGGGTCGACGGCGGGGATCGGGCTCGCGACCGCCGAGCAGTTGAAAGCCGGCGGGCACAGGGTGGTGCTCCATGCCCGGAACGACGAGAGGGCCGCGGTGGCCTTGGCAGCGGTTACGGATGCGGTCGTGATCGTCGGTGAGCTGGGATCCCTCGATCAGACGAAAGCGTTGAGTGCAGCCGCTGCCGAACACGCGCCGTTCGACGCCATCGTCCACAACGCCGGGATCTATGAGAGCGGTGCGGGTCGGACCATCACCGCCGATGGGTTGGAGCGCACGTTCCAGGTCAACGTGCTGGCTCCCTATGTCTTGACCTGCCTGATCCCGCTGCCCGCTCGTCTGATCTATCTGAGCTCGGGGATGGCTACGGGAGGCCACATCGTGGTCGACGACCTACACCGTCGGCGACGCCCCTGGAGCGCTGTCGGCGCCTACAGCGACTCGAAGCTCTGCGACATCGCCCTGGCTCTGGCCATGGCCAGGCGGCACCCGGAAATCGCGGTAACGGCGGTGGATCCCGGCTGGGTGCGAACCCGGATGGGCGGCGCCGGCGCTCCAACGAGTCTCCAAACCGGCGCAGCCACCCAGGTCTGGCTGGCGAGCAGCGACGATCCCGATGCCCTGCGCAGCGGACGGTTCATGCGGCACATGAGCGAACGGCCGATACCCGATGCCGCAGCCGACGTCGAGGTCCAGGAGGCGTTGCTGGCCGCCTGCGACGATCTCAGCGGGGTGAAGCTCCCGGCGTGAGCACGCGCTCCTAAGCTCCCGCCGATGCGGATCTACACCCGGCGGGGCGACGACGGCTCGACCGGGCTCTTCCACGGAGGCCGGGTGCCCAAGGACGCGGTCGGTCCGGAGGCCTACGGGACCGTCGACGAGGCGGTGTCTGCCCTGGGTACGGCGCGGGCTTCCGCCTCCGGAGAGGTCGCCGAGGCGATCCTCGCCGTCCAGCGGGAGCTCTTCGCCGCCGGCGCCGAGCTCGCCACCGATCCGGCCAAGCGCGACCAGCTCGAGGACGGCGTCAGCCGCGTCGACCAATCGATGGTCGACGGCCTCGAGCAGCGGATCGACGCCATCGTCGCGGAGCGCGGCATGCCACACGAGTTCGTCGTGCCGGGGGAAGACCCGGTGGCGGCGGCCCTCGATCTGGCCCGATCGATCGTCCGCCGCGCCGAGCGCAACGCGGTGACCTGGACCCGGGAGAGCGGTGCCAAGGACAGCCTGGTGGTGGTGTATCTGAACCGCCTCGCCGACTACCTGTACATGCTGGCCCGCTCGGTGGAGGCCGAGTGGATGCCGAGTCGAGAGGAGACGGATGACTGAGATCGTCGGTGGTGAGCCGCTCGATGAGACGACCGCCGATCTACTCGTGGTGCCGGTGTTCGCCGAGCTCAGCTACGGCCCGGGGGCCGATGCCGTCGCCGAGCGCCTCGGCGACTGGCTCGACGGCTACTTCGAGACCCGCGAATTCACCGGGAAGACCGGACAAGAAGCGGCCGTGCCGGGGGGTGACCTTCCCTTTGGCGAGATCCGGTTCGTCGGCCTCGGCGATGAGGCCGATGCCGAAGTCCTCCGCCGCGCCGCCGGCTCCCTCGGCCGCTCGGCCCGCACCTACCCGGACGTGGCGACCACCCTGCACCTCGTCGACGTCGAGGGTGCCGCCGAGGCCGTCGCCCTCGGGTTCCTGCTCGGATCGTACGCCTTCGACGAGTACCGCTCCGAGCCGAAGGAGCGCTCCAACGAGCGGCTGATCCTCGTCGACGCCCCAGACGATATCGACACCGCCGTCGCCAGGGCCGCGATCATCGCCGAAGGAGTGTCGCTCACCCGCGACCTGGTCAACCTGCCCGCCGTCGCCAAGCCACCCGAGACCCTGGCGGAACGGGCCGCCGCGATCTCCGGTCTCGAGGTGGAGATCGTCGAGCCCGACGAGGCCGGGAAGCGCGGCTACGGGGGCCTCCTCGCCGTCGCCGCCGGGGCCACCAACCCGCCCCGGATGGTGCTGCTCCGCTACGAGCCGGAGGGGGCCAAGGCGTCGCTGGCCCTGGTGGGCAAGGGCATCGTCTTCGACTCCGGCGGGCTGTCGATCAAGCCGGCGAAGATGATGGAGGAGATGAAGACGGACATGGCGGGGGCCGCCACCGTCTTCGGGGCGATGCAGGCCATCGCCGCCCTGAACCTGCCGATCACGGTCCTCGGGATCGCTCCCCTCACCGAGAACATGACCGGGGGCGCCGCCCAGCGGCCCGGGGACGTCTTCACCGCCTACGGCGGCAAGACCGTCGAGGTGCTCAACACCGACGCCGAGGGGCGGCTCGTGCTCGCCGACGGACTCGGGGTCGCGGTCGAAGCCGACGTCGACCTGATCGTCGACGTTGCCACGCTGACCGGCGCCGCCAAGGTGGCGCTCGGAGGGCTCATCGGCGCCGTGCTCGGCAACGACGACGATGCGATCGAGTCCGTACTCGCCGCGGGACGCTTCGCCGGGGAGAAGTGGTGGCAGCTCCCCCTCGAACAGGAATACCGTTCGAAGCTGGACTCGTCGATCGCCGACATCCAGAACATCGCCAACGACCGGTGGGGGGGCGCGATCAACGCGGCGTTGTTCCTCGCCGAGTTCGCCGGGGATGCCACCTGGGTCCACCTCGACATCGCCGGACCGGCGCGAGCCGACAAGACCGAGCACTACACCACCAAGGGCGGGACCGGCTTCGGGGTGCGGACGCTGGTGGAGCTGGCGACGCAGATGAGCGGCTAGGAGCCTCCGCAGGCCGGACAGTTCGGATCCTTCACGAACCGGAACCGCGACCACCGCGAGTCGAGGGCGTCGTAGGTGAGGAGCTCCCCCGACAGCGGCCGGGCACCGACGAGCAGCTTGATCGCCTCGACGGCCTGGGTGGATCCGATGACCCCGGTCATCGCCCCGAGCACGCCGACGTCCGAGCAGGTTGCGGCGTCCGCGGGGAGGACCGGGTACAGACACCGGTAGCAGGGTCCCTCCGGAGGGTCGAAGACGGCCACCGTGCCCTCGAACCGCAGCGCCGAGCCGTGCACGATGGGCACACCGGTGGCGATCGAGGCATCGTTGAGCGCCAGCCGGGTGGGGAAGTTGTCGGAGGCGTCGATCACCACGTCGTAGTCGCGGACGATGCCGGCGGCGTTCGACTCGTCGAGCTGGGTCTGGTGCAGCTCGGTCTTCACCCCTGGATTGAGCGCCTCGAGGCGGGCAGCCGCAGAAGCCGTCTTGGCCCGGCCCACCGACGGGGTGTCATGGAGGATCTGGCGATGGAGGTTGGTGACGTCGACCCGGTCGAAGTCGACGATGCCGATCGTCCCCACGCCGGCGGCTGCGAGGTACAGGGCCGCAGGTGATCCCAGCCCACCGGCGCCGACGACCAGCACCCGCGACGAGAGCAGTCGCTGCTGGCCCGCCGGGCCGATGCCGTCGAGCCGCAGCTGGCGGTCGTAGCGGATCCGCTCGTCGGCGGCAAGACCCTCGTCCAGGACGTAGTCGAAGCCCTGCGCCCGCCACCGGCGGAATCCGCCGGCGAGCGAGGCGACGTTGCTGTAGCCGAGCGTCTGCAGGGTGTGGGCGGCCAGCACCGAACTCTCGCCGACCACGCAGTAGAGGAGGATCGGCGCATCGCGATCGGGGACGACTCTCTCGATCTCGCGCTCCAGGATCGCCCGGGGGAGGGCGATCGACCCCGGGATCGCACCCTCGAGTCGCTCCACCGGCTCCCTGACGTCGATGACGGAGGCGAACTCCCGGTCGGCTGCCTGCGCCGGCTCGTATTCGGTGACGTCCTCTCGAAGGCGCTCGACGAAGCTCCGGTAGTCCATGGACGAACGCTAGCGAGGTACCGGCGCTTGCCCGGTGCTGCCTCGAACCGCCCGGAGACGCCTCAGCCCGATCCGCGCGTCCGATGCTCCCGGCGCAGCTCCGGGCTCAGCCGGCGTTCCTGGGCAGGTGACAACGGCGGAATGGCGACCCTGACGAAGAGACGGCTACCCACCCAGCGGGCCAGGTCCTCACGCACCAGGACACCGAGGGACTCCGGACGAAGGAGGGAGCGGC